>WLHL01000021.1 GCA_009702755.1 Actinomycetota bacterium
ACGAACAGCTACATGAATGCTGAAACCATCCGCGTGGACGGTGGCATTCGTATGCCGCCTAAGTGAGCATCGTTTTTCATAACGATCCGTTCACGCCGTTTGATCGGCACGAAACACCTCTTAACGATTCCCCGGGCTTTGTCCCGGGGAATCGTCGTTCTATCGCTATTCCCGATGGGCTGTTTCCCACGGCTGTTGATGCAGTGCGATTGCGCGTTGGCGCTCGACCTTTAGATGTTGCGCAATGGGTGTCGGCTGTTGATGACGACTGGGCTCCGACGATTGCGATGAAGCGCGCACTTATCGCAGAGCGCCCTCACGAAGTCATTGCATGTATTGAAGGCGCAGAAGAAGCATGTGAAGAAGTTGCCGCCGGAGTGCTTGCCTCGATTGGTGCGAATCCATCTATGGAATTGGGAATCGATGCGCTGGTGGATGCTGCGTTGCAGGTTGCTGATGATCTCTGCATTCTGTTGCCCGATGAAGATGGCGTACCTCGGCTTGCGGCTGCAGTGTTGTGCTCTCCGAATCGTTGGCGTTTGGCCGAGAAGATTGACGGAACGATGGCGAGTATTCATTCGCCAGTCGCGCGATATGAAGAAGATCTCAATTCACCTGTGAATTCGGTGATGATGCGATTAAGTCCGGAGCGTCCGATGTGGCGTATCAACTGGGGAATCTCAAATCATCCTGCGCTGTTTCAACCTGACACGCCGCCCATGACGCCAGAGATGGATGCGGCCGACATGTGGTTCCGTGTGGAGTGGCAGACATTGCGTCGCTTGCCCATCACCGGTGGCATTCTCTTCACAATTCGCACGTATGTAGAGAAGTTGTCAGACTTTATGGAACGCGACCAACCGTTAGTGCAAGACATTGCTGAACTTGTGAACAAGATTCATGAAGATGTCGCCGTGTACAAGAGCATTGCGCCGTACCGCGAGAAACTCTTCGCGTATTTCGAAACCCGCTAAATGCGTTGCAGCGGTGAATGAGGCAGCGGTGGTAGAGCGACCTCAATGGTGTCGCTGGTGTTCACTGTTCCGCCGACAATGACTATGGCCATCACGCCGGCCCGTCGCTGAACCTCGCCTTGCTCATCTTTGGGGAGGCATTGCTTGAGGAGTCCGCTTCGGAAATCCTCGATCTGATGACATGGGTTGCGTAAACCTGTCAACGCAAGAAGTGCTTCATTGCCGATACGTAAGAGTGTGCCGACTGGGAGGTCGTGCAAGTCAATGCCTGATGTGGTGATGTTCTCCCCAAGGTCGCCAGGTTTGACATCGAATCCATTGTCAATGAGATCAGACAATGTCTCTTCAGGAATGAGATGGACTTGTCGCAGATTAGGTGTCGATGGGTCTATGGCTACGCGCGATCGGTGCTTCACAGTGGGGCCTGCATGCGCATCGCCTTCCACCCCGTATCCGGCGATGAGTGCGATCCGGTCCTGGGAAAATTTCGAGAATGAATGCTCGGGCGAGACGTGGAGATGCGCAACGAACGACATAAAACTCAGGTGGTGTAATCGGCGTTGATGCGTACGTAGCCATCGGTGAGGTCACAGCCCCACACGGTTGCTTGTGCAGTACCGGTCTGTAGCGACACATGAATGAGAACATCGTCGCCCTTCATGTACTTGCTCAACTGGGCAAGCCCTGCTTCATCAACTCGTGATGGGTACACCTCTTGGGTTCCAAAGCGAATGACGACCTTTTCCTGATCAATATCGGTGTAGTCACTGCACTTGCCAATAGCCATTGCCACGCGACCCCAGTTCGGGTCTGCGCCATGCACGGCAGTTTTGACGAGTGGAGAGTTCACAATTGCCTTTGCGACTGTCTTTGCTTGTGCTTCGTCGCGGGACTTGTCGACGCGCACTTCAATAAGAGTCTCAGCACCTTCACCGTCGCGTGCGATCTTCTTTGTGAGATCCAACATGACTGATTCGAGTGCGGTTTCGAATGCACTTGCATCAACTGCACCTGCGGCGCCACTGGCCAACACAATGGCGGTGTCGCTCGTGGATGAATCGGTGTCGATGGAAACGCAGTTGAACGTGCGGTTCACGACGCGACGGAAAGTTGCATCGAGGTCTTCTGAAGAGAGCAATGCGTCGGTGAAGATCATTGAAATCATCGTTGCCATGTCGGGTTCAATCATTCCCACGCCTTTGGCAACACCGACAACACGTGCCGATGTTCCAGCAACAGTTGCTTCTGAAACTTTGTGCACAGTGTCGGTGGTCATGATCCCGCGTGCGACCTCTTCGGCGTTATTCGCCGGCAGAGGGAAAGGCAAGGCAGCGATGCCAGTGCGAATACGTTCAATCGGATACAAGCGTCCAATGACACCTGTTGATGCAATGAGAACTTCAGATGGGTTGATGCCCAACTTTGTGGCAACTGATGCAGTCACTTCTTCCGCATGGGCGAGCCCCACCGGGCCATTGGCAACATTTGCGTTCTTTGAGATGACCACCATGGCGCGTGCATGGCCGGTGTTGTGGCGACGAGACACTTCAACAGATGGACCTGCGAATCGGCTCTTTGTGAAGACACCAGCAGATGTTGAACCTGCATCGGCGAGGACCACGGTGAAGTCTTTGCTGTCGTCTTTGACGCCGACATTGGCGACATATGACGTGAATCCTTGGGGGAGAGAAATTGCCACGTATGAGGTTTAGCACTACGGGCACGCCCAAGGGGGTTTAGATTTGCTGTGTGCGCACTCTGATTGTCAATGGAACCGTGGTGAATGCCGATGGCAGGTTGGACGCCGACGTGGCAATCGAGAATGGTCGTTTTCAATCCATCGTGCCGAAGTCAGGTGGCGGCATTGTTCCTGGCCCTGATGATCGGGTCATTGATGCAACGGGTTGTTTGGTCGTACCAGGCGGAGTTGATGCTCACGTTCATATGCAGCTCGACACCGGAACCACAGTGTCGTCAGACACTTTCCTTTCAGGGTCCACAGCGGCAGCGCATGGTGGCACAACCACGATTATTGACTTCTCCGAACAGCGCACGGGCGGAAATGTCTTGCAGTCATTTGAGAAGCGAATGGCCGAAGCAGAGGGTCAATGTGTCATTGACTGGGGCTTGCATCAAGTGCTGGGTGGAGTCGACGAGCAAGCGCTCATTGATACGCGTTCATTGATTGAACGCGAGGGTGTTGCATCCATCAAGTTATTCATGGCGTATCCGGGTCGTTTGTATTCCGACGATGGCCAAATTCTGCGAGCACTACAGATGTGTGCCGATACCGGAATGATGGCCATGGTGCACGCAGAAAATGGTTTGGCCATTGACGTGTTGGTGGAACAAGCAGTTGCTGCGGGAAACATCACGCCAGATTTTCACTCACGCACACGTCCACCTGAACTTGAAGCAGAGGCAGTGCATCGCGCCGGAGTTCTCGCGCGCGTTGCAGGCAATGCACCGTTGTACATCGTGCATCTCTCGAGTTCTCATGCACTACGTGAAGTAGTGGAAGCGCGTTCGCGCGGCACAAACATTTTCGCTGAGACATGCCCGCAGTATTTGCACTTGTCGTTGGAAGATCACCTCGGTCAAGGATGGCCCAATGGCGCTGCATACATTTGCTCGACGCCACTGCGTTCAAAGCATGATCATCATCAAGCCGACCTCTGGGAAGGCCTGCGCGTTGATCAGTTGGCTGTCGTAAGCACTGACCACTGCCCGTTCTGTTTGCGTGAACAGAAGTTGGCAAATGGTGAATCATTCAACGTGGTGCCGAATGGTATTGGCGGAGTAGAGCACCGGATGGACCTTGTGTATCAGGGCGTAGTTGCTGGCCACATCAGTGAAGAGCGATGGGTGGAAGTGTGCGCGACTGCTCCAGCGCGTCTCTTTGGTCTTCCACAAAAGGGCGCGATTCGTGAAGGTCTCGATGCCGACCTTGTTGTGTATGACCCAGCTGCGAAGCAAACATTGAGTCAAGCGACGCATCACATGAATTTGGATCATTCTGCGTATGAAGGCATGGACATCACGGGCAAAGTACGCACCGTGTTGTCCCATGGCGAAGTCATCGTTGACGGTGGTCAGTTCTTTGGTGCAGCCGGCCGTGGTCGTTATCTGCGTCGTGCTGTCTCGCAGCACATTCGATAACTATTTCGTAAAGACGCGCACCAAGTTCGCAAGAGTCTTTTCAATTGACTTTGCGTTGTTGCTCGGCGCGTTCATGATCTTGAGACCTAACTGGCTCTTGCTGGTGTTCATGTCGAACTCTTCGGTCACCTTTGTGCCGCCATCAACTGGTTCAAGGATGTAACGCCACACGTGTCCGCCAATGTGGCGCCAGCCAATGCGTGAGCCTTCTTCAAACTCAACAACAGTGTTCATCATCTTGTATGGAACAAGAATCTTCATCTTCATGCCGAACTTTGTGTTGAGCGAAAGACGTTCTGGTGCATCAAGCTCTGCTGCTTGTACGGAACCTGAACCATCGATCTCATGATGACGGCGTGGGTCTGCCAGAAGATTGAAGATGTCTGCTGCCGGAGCAGGAACAACAACAGAACGTGAAACGATTTTGGATGGGTCAGAAGAACTCATACCGACAGTCTGACCTGCTGGGCAACCAATTCCGCACAGCGGCGACCTGAGTACATGGCTCCCTGTGTGGAACCGGTGTCGCGGTGGTCGCCGCACACATACAGACCTTCACCGAGGGAGACCTTTTTCTTTGGTGAGAAAGGTGCGTCTTGGCCTGGCTGACCATGAGGAATCTTGTAGGTGCGCAGGTGCGTCCACGCATCAACTTGTGGGCCCCACCAACTGCGTAGCTGTGTACGGGCGAGATCTTCTAAGTCGCCATCAATCACGCCGGGCAGTGCAGCAGCAATGAGGTGTTTACCTTCAGGTGCGTAATGGGGAGACACAAGTGACATGACTGCCACGTTGAGGACAGGGCCTTGTCCGTGTCCGTCGAGAATCACATAGGCGCCGTTGACGGGCGGTTGTGGTGCTGAGAAGTACACGCAACCAGCAGAGCGTGACTCAACAGGCGGCAAGCCGAGCAGTTTCGCTGCGACAGGACCTTCTGTTGCCACGATGATTGCTTTCGCAGTGATGCTCTGTCCACTTGCCAATGTGACTGAACCGGAAGACACTGCTGTCACGGGAGTATTGAGATGAAGTGATGTGGTCTTCAGAGACGCAGCAAGTTGTTCAGAGATTTGCCCCATGCCATGCGCGGGAACAACGGAATCTCCATTTGCAAGTGTGCGGAAGATGACATCAAACATGCGACGCGATGTGGAGAGACTTGGATCAAGTTGAATGCCGCCGACAAGTGGACGAAAGAATCGCTCAATCATCTTGGAGGAAAACCCCATTGCTCGTAGTGCAGTCGCAGTGGGCATGTCTTGGCCACGCAGCAATTGCTTCGGATCGGAACGCTTCAACTTTGTGCGCATCAGTGCAATGCGTGCTTTGTCCCACACAGTGCCGATGGGGGCAAACGTGGTGCTGACCAATGTCAGTGGCCGACGGAAAGGATCGCCCACGATGTGTGATTTTCCTTCGCGCCACACATTTGCTCCGGGTTCAAAAGCCCGAAGATCTAACGCATCAACATCGAGGTTATTTTTGACCTCGGGATAGCCAGTGAGAAGAACTTGGAAACCGCGGTCAAGAATGAAACCGTCAACAATGTCGCTGCGCACGCGCCCGCCGACTCCGTCCGATGCTTCGAGCAAGAGTGGTGCGATGCCGTTTTGCTCAAGAACTCGTGCGGCAACAAGACCTGCAAGTCCGGCACCGACGATGACAACGTCGCAGTGTGTAGGAAGGGGAGTGTTTGTCACTTCTTCAGTAGAGCACGAAGTGCGACATCAAGTGTTTGATGCGAGAACACAAAGCCATCACGAGTGAGGGCACTCGGAATGACGCGTTGTCCCGTGAAGAGGAGTGCATCGGCGAGTTCGCCACCCAACAGCAGTTTTGGACCAAATGGTGGAATGGGGAAAAGTGCCGGACGTGAAAGCGTTGATGCGAGCACTTTGGTGAACTCCGCATTCGTTACTGGTTCTGGAGCGGTGAGGTTGACGGGGCCAGAGAGCTGAGAGGTGAGGAGATGGATGATTGCATTCACTTCGTCGGTGATGCTGATCCAACTCTGCCACTGCCTGCCGTTCCCGAACTTGCCACCAAGACCAAGCTTGAACAGCGGCAGTTGCTTCTTCAGCGCGCCACCCTGTGTTGACAGAACAATGCCGGTGCGCAAAAACACGGTACGAATTCCTGCAGCGGATGCTGGCGCTGCTGCGTCTTCCCATGCGCAGCACACGTCTGCAAGAAATCCTTCTCCGTCGGCGGAGGTTTCTTCCAAGATGTCGTCATCGCTTGCGCCGTAGATACCGATCGCAGAGCCGGAGAGAAATACTTTTGGCTTGGTCTCGAGTGCTGCCATGGTGTTGGCAAGAAGCGCGGTGCCCAACGTACGGCTCTCCAAGATTTCCATCTTGTATTCCTTCGTCCAGCGCTTGTCGCCAATGCCAGCGCCAGCAAGGTGCACAACAGCGTCAACGCCGTCGAAGGCAGATGGACTCATGACTGAGTTCTTGGGATCCCACTGCACCTCATCGTTCCGGCGTGGCTCGCGGCGAACAGCAGCCACCACGGTGTGCCCTTGGGCCTTGAGTTCGGTGGTGAGCGCGCGGCCAATGAGCCCAGAGGCGCCAGTAACAAGAATCTTCATGCCACAGTCAACCCGCCGAGGGCGGTGGTTGTTCCCCGTCACATTGGTGACCAAAGTCCCGTTCTCTGTGGCGACAGGGGGAGGGGCGTAGCCTGAGGGGCTCATGAGCACTCGCAAACTCATCCTCACCGCCCTGGTCTGTGGGCTCGCTGTCATGCTGGCTGGCGGAATCAAGCTGTTTCAGATGGCGACGGAAGATGTGGAAGCTGTTGTTTTCTCATTGGGAACGAGCCAAACCTTGGCCGATATGACCGTTTCCGTGACGAAAGTGGAACAGGAAGCCGATGCCACCTTGGTTACCGTGACAATGGTGGGCGTCGAAGGCGCGAATGCTGCCGAGGGCTGGCGCCTGCTGGCCAACGGCACCGTGATCTCTCCCTTGCTCACAAAGTCAACGTGTCGCACCACCACTAACGATGTTGTTGAAACATGTGTGGTGGGGTTCCCCGAGAGCACCGGCAGTGTGACGGTCGCCTATCTCAGGGCAGGAGAGCAATCTCAGTGGGCTCCATAGGCCAAACGGCTACCGTATAAGGCGTCGGTACAGCGTCGTATCGATGATTGGAGAAGACCCCCATGGCTGACCAGTACGACCTCGTTGTTGTTGGTGGCGGTCCCGGCGGATACGCCGCGGCCTTTTACGGTGCATCGGCTGGGCTGAATGTCGCTCTTGTCGAGAAGGACACCATCGGTGGTACATGCCTCAACCGTGGATGTATTCCTGCCAAAGCATTTCTTGAAACCGCTGCTGCACGTCGCCATGCTGAGCATGCTGCTGACTTCGGCATCGATGTCACTGTTGGTGCCACTGACTTTGTTGTCGCACAAGCACGGAAGCAGAAGATCGTTGATGGTTTGGTGAAAGGTCTCACCGGACTTGTCAAAGTCAAGAAGGTGACCTACCTCTTGGGTGTGGGTGCATTGAATGCCGATAACTCCGTCACCGTCACCGCTGAAGATGGAACAGTGACGCAAGTGAAGGGTGACGCTGTCATCCTCGCCGCAGGCAGCGTGCCTCGCGTGATTCCTGGTTTCGAACCTGGTGGTCCGGTCATGACGTCTGACGAAGTGCTCATGCTTGATCGCATTCCTGCACGCATCGCAGTGATTGGTGGCGGCGCCATCGGTTGTGAATTTGCATCAACGTTTGCTGACCTTGGCTCGCAAGTGACGATCCTCGAAGGCTTGCCAAAGATTCTCCCGGGTCTTGATGCGGACTTGGCCAATGTTGTTGTTCGCTCATTCCAAAAGAAGAAGATCGACATCAAGACAGGTGTTGCAGTGAAGGGCCACACGCCAACAGGCAGTGGTTCCACCGTGTTGTCCTTCGGTGAAGGCGAAACACTGGAAGTTGATGCGGTCATCGTGTCGGTGGGTCGTCGCCCATTCGCTGATCAGTTGGGTCTTGGAAACACAAAGGTCGCAGTGAGCGATCGCGGTTTCGTTGAAGTTGACGAATACTGCGCGACATCAGTTGATGGTGTGTACGCGATTGGTGACCTCATCAACACGCCACAGCTTGCACACGTTGCATACGCAGAAGCGATCCTTGTGGTGCAGCAGTTGCTCGGCGAGAACGCGATCCCTGTTGATTACGACCGCGTGCCCTGGGCGATCTATTGCAGCCCAGAAGTTGCTTGGGCTGGTCCTGGTGAAGAGGCAGCAAAAGCTGCTGGGTACGACGTTGTCGTTGCAAAGCATCAGTTCCGCGCCAACAGCCGCGCAATGATTCTCGGCGAAATCGATGGTCTCGTGAAGATCATCGCGAAGAAGAACCCTGATGGTTCTGCTGGTCAGGTTCTCGGCGTGCACATGGTGGGACCATGGGTCACCGAGCAGTTGTCGGGCGGATATCTCGCAGTCAACTGGGAAGCAACAGTCGACGAGATTGCACATTTCATTCAGCCGCACCCGAGCCTTTCGGAATTGTTCGGCGAGACAGTGATGTCTCTTACCGGCCGCAGCATCAACTCTTAAATCGCAACGCAAGGAACTACGACAATGGCAGAGATCACACTCCCTCAACTTGGCGAAACCGTCACCGAAGGAACCATCACACGATGGTTCAAGAAGATCGGCGACACGGTCGCAGCCGACGAGCCATTGTTCGAAGTCTCCACTGACAAAGTTGATACAGAAGTTCCATCGCCGATTGCAGGCGTACTGACAGAGATTCGTGTCCCCGAAGGTGACACTGTCGCAGTCGGAACCGTCATCGCTGTTGTTGGCGACGCCTCATCAGCACCGGCTGCTCCTGCCGCCAGTGCGGCTCCTTCGGCACCGGCCTCAGAACCCGAAACCCGCACAAGTGCGACGGTTTCGGAACCTGAGCCGGTACCCGCAGCCGCACCTCAAGCATCAGCGGCCCCAGCTCCTCAGGCCGCACCCGCGCCAGCAGCAACGGCGCCGGCTGCTCCTGCTCTTCAGGTATCGGCAACTCCTGTTGCAAGTGTGGGTTCGTCGGTCGTGTTGTCGCCGGTGGTGCGAAAGCTCATCGCAGAAAATGGTCTCGACGTCTCGCGTATTCAGGGCACAGGTCCTGGTGGTCGCATTACGCGTGATGATGCAATGGCAGCAATCGGTCGTCAAGGTGCAGCACCTGCTGCGGCACCAGCCACAACGACAGGTACTGCTCCGGCACCTGCACCACGTGGTGTTGCGCCACGGGTTGTTGCCGGCTCTCGTGATGAAGTCGTTGCCTTGTCGAAGATTCGCCAAGCAACAGGCATTCACACATTGATGAGTAAGGGTGCCATTCCTGCCGCATTCAGCGTGGTGGAAGTTGACTTTGCAAATGTTGACTCAACACGTTTGCGCTTGAAGGAAGAATTCAAAACAGCTGAAGGCTTCAGCCTCACGTACTTGCCATTCATTGCTCGCGCTGTTGTGGATGCCATCAAGGAATTCCCGCACATGAACTCATCTGTCGGTGAGAGTGAACTCATCATTCACAAGTATGTGGATCTCGGAATCGCAATTGACCTCGACTATCAGGGCCTTCTTGCTCCGGTTATTCGTGATGCCGATGAGAAGCGTCTTCGTGCGATTGCTCGTGAAGTCAATGATCTCGCTGTTCGTGCACGTAGCCGTCAGTTGTCTCCGATGGAGATCTCTGGTGGAACTTTCACCATCACGAACAACGGTTCCTCTGGATCCGTTCTCACCATGCCGATTATCAATCAGCCACAAGTTGCAATTCTTTCGACTGATGCTGTGAAGAAGAAGCCAGTCGTGATTGAGATTCCTGGTGGCGGCGAAAGCATTGCAATTCACCCAGTAGGCAACTTGGCAATGGCATGGGATCATCGAGCATTCGATGGTGCGTATGCAGCCAACTTCCTGGTGAAGGTGAAGTCCATCCTCGAGACCCGCGACTGGTCGTCCGAGGTCTAGGCAGGCCATCGCGACGGAAGTGTTCGAAACAATGCCCGACACATCCACACAACTTCATGTGCGGTGGCTGGGGCGCGTGCGTTATGCAGAAGCACTAGCAGTACAAGATGCGATGTTCCGTCATGGAACTGGAAACCGTTTGCTTCTCATGGAGCATCCACATGTCTTTACGTATGGTCCATCTGCCGACCTAAAGAAGAATCTTCGATGCGATCCTGCAGCAGTGGGTGCAGATTTTGTCCGCGTGAAGCGCGGTGGTGACATCACGTATCACGGCCCAGGTCAATTGGTGGGCTACCCATTGCTCAATCTGGCATCGAAGCACGGCAACGATGGTCCTGCAGACACCGTTGCGTATGTCTGTTCTGTTGAACAAGTCATTATCGATTCGTTGCACGAGATTGGCCTGACCAATGCCGCACGATTCGCCGGCTATCCCGGCGTATGGCTTGATGTCGATACGAATCCTCGAAAGATTTGTGCAATCGGTGTTCGAGTGAGTCGTCGTCGCACAATGCACGGATTCGCTGTCAACGTGCACACAGATCTTGACTACATGAGCACCAACATTGTTCCGTGTGGAATTGATGAGTATCCGGTGACGTCAATTGCGGCCGAAGGCATTGAAATCTCAATGCACGAATTCACCGATGTTGTTGCGCGCCATGCAGCACTGAAGTGGGGCAACGGCGAGATGGAACGACAAGACGTCGCGTGGAAGCAAACGCCTGATGATCTCTCGGCTTTTTCTCGTGGTGAAGGCCCGGGCCAGCCAGTGCGCATGCTCGGTCGTCTTGCGCGCGCGGGAGTAGAAGATTCCATTCCGTTGTCAGAGCGCAAGCCAGATTGGATTCGTCCTCATGTCAAGCATGGTGAAGAGGTTCTGAACCTCAAGAAGACATTGCGTGATCTCTCATTGGTGACGGTGTGTGAAGAAGCAGGTTGTCCGAATTTGTCGGAGTGCTGGAACGATGGGACCGCAACATTCATGGTGTTGGGTGAGCGCTGTACACGTGCATGCGGCTTCTGTTTGATTGATACACAGAAACCCGAAGCCCCTGATGCACAAGAACCCATGCGAATTGCTGAAGCTGTGTCACAGATGGGCCTGAAGTTTGCAGTCCTCACCATGGTTGCTCGTGATGACCTTGCTGATGAGGGCATGGAACATGTTGCGGAATGTATTCGTGCGATTCGTTCTGTTGATTCCAGCATTCAGGTGGAAGCTCTGATTTCTGACGCACGCGGCACAGATTCTCTTGACCTTCTCATCGCGGCTCGTCCCGACGTTTTCAATCACAACACTGAAACGGTTCCTCGCTTGCAGCGTGCTGTGCGACCCAGTGCCGGCTATGCGCGCAGTTTGGGTGTTCTGGCTCGCGGGAAGGCCGCAGGACTCACTGTGAAGTCAGGACTCATTGTGGGCATGGGAGAAACCGACGAAGAAGTTATTGGTGTTCTCGCGGACTTGGCCGAGATTGGCGTAAACATCGTGACGATTGGGCAGTACCTGCGCCCAACGACGAACCACTTGCCCGTGGCGCGCTGGGTTGAACCAGAGATTTTTGAGATGTACAAGCGTGTTGGTGAAGAACTGGGTATCGGTCATGTTGAGTCAAGCCCGCTGACCCGTTCCAGCTATCACGCTAGAGAATCTGCAGAACACGCCGTACCTGTCACAATTGGAACACGATGAATATCACCACCGACGCTTCTGTCTTCATTGCACGACTTGATCGAGCACGCTCTGAGATGAAGCGCACCGGAGTGGATGCACTGATCTTGTCGTTGGGGCACGACATGCCGTATCTCATGGGCTATCTGGCAATGCCGCTCGAGCGACTCACGATGTTGGTTGTGCCTCGAGATGGCGAAGCATCGCTCATCATTCCGCGCCTTGAGGGTCCACGCGTGCAAGAACTTCCAGGCGTGTTCACGATGATTCCGTGGAATGAAACAGAAGACCCTGTTGCAATCGCCCACGCATTGTTAGGCGCTGCACAGACCATCGCAGTGGGGGACCAGATGTGGTCGCGATTCTTGGTCGACCTATTGGCTCTTCGCCCGTCGTCAAAATATGTTCGCAGCGTGACTGTGATGGAGGCATTGCGGTCACGCAAAGATGCGGCAGAGATTGCAGCCCTTGTTGCTGCAGGTGCCGCCGCCGACCGTGTGGCGGCACAGTTGCACGCTGGTGACATTCCGATGGTGGGCCGTACCGAAGCTCAGGTGTCGAAAGATATTTCTGCTCGACTCATTGCCGAAGGTCATCAGAAAGTGAACTTTGCAATTGTTGCTGCAGGGGAGAATGCTGCAAGTCCACATCATCATGCAGGCGATCGTGTGATCAAACACGGTGAAATAGTGCTGTGCGACTTCGGTGGCACGATGAACGGGTACTGCAGTGACATCACTCGTTGTGTTCACCTGGGTGAGCCACCGAAAGAGATTTCCGATGCGTATGACGTGTTGTTTGAAGCGCAAGCTGCGGCAGTGTTGGCTGGCAAGGTCGGCGTTACTTGTGAATCAGTTGATGCTGCTGCCCGCCGTGTGATTGATGCTGCTGGTTATGGCGAATACTTCGTCCATCGCACAGGTCACGGCATTGGCATGGAAGAGCACGAAGACCCATACATGGTGTCGGGCAACACCACGTTGCTTGCTGCCGGTCACGCGTACAGCGTGGAGCCAGGCATTTACATTCCCAACAAATGGGGTATGCGTTTGGAAGACATCGTTGTGGCAACAGAGAATGGGCCAATGCCTGTCAACCATGCCAATCACCATCTCGTGATTCTCGACAAGTAGGCACATCATGATCAGGCTTGATGCGGCAACTGTTCTTCTCCAATGGGCTACCGGAGGACTCTTCTTCTTGTGGTTCACCACACGCAAACATGAAATGGGTGCTGGTTACGGCTGGCTCATGCGTTCCACGTTCTTGTTGTTGGCCGGTGGTGCAGCAGCGGCTGGTTTCGCAACTGATGTCATTCTTGTTCGTGAGGTAGCAGCGATTGGTTGTGCGCTCGCTGCGTTGTTAACACTGAAGCGAAAGAACCCACAGTGGGATCTCTTGGCACCCGCAATTGGAATTGTGGGTGTCATTGCAGGCGCCATTGATGCCGCAGATGGTGCTGGTGGAATCACAGTCAACTTGCTGCGAGTTCTCGTGGGTACTTTGTTCCTCGGTGCAGTGAGCGACGCAATGTTGTTGGGGCACTGGTACTTGGTGCAGCCAGGCTTGCCGCGTTCCATTCTGAGTGAACTTGTCACTGCATTGAGGTGGATCACACCGTTTGAGATTCTCGTGATGTTGTTGCCCACAGGAATGTTCAGTGTCTTTGCCGGCTCTGTTGATGATGGTTGGGGTGGCATGTTGGGGTGGTTCTGGATCGCATGTGCGATTTCCACCGTGGTGCTTACTGAAGTCACGCGTGCAGCGTTGAAAGAGAAGTTTTACTCAGCAGTGATGGCAGCAACGGGGTTGCTGTACTTGGCAATTCTCACTGCTTTCGGTACGGACCTTGTGGCCCGTGCAGTTCTCGCTTAGAACTTCGAGTAGTCGACAGAGAACCAACGCTCAGGTCGTGTGGACACGCGCACTGAATTGGAGTCTGACCCTCTGTCGGCGTACTTATTGCCTTCTTTGATACCGAGATAGCGCTGAGCCATGGGGCGGCTATGAAGTTCTTTATCGGCTTCAGAGATTGTGGCTGTTCCTTCAATGGTGACGTACTTGTAGGGAAGAGATTCCGATTGCGCACACAAGCTGAACCGCATTGATTTCTTTAGGAGACGGCCTTTGAGCGAGTCGGGCTCTGTGAGGAACCACAATTCACCGCCGGGCTCGTACATGTACCAAATGGGCACGGTGAGCGGCGGGCCATCCTCGCGCTCGATTGAGAGAATTCCCACATGGAAGTCGGCGAGGAATTGCTCCCTCTCTGTTGTTGACATGGAAAGTGCGCTCATGCGCTTCACTGTAATCGCCTGCGAACGCCTAGCGTACGGAGCATGGATTTCTTCGAGCGCACCGTATACAACGCTGATCACGAACAGTTTCGTGCCGTCTTTCGCCAATGGCTAGACAATGAAGTAGTGCCGAACCACGAGCAGTGGGAAGCGGACGGAATTGCTCCACGTGAGATCTGGCTTGAAGCAGGCAAGCATGGCTTCCTCGGCTATCACGTGCCAGAGCAGTACGGCGGTGGTGGCACCGACGACTATCACTTCGGTGCAGTGATGCAAGAAGAAGTATCTGATGCAGGTGTCATTGGTAGTGCCAATGGCATGACACTGCATAACGACATTGTGTTGCCGTACTACTTATCTCTCGCAACAGATGAACAGAAGTCTCGTTGGTTGCCCAAGATGGTGACGGGTGAATACATCACTGCTATTGGCATTACTGAACCAAATGCAGGCAGTGACATGGCAGGAGTGAAGACCTCAGCCGTGAAGCACGGAGACACATATGTGGTGAATGGTGCAAAGACGTTCATCACCAATGGAATTAATGCCGATTTGGTCTTGACCGTTTGTCGCACAGATCCTGATGCTGGTCATCGTGGCATCTCGCTTGTTGTCCTTGAACGTGGCATGAAGGGATTCGAGCGAGGACGCAATCTCAACAAGTTGGGTATGCATGCACAAGACACTGCTGAATTGTTTTTTGACAATGTCGAAGTACCTGCAGAAAACATTTTGGGTGAGCCTGGCATGGGCTTTACATATCTCATGACCAATCTTGCGCAAGAGCGTTTCGGAATGGCGTTGGGTGCAGTTGCTGTTGCAAGAGCTGCAATACGTTGGACGCTTGAGTACACCAAGGAGCGCAAAGCATTTGGTCAGTCCATTGCTAGTTTCCAGAACTCAAAGTTTCTTCTCGCAGAACTTCATACGGAAACACAAATGGCGCAGGCCTATGTTGACCGCTGTTTGGAACTGCACTGTGAAGGCAAGTTGACAGCAGAACAAGCTGCGGCTGCGAAGTACATCACTACAGAGTTGCAAAACAAAGTGGTCGATCGCTGTCTACAACTGCATGGTGGGTATGGCTACATGTTGGAGTACCCAATTGCTCGGGCATGGGCCGACAGCCGTATCCAAACGATTTATGGCGGTACGACTGAGATCATGAAAGAGATCGTCGGTCGCGCACTCTCGAAGTAGTTACTTCACAATTCCTTGCTCGCGCAAAGTTGAGGCATCGAAACCAAGCGCTGTCACGATCTCATCCGTATCTGCGCCCATCAGGGGGGCATGATTTCCGGGCTCAATCGGAGTTGCACTGAAGCGGGGAGCAGGGCGTGCTTCGCGAATGGTGCCAGCAACAGGATGATCGCGAAGAACGAACGTTTTGTTGTGAATGACTTGAGGCTCTTCCGTCACTGTTTTCAGATCATTGAGTCCACCAGCAGGAACTTCGTATTTCACAGAGGCTTCCAGGAACTCTGCGACCGTCATCTTGGATGTCAGTTCTCGAATGATTTCGCGATACTCAACGTCATTCTTGCCCCGCAATTGCACTGTGGCGAAACGTGGGTCATCGGCAAGTTCAGGTTTGCCAAGAGCCGCGCAGTATCCACGAAACTCTGATTCGGAGAGGACAGTCGCCACGGCGTAACCATCGCTGAACTCGATTGCCTTGTAGCTAGACGCAATGGTGGGGAGACGAACAACATCGTCATCTAGCAGTGCTTCATCCATCGCACAGTCGGGCCACGTGAATGCAATTGCGGCATCAAGCATTGACAAGGTGATGTGTTGTCCGCTGCCACCACGTTCGCGAGCAAAAAGAGCAGCTGTGATGGCTTGACTGGCGGTGTATGCCGTGACTTTGTCGCAGATGAGAGTGCGATAGATCGATGGCTTGCCAGTTGATTTGTCGGTTTGCACGCTTGCGAGCCCAGAGGTTGCTTGAATCACATTGTCGTAGACGCGCCGCCCGCTGTTTGGTCCGTCTTCACCAAAACCAGCGATGGAGACATAGACCAGCCGAGGATTCAGGGCAGCAACTTCTTCGTAACCAAACCCCAAACGTTCCATTGCACCTGGTCGAAAGTTCTGAATCAGAACATCTGATTCCTTGATCAATGTGCGCAGAACTTCTTTGCCTGTCTCATGCTTGAGGTCGACAACAAGTGACTTCTTACCGCGATTGTGCAATGCATAGATACCAGTCATGCCATTTTTCTGGGTACCGATGTGGCGCATCATGTCGCCCATGCCGGGTGATTCAACTTTGATGACTTCAGCGCCTTGATCAGCAAGCATCATCCCGGCAAGTGGGCCGGAAATCATGGTCGACAGATCGATGACCTTGATGCCGGCAAGTGGACCTGTACTCATCGCAGACCTGCGCTCACAGTGGAGACCCAGTGGCAACCAATGGCCAGGGGCGTTCACGCTCTAAGCGATGTGCAAGTTCTAACAAGATGGGCTCAGAGAAGTGAGGCCCGATGATCTGCAGTCCAACGGGCAATCCATCAACAAAACCGCCGGGAACTGAGATGCCTGGGTTGCCATAGAGATTGCAGGGGAATGTGAGTTGACCATTGTTGCCGGCTCCTGCCTTGATGCCACCGAACTCACTGGGCAATGGACCTTCAGCGTTAAAGGCAATGTCGGGGTTTGTTGCCGTGATGATGAGATCAACATCTTGAAAAATCTGTGCCATGCGTGTGTTCAACGCAGCACGACGTTCCTCAATACGTGATCGTGCTTCGGCGTTGTACTTGCCTGCTGTGTATTCGAGACCCAAGCGCATCTCGGGTGTGAGTTGATCTGCACATGCTGGCCAGTGATCTTTCAGTGCGTGAGCAATCTCAATCATTCCGCTGATGGACCATGCAGCACCCATACGAGGCAACGAGGTGTCGAGATTGTCAACACGCTTCAATCCGGCATTTGCCACGAGAAAGTCAGCTGTCTCCAACAGGACATTCCACATGGCGGGGGAGACAACAGCGCCACCCCAATCGCTCACGATGGCAACGCGCAAACCTTTCACGTTCACGGTGCCAAGACCTGCTTCCCACCCATCAACACGAGGAAGACTGAGGGGGTCGTGAGCATCGTGACCGTTACATACGTCAAACCAACGAGCCGTGTCGCGAACACTGCGCGATACGCAGCCAACCGTGACGGTGAGGTTGCTGAACTCTGCACCAGGTCCGCGAGGAATACGACCATAGGTTGCCTTCAAACCAACAAGACCAGTGAAGCCAGCAGGGATACGAATGGATCCGCCGCCATCGCCAGCAGTCGCCAGTGTGTACAAGCCACCTGCAACACCTGCTGCACTGCCACCGGATGAACCACCGGGTGTGCGCGATGTGTTCCACGGGTTTCGTGTTGCGCCGTTGAGAACTGTGCGTGTCACATTGACGCCACCAAACTCGCTTGCAGTGGTGAGGCCGAATGCAACAGTGCCACCGCGTTCAGTAATGCGGTTGACATGAATACTTGTCTTGGTTGCAATGCGATCAGCGAATGGCATCGACGCTTCAGTGTCAGGCCAACCCTTCACAGGGTCAAGTTCTTTGATGCCGAGTGGCACTCCACCAAACGGAAGAGAGATGTCTGCCGCAGTTGCCCGTTCGAGGGCACCGTCTGTATCGATAAACGACTCGGAGTTGAGCCCGCTGGCCTTCACGGCGTTCAGCGTTGCCTGCATCTCTTCTTTGGGGTGTCTGCGGCCTGCGCGGTATTCCTCGACGAGTGAACAAGCATCGCCCTGCCATGGTGAATCAGTCATGGAGGCAAGTTAGCCCACCAAGGCCCATCTCAATCCGTTGGGAAAACCCTTGTGGGACTAGGGTCAAAGGGTCATGGATAGTCGTACCTTCCTGGGTCTCCAACAGACCCACAACCCCTTCCGCTGGTACCTGCCTGTTGAGATGAAACTCTGTACCGGGGGCAATTTCCTGTACGGAGGCAGCGCCCTTGGCGCAGCAATCTCGGCTCTCGAAGGCGCCACCGGCCGCAATGTCATCTGGGTCACCGCCCAGTACCTCAGCTATGCCCGCCCCGGCGAGGTGATGGATATCGATGTCATCGTGCCCGTGACGGGTAACGCCATTACGCAGGCGCGCGTCATTGCGCGTGTGGGTGAGCGCGAGATCATCACTGTGAATGCCGCGCTCGGCGATCGAGACTTCGAGTACTCCGGCCAGTTCGAAACAATGCCAGACGTCGGCAGTCCTGATGACTACCCCGATTGGAAGCATCGTTTCCTTGTAAAGGGTTCTATTCATGACTTCATGGATGAGCGAGTCGTGAAGGTGCGCGCAGAAGAAGATCTTGATGGGTCTTTGGGTGACGGACAAACAATCATGTGGGCTCGTTTGCCTGAAGTGATTGATGGGGTTGATGCAGCAACGCTTGGCGTGTTGGGTGACTTTGTCCCGCGCGGCGTCGGACAAGCATTGGGCATTCGTGGTGGCGGCAACTCGCTCGATAACACGTTGCGTGTGATGAATCTTGTGCCCACCACATGGGTGCTACTGGACATTCGCGTGCATGGTGTTGCGCGTGGGTTCGGTCACGGACTCGTCAACATGTTTGCTGAGGACGGAACTCTGATGGCGACAGCCAGTCAGAGTTGTATCGCAAGAATTCACAAGGGCTAACGCTCGCATTACAAGATCACAATTCAGGGGGAAAATATGAACGCATACGGAGCGAAAGCACAACAAGGAATGCCAGTGCGGCCAGGAATGACAGTTCCTCTGCCGGGCCATCTCAATACGCATCGTGATCGCCTCATTGAACTGGCTGATATGGGATACACCGACATTTGGTCGGCAGAAGCTGACGGTGCCGATGCATTCACGCCGCTTGCACTTGCATCAGCGTGGGAGCCTCGCCTTCGGTTGGGTACGGCAATTGTTCCTGCATACACACGTAGTCCGGCCTGTTTTGCACAGTCAGTGGCAACGCTGGCTGATGCTGCACCAGGGCGCTTTGCAATCGGTATCGGCTCTTCGAGCAATGTCATCGTGCAGAAGTGGAATGGCATCCCGTTTGATGAGCCATACAAAAAAGTTCGTGACGTCGTTCGATTCCTTAATGATGCGTTGTCAGGTGAGAAGGTCACGAAGCAATACGACACATTCAATATTGATGGTTTCCGCTTAGGAATTCGTCCTGAAGTGAAGCCGCAGATTCTTGTTGCAGCATTGCGTGAAGGAATGCTTCGCCTGGCTGCGCGAGAAGCAGATGGCGCCATTATCAACTGGTTAAGTGCTGAAGACGTCACACGTGTCGCTGAAGTTGTTCACGGCGCAGCAGAGGGCACGCCCAAGGAGATTGTTGCGCGCATCTTCATCTGTCCATCAGAGAACACAGAAGTGGTGCGTGCTGCTGCTCGTTTCGCTATTGCGGCGTATCTCAACGTGCCGGTGTATGCACAGTTCCACGCTTGGCTTGGTCGTGGCGATGAACTCAAGGGCATGTGGGATATGTGGAAGGCAGGGGATCGCAAGGCAGCTCTTGCAGCGATTCCGGACGAGGTTGTTGACCAACTCATCGTGCACGGATCGCCAGAGTATTGCCGTGATCGCATTCGTCAATACTTCGATAATGGTGTCACAACATCGTCGCTCGCCATCATGCCGTTCGACCCAGAGTTGAACTACTGGGAGGCCGTGAAGTCACTGTCGCCCGCAGCGCACAAGTAACTCATGACAAACGAAGCCAAGGGGGTCACGAGGGAAGGCTGGCGACTGCTATTCGCCACGTTGAAACTCCAACAACGTGCTCTCATTATGGGTGCGTGCGTAGGGCTTGCGTGGACACTTGGCAAAGTTGCTGTTCCTCAACTCACCAAGTTGGCGATTGATCGAGGGATTGAGAAGAACGGCTCATTGCTGCTCTGGACAATGTTGATTTTGGCGGCTGCGGTGATCGCCGGTGTCTTCGCTGGATGGCGTCGTTACATCGCATTTCGTGAAAGTCGCCTGACAGAAACCATGTTGCGCGAGCGAATCTTCGCTCAGATTCAAGGTCTGCATGTCGGCTATCACGACAAAGCACAGACTGGGCAGTTGATGAGTCGTTCCTCGAGTGACTTGCAGCAAGTGCAGGGCTTTGTTGTCAACATTCCCATCTTTGTCTCTCAGATCACAATGGTGATTGGCGTTGTCGTCATCTTGTTCTTCTCTGATCCGATCCTTGCCGCGGTGTCGTTGTTCCCATTGCCGTTCATCAATATCTCCGCGCGTTCCTTCTCGCACAAGATTCACCCTGCGGTGATGGCTGTGCAGCAAGAGCAAGCGCAATTGGCAAACATCGTGGAAGAGTCAGTCTCTGGCATCCGTGTTGTTAAAGGGTTTGGTGCCGAGGCAGTACAGCAAGGCAAACTCAACATTGAGGCTGATGACATTCGGCGCGAATCAATGCGTGCGGCGCGTATTCGCAGTCGTTTCCTGCCCGCTATTGACCTTCTGCCTTCGCTCGGTCTCGTTGCAGTTCTTGGTCTTGGTGGTCACCGTGTCATCAACGGTGATATGTCGTTGGGTGGACTAGTCGCGTTCAACACGTACCTCACCATGTTGATCTGGCCAATGCGCAACATTGGTATGACAGTCGCCTTTGCCCAGCGTGCGGCGTCTGCACTTTTGCGAGTGAATGAAATTCTCTCTGAAGTGCCGGCAATTGCAGACGCTGTTGAACCACGCAAATTGCCTCAAGCAGGGCTGGCACAACCAGTGGGGGCTGTGAGTTTTGACAATGTGGTGTTTGGGTACGACATTGGTCATGCCGATATCACGGTGTTGAATGGTCTGTCCCTCACGATTGCCCCAGGAGAGTCAGTGGCAATTGTGGGCGCAACGGGTTCTGGTAAGTCCACCATCACTCGGTTGCTGCTGCGCTTTTACGATCCGCAATCGGGCAGTATCACACTGGATGGTGTTGATCTTCGTGATCTGACGCTCTCAGACCTTCGTCGTGCCGTCGGAGTTGTATTCGAAGACACACTGTTGTTCAACGACACAGTCTCGGCGAACATTGCATTTGCAAAGCCTGAGATAAATCAAGAGATAGTGATTCGGGCCGCAAAACTTGCCGGTGCACATGAGTTCATCATGCAGTTGCCGCAGCAGTACGACACGGTGCTGGGCGAACGCGGGTTTTCACTGTCGGGTGGACAGCGCCAACGCATTGCGATTGCACGCGCCATCGTTGCGGATTCACGAGTGCTTGTCCTTGACGATGCAACCTCGGCAGTTGACCCCACGAAGGAACATGAGATTCGCGACGCGTTGGCGACGGTGATGCGTGGGAGAACAACTCTTGTGATTGCACATCGCCCCGCCACGATTGAGTTGGCGGATCGTGCTGTTCTTCTCGACAATGGTGTGATTGCAGCGGTTGGTACGCATCATGAGTTGCTAGCGACCAATGAAAAGTATCGAGAAGTTCTCGCAGCATGGTCTTCCCCGCAGGTGGTGGAGTAATCATGTGGTCTGGTGGCGGCCGCGGCGGTGGGAGAAGTGTTGTTGACGAAGATGAGAAACTTGATCGTTCACAAACACGTGTCGTACTGATTCGCAGCATCAAAATGGCAGGGGAGTTCCGCCGTACGGCTGCACTGGCAATGTTCTATGTCGTCATCACGGTGTTGTGCGCACTGGCTGGTCCTGTCCTCGTACGGCACGGTATTGACTCGGGCATTAATGCCAAGGACGCCAGAGTTCTCAATATGACCGTCATCGCATATCTCGTTGTAGTTGCAGTTGCGTATGTCATTGGGCGCTTGCAATATGTGGCGTTGAACTCCGCAGGTGAGGGCTTCCTTCGTCTCTTGCGCATACGAGTTTTCACACAGATGCAACGTCAGTCAATGGCGTTCTTTGACCGGGAAAAAGCCGGAGTTCTAGTGGCGCGCATGACGGCCGATGTGGAGTCCATGTCAGAACTTGTTCAGTGGGGACTGATGCAGTTCCTTTCTTCGTTCCTTTTGCTCTTCTTTGCTTTCTTTCTTCTGTTGAGCATGTCGTGGCAATTGACCCTCATCAGCCTCATTGTCTTCCCATTCCTTATTGCGGCGTCAGTGAAGTTCCAGCGGGACTCAAGTCGGGCATACCTCGAAGTGCGCGAAAAGGTGGGGGCGAATCTCTCGGCATTGCAAGAAGGAATCACGGGAGTACGCGTCATTCAGGCATACGCCCGTGAAGACGAGCAAATTCGTCGATTCAAAGAGTCAAATCGTGAGCTCTTCCGCAGTCATCTCTACAGCGTCAAGGTGAGCACCTGGTACTTCGGTCTCATTGAGTTTGCGGGTATTGCTTCGTCCGCTCTCATTGTTGGACTCGGTGGATTCCTTGTGCACAGAGGGTCCGTTTCGCTAGGAACTGTGGTGGCGTTTGTTCTTTTGCTAGCAACGTTGTTTGACCCTGTGCAGCAACTGTCTCAGCTGTACAACACCTTGCAGTCGGCAGCTGCATCACTGCACAAATTGTTCGCCATCATTGACGCAGAACCCGATGTTGAGGAATCGACGCATCCCACACCACTTCCATCGACAGGGAATCTTGTTGTTGAGAACATCACGTTTGCGTATGCAGGTTCTGCGAAGCCAGCACTTGACAATGTGAGCGTCACGTTGACAGCCGGTACGCGTCTTGCACTTGTTGGTCCCACGGGCGCAGGTAAGTCAACGCTGGCAAAACTGATGGCTCGCCTGTATGACCCACAAGAAGGCTCGGTCTCCTTTGGTGGTATCAACCTTCGTGATGCATCCATGGAAGATCTTCGTGGTCGCATTGTTGTGATTCCACAAGAGGGCTTCCTGTTCGATGGCTCTGTTCGTGACAACTTGTTGATTGCAAAGCCCGATGCCACGGAAGCCGAACTATTGGCTGCTCTGGATCGCTTGGGATTACGAGAGCGCTTCGAAGCACTCCCTGAGGGCCTAAACACTGAGGTTCGCGAACGCGGGTCTCGTTTGTCGGCAGGTGAACGACAGCTAGTGGCGTTGTCTCGTGCGGCACTAGTTGACCCAGCTGTGCTGGTGCTTGATGAAGCAACGTCAAACCTTGACCCAGGTACCGAGATGCTGATTGAGGCGGCGCTCGAGCGTCTGATGGTGGGCCGTTCTGTCATCGTGGTTGCTCACAGGCTCTCCACGGTGCAGCGTGCCGACAAGATCGCTGTTGTTGCCGATGCGCAGATTGCTGAAATCGGAACACATGATGAGTTGGTTGCTCTCAATGGTCACTACGCGTTGCTTGCGGCAACCTGGAACAAAACTCAGCCGCATTAATCGGATGAGCGATTGCGATTAGTCGCGAGCGACGAAGTACTTAGCCTTCGGGTGATGGCAGATAATCGCTGACGTTGTCTGCTCTGGTTGGTATTGCCATCCAGTTTCTTCACTCACTTCGATGCCGATGCGGCCAGCTTCGAGAAGCTCTGCCACCGTGGCATTGTCTTCGAGGTCTGGACAAGCGGGGTAGCCCCAGCTGTAACGACCACCGCGGTACTGCTGACGGAAGAGTCCGGCAAGAGATGGGCCATCTTGGTCCACATAGCCCCACTCGGTACGGATGCGATGATGCCAATACTCGGCCAATGCTTCCGCCATCTCAACGCCAATACCATGCAACACCATGTAGTCGTTGTACTTGTTCTCCGCAAAGAGTTCTGCAGCCTTCTCACTGACAGGTGAACCCATCGTCACGATGTGGAATGCGGCGTAATCCTTTTCGCCACTTTCTACACTGCGGTAAAAGTCAGCGATGCACATGTACGGCGCGACCTTTTGGCGTGGGTAATGGAAGCGTGTCTTCTCGACGGTGCGTGTGTCGTCGGTCCACACAATAAGGTCATTGCCATCGGCGTTTACGGGGAAGTATCCGTACACCACCTGAGGAACCAGGTAGCCACCAGATTTTGCTGCACCTAACTGTTCGCGCAACAACGGACGAATGCGATCCTTAAAGTCTGCATCGGTTTCGCCTTCATTGGGGCGGTACTGCCACTGGTTGCGGAACAAAGCGGTCTCGTTGATGTATTCGGCGATCTCATCGAGTCCGATGCCCTTTACAACTTTGCTACCCAAGAATGGAGGAGTAAAGACTTCGTTGTCTGTCTCAACCTCGGGTGAACGAGCAGGAATTGTTGACGGATCAACTTCGACCTTTTCGGCACGTTCAATGAGGCGAGTGCCCAACTTGCGACCAAAGTCAGGGTCATCGACACCGGTCTTCTTGATGTTCATCAGGGTGTCGAGAACAGAGAGACCTTCGAACGCATCTTTGCCGTAGAACACGCGACCGTCGTAAACCTTGCGGAGATCTTGTTCCACGTAGCTACGTGTGAGCGCTGCGCCACCGAGAAGAACAGGGATGTCGCTGAGCTCTTGGGTGTTGAGCTCTTGCAGGTTGTCACGCATGATGATGGTGGACTTCACGAGAAGACCACTCATGCCAAGTGCGTCAGCATTGACTTCTTTGACCTTCTCGATCATCTCTTGGATGCCGATCTTGATGCCAATGTTGTGCACTTCGTAGCCATTGTTTGTACAGATGATGTCGACAAGGTTCTTGCCAATGTCGTGTACGTCGCCTTTCACGGTGGCAAGAACGAGCTTTCCCTTGGCGCTGCTTTCGCCGGTCTTTTCCATGTACTGCTCGAGGTGTGCAACAGCAGTCTTCATTGTCTCGGCGCTCTGCAAAACGAATGGCAATTGCATACGACCGGAGCCAAACAGTTCACCCACTTCGCGCATGCCATCCAACAAAATCTCGTTGATGATGTCGAGTGCTGCAATGCCATTGCTACGAGCTAACTCAAGATCTTCAATCAGGCCTTCACGGTCACCGTCGATGATCCGCTGACGAAGAATTTGCTCAATGGTCCAGTCGGTGCGGTCAACCTTGACGGTTTCGACTGCCGACACACCAGCAAAGATCTCAAGAAGCGCAGTGAGTGGGTCGTAGCCCTCTTTGCGGCGGTCATAAATGAGGTCTTGGCACACCGTGATTTGTTCTTCGGGAATGCGAGCAAGCGGAAGAATCTTGGACGCATGAACAATGGCCGAGTCGAGGCCGTACTGACGAGCCTCGTGGAGGAACACACTGTTCAGTACCTGACGGGTTGCGGGGCTGAGACCAAAGCTCACATTTGAAAGACCGAGAGTGGTGAAAGCACCAGGAATTTCGTCCTTAATGCGCTTGATTGCTTCCAGTGTTGCAATGCCATCTTTACGAAGGTCTTCATCGCCAGTTCCGATGGGGAATGTGAGCGCGTCAAAGATGAGGTCACTGTTGGAGAGGCCATAACGCTCTGTTGCAATCTTTGCAATGCGATGAGCGACTTCCATCTTCCATTCGACATCACGAGCTTGGCCACGTTCGTCAATCAGCAAACAAATCACTGCAGCACCGAAATCTCGGGCCAAGGTGAAGACGCGGTCAAGGCGGCTACCGGGCTCTTCGCCATCTTCGAGGTTGGCGGAGTTGAGAATGCTGCGACCACCGGTGTGCAGAAGGCCTGCTTCCATCACTTCGGGTTCGGTCGAGTCGAGAACCAACGGCACACTGGCTTGGCTGGCGAAACGTGATGCAATCTCGTTCATGTCGACTGTGCCATCGTGGCCGACATAGTCAACGCACACGTCAAGAACATGCGAGCCTTCGCGAATTTGCTCGGTTGCCATCTTGAGACAGGTGTCCCAGTCTTCGCGCAGCATCGCTTCACGGAATGCTTTTGACCCGTTTGCATTAGTGCGCTCACCGATGATGAGGAAGCTTTGGTCTTGCTCGAGGGTGACAGCGGAGTACAGCGATGAGACGCTGGGTTCAAATTCTGGGGTGCGCGTCTTTGGCGTAACGCCATGGACTGCTTCGCACACTTGGCGCATGTGTTCCGGAGTGGTGCCACAGCAACCGCCAACGATGCCGATTCCCAAGTCGCTCACATGGTGGCGATGAAACTCGGCGAGTTGCTCAGGCGTGAGGTCGTAATGGGTTTTGCCATCAACAACGCTGGGGAGTCCAGCATTGGGCAACACGCTGATGGGAATGAGTGAGTGCTCGCTGAGATAGCGAAGGTGCTCTTGCATCTCTGAAGGGCCAGTGGCGCAGTTGATACCGATGACATCTGGCTTCATTGCTGCAAGCGATGCATACGCGGCACCAATTTCGGTGCCTACCAACATGCGTCCTGTTGTTTCCATGGTGACTTGCACCTGGATGGGAAGTTCGCGTCCGCATGCTTTCATTGCATTGCGGCATCCCTGCATGGCTGCTTTGATCTGTAGAAGGTCCATGCATGTTTCGATGAGGAAAAGGTCTGAGCCACCGTCAATCAGCCCACGCGCTTGCTCTTCGTAGGCATCGCGTAATTCGATGAAGCCTATGTGACCAAGGCTGGGCAACTTGGTGCCTGGTCCGATGCTTCCTGCGACATAGCGAGGGCGACCATCAGATTCGTAACGATCAGCGACGCGTCGCGCGATTGATGCTGCAGCGACATTCAGTTCGTATGCCTTCTCAGGAATGTCGTACTCCGTGAGCACGGTGGAGAAACTGCCAAAGCTGGCGGTCTCAATTGCGTCGACACCAGCCTCAAGGAAGGCAGCGTGCATGGCCTCGATGACATCGGGGCGAGTGAGGCACAACATCTCATTGCAACCTTCAAGAGAAGGGCCGCCAAAGTCCTCAGCCCCAAGCTCGAGGTCCTGAATAAATGTTCCGAAAGCACCATCAAAAACGATGACTCTCTCGCGGACGGCTTCAAGGTATGGCTGGCGATTCATGACTTCACCACGCTACTTGCGGCTGACCGCCCTCGTCAGGCCTCTGTGTCAATTACTGCATGCGAAATAGGGCATAAACAGGCCGTCGCCCATAGAGTCAATGGCATGGCTCGCGACAAGATCTACACCCGAGAAGGCGACGACGGCACGACCGGACTCTTCTATGGAGGCCGAGTGCCCAAAGACTCCGAATTGCCTCGTGCATACGGTGCAGTTGATGAGGCTCAGGCAGTGATCGGATTAGTTCGTACTGCAGCGGGTCACGGCACAGAAGTCGATGCCATCGTGGTGCCCGTGATGAAAGACCTCTATGTCTTGATGGCCGAGTTAGCCACGCTTCCTGAGAACCGCCACAAGCTCACCCCTGGATCGAGTTGCGTGACGCCCGAGATGGTTGATCGTCTTGAAGCCATCATCGACGACCTCGATACCAAGTTTGAACCCCCAACAGAGTTCGTGGTTCCTGGCGAGCATCCTGTGTCGGCATGGCTTGACTTCGCCCGCACAACCGTTCGCCGAGCAGAGCGTCAGGCCTATGGCGCCGCACCGCTTCCTTCGTATGTCGTGCCATATCTCAATCGCTTGTCCGACCTCTTGTGGACAATGGCTCGCTGGCAAGAGGGCGTGTCTCGTCCCGTCAAGAGTCTCTAAGCCTCGCATCGCTATGCGCTGATGCGCGCAACATAGAGTGGTCATATGCGCACCACGTTCTCAACGTCAAAGTCAGCCCCTTCAAAAGCTGAAGCAGTCATCATCCCGGTTGCAAGTTCGGGTCCTGTCGGAGCTGGCGTCGGCTTAAACCGTGATCAACTCTCGGCTCTTGGCTTTGAAGGCCGCACTGCCCAGACCGTCACGCTTCCCGGCGACAAAGGGAAAGTTCGCGTCTTGGTCGGCGTTGGTGATGTTCGTGATCTTGATGCCAACACAATGCGCACCATTGCTGCAGCCGCTGCACGTGCATCGAGTCGCTATGCATCGGTTGCAACCACGCTTGCATCAGTTGGTCGTGGCGCAACCAAAGCAAATGCACAGGCAGTCGTTGAGGGTATGGCTCTTGCGCTTCATCGTTGGGCTGATCTCAAGAACGACAAAGGCAGCCTTCCAAAGTTGACCTCGGTGACATTGGTGTCGTCGACAGAAACGACTGCGCTCACTGCTGGCATGAATGCTGGTGTTGCAACAGCTGGCGCCGTGTGTAACGCACGCGATTTCGCAAATACGCCGCCATCACATCTCACTGCTCGCGCATTCGCCGAGCGTGCAGTGGCGATCGCTGCAGAGTCAAACCTTGTTTCCACTGTCTATGACAAAGATCAGCTTGCAGCGATGGGTTGCGGTGGACTTGTTGGTGTTAACGCAGGCAGCGTTGAGCCTCCACGCATGGTGAAGTTGGAATACAAGCCAGCAAATGCAAAGTCTCATGTCGTTCTTGTTGGCAAGGGCGTGATGTACGACTCAGGCGGCATCTCGCTGAAGCCGAGCGACCCCAGCCATGCTTCGATGAAGATGGACATGAGCGGCGCTGCTGCAGTTCTTGCAACAATGAGCGCGCTCAGTGCTTTGAAAGTAAAGACACGTGTCACTGCATTCTTGATGTGCACCGACAACATGCCGAGCGGTAGCGCTCTCAAGCTTGGTGACGTTCTCACAATGCGCAATGGCAAGACAGTCGAGATTCATAACACTGATGCCGAAGGTCGTCTCATCCTTGCTGATGGACTTTCTCTCGGTGCAGAACTTAAGCCCGATGCAATGCTCGATATTGCAACTCTCACTGGTGCATGCATGGGCGCACTGGGCAAGCACATGGCGGGCGTGTTGGGAAATAACGATGCCGTTCTCGCGCAGATCAAGCAGTCCAGCAGCCGTACTGACGAATTGGTGTGGGAACTTCCACTTCATCGTCCGTACCGTGCCCTTCTCGACTCCAACGTTGCCGACATGCGCAACATTGGTGGCCCGCTTGCCGGTGCAACAACGGCAGCATTGTTCTTGAGTGAATTCGTCGGTTCCACACCGTGGGTGCACATCGACATGGCAGGTCCGATGGACTCTGATGGCGACAATGGTTGGCTGAATCGTGGTGCAACTGCATATGGCACACGCCTCATGATTGACTTCTGCGCGAACTTCACCAAGCCAGGTCGTAAGAACAAATAGTGCAGGGGTGTCGTACAACGACGCTGTTTAGTTTTGAAGCGGATTAGTTCTGCAGAGGAATGAGTTTCTCAGCAGCCTGAGCTAAATGGTCATTCCATTCATTAACTGACGTCGGTTCCACTGAAGGAATCACAACGAACTTTGATGCACCAACGGCGACGAACTGTTCAATGTTGGCCACTAACTTTTCCCAACTGTCGGGAACCAGAGTTGAGATGTCCTCAATGTCTGGTCTGCGAGCCTTGAGTCCGGCAAGAAGAGCGGCTGGAGGCTCGCCAATAACATATGGAATGAGGACACCAAAGTGTTCGTCTTCAATTTCTCGTTGGTGTTCACTTGCAACAGCATTCACTGTCTTCCAACCAGCAGCAGCTTCAGCTGGTGTGATGAATGATGGCAGCCAGCCATCTGCAAGGCGCCCGACGCGCTTCAGTTCACTCTCCGCGATGCCACCAAGCCACACTTCGGGTGGACTCTGCAGTGGCTTTGGTTCCACTCTGAGATTGTCGTAGTTGTAGAAATCTCCGTGGAACGTGACGGACTCTTCTGTCCAGCATGCACGAAGAACGGCTAATGCTTCGTTGAACATTTTTGCGCGCTGTGAACGCTCGACACCGAAGGCTTGTTGTTCGTGCGGGTCAGCGACACCGAGACCAAATGCAGGAAGAAGCCTTCCACCCGACATGCGATCAAGTGTGGCGAGTTCTTTAGCAAGGACAATGGGATTGCGACCAGGAAGAACCATGACGCTCATGCCAATTTTCAACTTCTGTGTTCGAGCAGCAGCCATTGACATTGCGACGAGCGGGTCGGGCGCAACGCCACCGATGCGTTCACTCAGCCACAAGCTGTCAAAGCGCAGGCGTTCCAATGTGTCGACAACCTCAAGAAAACTGGTGTCATTGAGCTTTGTTCGAACTCCGAGGCCGAATCCCACGCGTACTTTCACGTTCCCATGCTGTCATATCTGCTGTCGCGCAATAGCCTCGGCACATGGCTGAAACACAGGTTCTTGACCCATTTGCTCAATTTCGTCTGGACGGCAAAGTCGCCATCGTGACGGGTGCTTCCTCTGGGCTTGGTGCCCGCTTTGCAA
>WLHL01000022.1 GCA_009702755.1 Actinomycetota bacterium
CCTGAGCCTGCATCGAAGGTTGCTTGCTCAAAATATTTGACCACGAAATAAGCGTTGAAGGCCGACAAAGCCAACCCGCCACCGTCTTTCAATGCACGCCGGATCCCCTTCAGCACATCGACGTCTTGCCCGTTCGCGGTCATCAAGCCGAATGCCCCTTGACAGAGACATACCGCCGCGTCGAACTCTGCATCAAACGTGAGAGCACGTGCATCCATGCGTTCGAAAGTGGCACCAGGTGGTGCAGAGTCATTCGCTAAATCCACAAACGTTTGACTGATGTCAATTCCGTGAACGGTGATTCCCCTATTAGCCAGTTCATAGGCATGGCGACCTGGTCCACACCCAACATCGAGCACACGCATTCCCGGTTTCAGGTCGAGCATCGAAATGATGTGATCAACTTCCTGAACTGTTCCCTTTGTGAACGAGTACCGCAGATATGCCGAGCCCATGTGATCGGCCATTGGCTCAAACCAGTGAGACCCCACTTCACTCGTCATTGCGACTAGCCCTTAGCGTCGGCCCACGTAGGACCCCACGCTGCATTTACCTCGAGCGGTACGACCAACTCTGCAGCAGATCTCATGATGTCGAGAACGAGCGGACCCACTAGTTCCTTTTCATCATCCGGCACTTCAACAATGACTTCGTCATGCACCTGGAGGACAACACGTGCTCGTACTCCGGCCTTCACCAAGGCTTTATCGATTCTTACAAGAGCGATTTTGAAGATGTCAGCAGCAAGACCCTGAATCGCAGCATTCATCGCTTGCCGTTCTCCAGCTTGACGAATGCGGAAGTTGTCACTCATCAACTCTTCGATATGACGACGACGTCCGAACAACGTTTCGGTGTACCCCACTTGTCGTGCCTGATGGATTGCATCATCCATGTATTGCTTGACGTTGGGAAACGCTTCAAAGTACGCATTGAGAATTCTCGATGCTTCATCAACAGGGATAGAGAGACGTTGGCTCAAGCCGTAGGCCTCCATGCCATAAGCAAGACCATATGAGACCATCTTCGCTTTTGATCTCTGATCATGAGATACATCAGTTGGCTTGACACCAAACACACGAGCTGCAGTCGACGTATGAATGTCTTCGCCTGCTTGGAACGCAGAAACAAGACCAGGGTCGTTCGCCAAATGAGCAATGCAACGCAACTCAATTTGGTTGTAGTCCGCCACCAGGAGTGACCAACCCTTTGGTGCAACGAATGCGGTGCGGAAAACACGACCCTCATCACTACGAACGGGAATGTTATGGAGGTTTGGCTTATCGCTACTCAAACGACCTGTTCGTGCAACCGTTTGGTTAAAGGTCGCGTGAATACGACCATCGTCAGCAATCTCATTTAACAAACCTTCACCATACGTAGAGCGAAGTTTTTCAATCTCTCGGTAACGGAGAAGAGGTCCAATGAACTCTGGCCATTCATCATGCAACTTTTCAAGAGTCGCAGCATCAGTGCTGTATCCAGTTTTTGTTTTCTTCCCCGGCGTTAACCCCTTGTCTGTGTACAGAATTTCACGGAGTTGCGTCGGTGAGTTGACGTTGAACTCTCGACCAGCAATCTCGCGGAGAGACGCTGCAAGCGTTGTCGTCTCTTCCGCAAGTCGATCACGAATGCTTTCCAAAGCTTTCTTGTCAACTCCGACCCCGACGCTTTCCATCTTGGCCAATACATGGACAAGCGGATTCTCCATCTGGTTGTAGAGATCGGTGTTTGCGATGGTCTTGAGTTGTGCGGTGAGAACGGGCTTCAAGGCAGCCACAAAAAGTGCCGCCTCTGCCGTCGCGCGAACATTGTCGTCATCTGATTGACCACCAAAGTCGAACTGGCCAGAAGCCTCTGCGGCAGCAGAGGGAGTACTGCCAAGGAAAGACAACGCAACATCAGACAATGTGTAACTAGATCGCGACGGGTCAATGAGATACGCCGCAATTGATGTGTCAAGACGCAGAGCAGTGATGTCAATGTTGTCAGCTAACAAGGACCGCATTGCGCTCTTAGCATCGTGCATCACTACAGAAGGTGCTGACGCCAAGAGACGCGACACCTTTTCAGAAAGGAACACCTCACGCGGAAGATACGCCACAGAGCCACGTCCAGCATCGAGAACAATTGCGAGACCGTCTACTTCGGATCGTCCAGGCTCACCAACGAAACGAGCGGCGATTGTTAGCTCAATCAGTGAAGAAAGAGCAGCTAGGGCCTTTGCTTCCGTGTCGAGAACTTCAACATCATTGAGAACCACGTTCACCACAGGGGTCTCGGTGGAAGAAATCTCAACGGTCTCACCTCGGGTAGACCAACCATTGTTCTTAATGGTGTCATTCAGACGGCGACCCATCGTTTTGAACTCAAGAAAGTCAAACATCTTCATTGTTGCGCCCACATCGGGCACGGGTGCGAGTGCGTTGAGATCAATCTCGACAGGAACATCACGCTTCAACACCATGATGGCGGCGTTACGAATGACTCGTTCGCCGTGCTCAAGTAATCCGGCTTTCAGTTTTGGTGTCTGCGCCTCTGCCGCTGCCACAACATCGTGAATATTGCCGTACTGGTTAATGAGCTTTGCTGCAGTCTTCTCTCCGACGCCAGGAATACCGTCAAGGTTGTCACTGGGATCACCACGAAGAGCTGCATAGTCGGCGTACTGCGCTGGCGTGACACCGGTGCGCTCCAAAATTCCAGATTCGTCATACAGCGCATAGTCACTCACGCCTCGCTTGTTGTACAAAACACGAATATGCGGGTCTTGCACTAACTGGTAACTGTCGCGATCTCCCGTCACGACGATGATGTCGTGGCCTTGATCATTCGCGTGTGTCGCAAGAGTTGCAATGATGTCATCACCCTCAAAGCCGGCTAGCTCAAACCACTTGATACCCATTGCGTCAAGAAGTTCGCGAATAATTCCCAGCTGTTGAATCAGAATTTCTGGCGCCTTGTCCCGCTGCGCTTTGTATTCAGGGATTGCCTCGTGACGGAAGGTGGGCTCGGGCCGATCAAAAACGACAGCGATGCCATCTGGCTTGTGATCCTTCACCAACGTCAGCAACATCGTGGTGAAGCCATAGACCGAGTTGGTGACTTGGCCACTTGCGTTGGTCATGTCATCCGGCAAGGCAAAGAAGGCTCGATATGCGAGAGAGTTTCCGTCGAGAGCCATCAAAAGCATGTTGCTCCCCTATCTATATCTATTCGGGACGAAGCTCACCAGAGACAACCATGTCGGCAACAGCCTTCATTGTTGTGCGGTGGTTCATCGCGCCACGCTGAATGAATCCATACGAATCAGCTTCAGTCATCTTGAACTGATCGATGAGAATGCCTTTGGCCCTGTCAATGGACTTCCGAGCTTCCAGTTGCTCGCCAAGAACTTCTACTTCACCGTTCAAAGCTTGCATCTCACGGAAGCGGCCAATGGCTACTTCGATGGCAGGAATCAAATCGCTCTTTTGGAACGGCTTCACTAGATACGCAAGCGCACCAGCATCTCGAGCTTCTTCAATGATCTCTCGCTGGCTGAATGCCGTCAGCACAAGAACACCGCAGATGCGATCCTTGGTGATGAGACGTGCTGCTTCAAGACCGTCCATGCCGGGCATCTTGATATCGAGAATGGCGAGATCAGGTCGGTGCTCTCGAACAAGGTCAACAGCCTTGTCTCCGCGGCCAGTCTCACCGACGACGATGTAGCCCTCTTCTTCGAGGGTTTCTTTCAGGTCGAGACGAATGATCGCCTCGTCCTCAGCAATCACAACACGAATACTCATCGAGTGGACTCCTTCATTCGGTCGAGCAGATCATCAATCTTTGCCTGTACTTCACCAATTTCAAGCACCAACTGGTCGTGATGTTTGACAATTGTGTCGGCATGACGCTTGGCTTCCCGATATTCCTGGTCCGCCAAGGGGGTTTCTGACACCAAAGCGCGAAGGGAGAGATCCTCTGCATCGTCAACCAAATGAGACATTTGGTCCTTTACGACGAGCAATTCCTTCTGCAACTCCTTCAGACGCGCTGAAGCCGAAGACAGCCGCCTCTGGAGAATACGTTGACCCATACCAGTCAGTGTATGAATCACCTGGGTGCCCGAGGTGGGACTCGAACCCACACGCCCTTCCGGACAACGGATTTTGAGTCCGTCGCGTCTGCCATTCCGCCACTCGGGCCAGGAGCATGAGAGCGTATCGGCGAAGACACCTCCCGCCCTACTTAGTGGTAACAGTCTTGCCACCATGCTCCCGTCTAAGGTTTTTTCACCATGCTCGCGTTCACATTCCCTGGCCAAGGCTCCCAGCGACCTGGAATGGGTCGTCCCTGGGTCGGTCATGACAGCTGGGAATTGGTGGACGAAGCCTCTGACGTGGCGGGCAGGGATGTCGGTGCGCTCCTATTAGATGCAGATGCCGAGGTCCTGAAAGACACTCGCAACGCACAACTCACGACATTCGTTTCATCTCTCATGGTTCTTGACGCCGTTGAGCGACTAGGAATTGAACCCAGCTTCTGTGCCGGACACAGCCTGGGCGAATACACGGCGTTAACCGCAACAGGCGCTTTGTCGTTTGAAGATGGTGTGCGACTCGTTGTTGAACGCGCAGATGCCATGCACGAAGCTGGCCTCGCAAGCCCTGGCACGATGGCTGCAGTACTTGGTCTTGATGATGATCTTGTCGAGGTTGCATGCCGTCGCGCTGATGCGGACGTGTGGGTTGCCAACTTCAATGCACCTGGACAAGTAGTGATTGCTGGCTCCCCTGCAGGAGTTGCTTCAGCCGGTGAGCACGCCAAAGAGCTCGGAGCCAAGAAGATTATGCCGCTCCAAGTATCCGGAGCGTTCCACACCCCATTCATGACTGCAGCAAGAGAGCGTTTGCGCTCTGCAATCGCTTTGGCTTCGCCACGAGACGTTGAAGTACCCGTGATTTCAAACGTTGACGCCATCGCGCACTCTTCAGGAGAAGAATGGTCGTCACTTCTTTCAGCACAGTTGTCTAGCCCTGTTCGTTGGAAGCATTGCTTACTCACCATGCAAGAACTAGGTGTCACCGGATTTGTTGAACTGGGTCCTGGTGGTGTCCTCACCGGCATGGCAAAACGAACTGTTGATGACGCACGCACAATCACTGTCTCCACCCCTGAAGAACTCGACAAGCTCATCGAATGGGTTAACGCATCATCGCCCACAGGAGCAGCGCAATTAGAAGGTGAACACCTTTTTGCCGTCGAGCGCCTCGTCGTCAGCCCTTCGGCTGGTTTGTTTTCACCCGAGTCGTCCGTGACAGTGGGCTCGCAGATCAATGTTGGCCACATCATTGGTCGCGTTGGTGACAACGACGTGCGCTCACCTTTTGCAGGTGTAATTCAGAATTTCATAGCTGTTGAAGGCGAAAGAGTGACAGCTCACCAGCCCATTGCCTGGCTGCGCTCGGTGTAACGGAAGAAGAACGATGCCCAAGATTCCTTCCAACGTTCGTGGCGCCCGCTTCACAGGTTGGGGCACAGCCCTAGGCCATGAGACGGTCACAAACGATGATCTCGCCAAGACAATTGACACCAGCGATGAATGGGTTCGCGAACGAACTGGAATCCATCGTCGCCATATCGGCGGGTCAACAGCCGAACTGAGTATCGCGAGCGGTGCAGCAGCGCTTCAGATGGCAGGGATTGACCCCACGTCCATCGACGCTCTTGTTCTTGCAACAACAACGCCTGACAGAACAGTGCCGGCAACCTCTGCGACAGTTCAGAATGCACTCGGTTTACGTTGCGGTGCGTTCGACATCAATGCAGCATGCTCTGGCTTTGTCTACGGATTAGTCAATGCTCATGGCCTCATTGCAATGGGAGCTGAACGCATTCTTCTCATTGGTACCGACACTTTGCGACGCATCACAGATTGGACAGACCGCAACACTGCAATTCTTTTCGCAGATGGTTCTGGCGCCGCTGTGCTTGAAGCAACAAGTGGTCATGGTCAGCTCTTGGGTTGGGATCTTGATGCCGATGGTTCAGCCGAAGAGATTTTGTACTCAAATATCGGCGAGACCTTGCACATGGACGGAAAGGAAGTTTTCCGTCGGGCTGTTCGCATCATGGTGGATAGCGCTCAGAAGTCAATGGCTCATGCTGGTGTCACCGCAGATCAGATCAACGTCATAGTTCCGCATCAGGCCAACATCAGAATCATCTCTGCCGCATGTGAGCGTCTCGGCATCTCCATGGACCGAGCATCAGTCGTGATTCATGAGACCGGGAACACGTCGTCTGCGTCGATTCCGCTCGCTTTGTTCGGTGATTTCGATCAAACAAAACCCAAAGAAGGAGACCTTGTTCTTCTCGTTGGCTTTGGCGCGGGCATGACTGCAGCAAGTGCGATTCTTGAATGGGGTGCGCAATGAGTCGTGTTGTTCTCATCACAGGTGGCTCACGCGGCATTGGTCTCGCGTGTGCTCAACGCTTCGCACAACTCGGAGACAAAGTTGCAGTCACATACAACTCGTCTCCTCCACCGGAAGAGTTCTTTGGCGTCAAGTGCGATGTCACCGACACGGCACAAGTAGATGCTGCGTTCAAGGCTGTTGAAGAGCACTTTGGTCCCGTTGAGATTTTGGTCTCTAATGCCGGCATCACAAAGGACACTCTGCTCCTTCGCATGAGCGAGGCTGACTTCTCCAACGTCGTTGACGCCAACCTCACCGCGGCTTTTCGAGTCGTGAAGCGTGCGACCCAAGGGATGCTGAAAGCACGCAAGGGTCGCATCATTCTGATGTCTTCGGTCGTCGGGCTACTCGGCTCCGCAGGCCAAGCTAATTACGCGGCCTCAAAGGCAGGCCTCGTCGGTTTTGCGCGGTCACTGGCACGAGAACTTGGATCTCGCAGCATCACGGTCAATGTTGTGGCTCCGGGCCCCGTTGCCACCGACATGACTGCAGCCCTCGGCGAGGATCGACTGAAGGAATTGACGTCCGCAGTTCCCCTCAACCGAATGGCGACACCCGAAGAAATCGCAGGTGTGGTGGCCTTTCTTGCAGGGGACGACGGCGCGTACATCACTGGAGCCGTCATTCCTGTTGATGGCGGATTAGGCATGGGTCACTAGACCCGCCAAAACACCATCTTGACCAAGGTCATTGTGCGAAAATAGAACTCAAATCAAGGAGAAATTATGAGCAACGAAAATTTTGATCGTTTTGTGAAGTGTGCAGTGGAGACGTTGTCCGTCGACGCATCAAAGGTCACCATGGAAGCAAGTTTCGCTGACGACTTGGACGCCGACTCACTTGACGTCGTTGAACTCGTAATGGCACTTGAAGAAGAATTCGGCATTGAAGTGCCAGAAGAAGAGCTCGCTGATGTCACCACCGTCGGTCAGGCCTTTGCCATCATCACCGGCAAGCTCTAACTAGGACTACTCCCCCGACATGATTGGCGCAGGACACCGCGTCGCGATTACTGGTCTTGGCGTTGTCGCGCCATGTGGTCACGGCAAAGAGAACTATTGGAAGGGTCTGTTCGGACCTGGAATCAATGGCACCACGTCACTCACAGTTGATGATTGGGATCCGCTTCCGTATTTCCCCGGACCAAAGGAAGCTCGCCGCGCTGATCGAGTCGAGCAGTTTGCTTTGGCTGCTGCCGCCGAGGCCTTTGAACAAGCAGGTGAGATCGGCGTAGACCCTTCACGCTTCGGCACCATCTTTGCCACTGGCATCGGTGGATTGCACACTCTTGAAGAGCAGATTCAGATCCGTCTCGACAAGGGTGACCGACGCGTCTCCCCATTCCTTGTTCCCATGATGATGGCCAATGCATCAGGTGCGGCCATCTCTATGAAGTACGGCCTCCAAGGTCCTAATGAAACAATTTGTACGGCATGCGCCGCGGGCACTCACGCCCTCGGTTATGCAGCCCGTCTGATTGCATGGGGTCGTTGTGACGCCGTTGCATCCGGTGGTTCTGAATGCGCTGCAACAGCAACTTCTCTTGCAGGCTTCGGCAACATGACCGCATTGTCCTCCACTGGTGAGTCAATGCCGTTTGACGAACGTCGTAATGGCTTCGTCATGGGAGAAGGCGCAGCCGTGTTTATTCTCGAGCGATACGACTTGGCAGTCGCTCGTGGCGCAACAATTCTCGGAGAGATTCTTGGCGCAGGCAGCAATGCCGATGCTCACCACATCACTGCACCGTCACCTGGCGGCACCGGAGCTATCAAGTGCATGCACCTCGCTCTCGATGAAGCAGGTCTGTCTCCCGCCGATATCGCTCTTGTCAATGCACATGGAACTTCGACACCACTTAATGACGCAGCCGAGGCACAAGCCGTGACAGAGGTGTTCGGCGCGAAGGCTGTTCCAGTCACTAGCGGCAAAGGCGTCACCGGTCATGCACTTGGTGCCGCTGGAGCTCTAGAAGCAGCACAGGTGCTTCTCTCGTTCCAACACAAGATCATTCCCCCTACAGCGGGAACAACAGTCCTCGACCCAACGATGAGCATTGACCTCGTCATCGGCGAAGGACGTGAGTGGACCCCCGGCCCTGCTATCTCCAACAACTTTGGTTTTGGCGGACACAACGGATCCATCGTCATCGCGCCTGCGTCTTAGTCATCGCGCCACGTTTCGCGCTTGATCGCCCAAAGCCTCATTTGGCCGGTTTTGGCATTCGCATGAGGTTCAATTTCATATTCCTTCACCATCGTGAAACCGAGTCTCTCAGGGATGATTTGAGACCGTACGTTTGCGACATCATGTGCGATGAGGACTTCATGGACCTCAGGTAATGCAAATGCCACGTCGGTCAAGGCACCAGCAGCACGTGTGGCTATTCCCTGCCCCACACAAGATGTACGCACCCAGTAGCCAATCTCTAATTGACCAACTCCATGCCGTAGGTGAAGACCAGAGCAGCCCACAAGCTTGTAATCACGAAATATGCCGACCGGGAAATCTTTCTTCTCTTCCCAATCTTTGCCCCAGTGCTCGATTAATCGTTCGCGTTGAATCACAGACTGCGGCTCAAACTGGGCCCATGGCATCCACTGTGAGAGTTCAGGGAGGCTTTCTGACACGGCCTCAACAACTTGGCCCGCGTCAGACGCTTCTAAGGAACGAATCACGAGGTCATCAACAATGATCCTTCGTGGAATCTCAGAGTTCAACCAAGCCATCTACGCAGAATAATCATCTGCGAGTAATCGGATAAACAGAATTAACGGTCGGCGAAGACGAACATCAAATCAAGTTCGCACGCGACTTCACCGTTGACTAGTGCTCGTCCCGAACCTTTTCCAGCACGCGCGCTAATACGGCCCAAGTCAGCCTGCAGTTCCAACTCATCGCCGGGCACGACTTGACGACGAAAACGGGCGCCATCAATGCCACCGAAAAGCGGCAACTTGGTCGAGAACTCTGGCTTCACAAGAAGTGCATACGCGCCGAGTTGTGCGATTGCCTCACACATCAAAACACCAGGCAACGTAGGACGACCCGGGAAGTGTCCAGAGAAGAACCACTCATCACCCGTTAGTTGCCAGTGGCCCACTGCCTTCACACCAGGCTCAAGTGCGCTGATGCGGTCAATGAAGAGAAATGGCGAACGATGCGGAAGAACATCAATGGGAGCGGGAAAATCACTCACTTGCCGAGAGCCTTCAAGAGGTTCTTCGGGGTATCAGCAGGAGAGATCTTGTACCAAGCTTCCAGGATGACACCGTCTTGAATCAAGAAAGCAGATCGTTCAATGCCCATGTACTTGCGCCCATACATTGACTTCTCTTTCCAGACTTTGAATGCTTCCGCAACTGTGTGTTCAGTATCTGCGAGCAGTGGAAAACCGAGTTCATATTTGTCATCGAACTTCTTCTGTTTCTCTGGCTTGTCAGGGCTGATGCCAATGATTGCTGTACGACCAATGTCGGCTTTGATATCCCGCAACCCACACGATTGCGTCGTGCATCCTGGCGTGTCGGCCTTCGGATAGAAGTACACAAGGACCTTCTTCTTGCCCTGCGCTGCAAGCGACCATGGCTTGCCGTTCTGGTCCAGTAACTCAATCTTTGGTGCTTTGGAGCCTTGCTTCAACATCCCACAAGATTACTTGGCGCGACGTAACCCGTACCCATAGAAGCCGCCCTTTGGACGCGCGTGAGCATGGTAGTGATCTGGAATTGTTCGCATGTTGTTGTCGATTCGCATTTCAAAGTCAAAGAACTCCTCAACGACCTTTTCCAACTTCTCGTGGAGACGGGTCCTTACTTCCTCAGAAGGATTGGCATCGTGTTCGCGCCAAACGACCATTGGAACAGCACATGATTCACACTCTGCGATCCAGCATTCCTCGTCTTCGTAGAACCACTCAGACATTCGGGCCGCTTCACACAGCTCGCAGCCTCCGGAACCAAAGATGCTCATCTCACCACTTCGTAGAGTCGAGCGCCTGACGCACTTCACGAACATAGGCACCGACGGCATCGGGACCGCCTTCGATCATGCGACGCACAACAGAGGCTCCCATAATCACGCCATCAGCGACGCGACTTGCTTCCACGGCCTGCTCAGCATTCGACACACCCACACCAACGAGCACGGGCTTCGTTGTCACCTTCATGACGCGTGCCGCTAAGGAAGTAGCTGTTCCGGCAAGTGTGGCTCGTTCGCCCGTCACTCCAAGTAATCCCACGGAATACACGAATCCACGAGCACGTTCCGTCACTCGCGGCAAACGCTCATCAGGAGCCGTCGGAGCAGCGAGCATGACTGTCTCAACACCTGCTTCATCTGCAGCGGACGTCCATGGACCAGATTCTTCAAGCGGAAGATCAGGCACGATTGCAGCCGAGATTCCCGCTGCGGCAAGGTCAGAAGCGAAACGCTTCTCACCTGCATGAAACACCGTGTTGTAATAACACATCACTGCCAAAGGAATTCCCACGTCCAGTGTTCGAACCTCATGAAGAATCGACAGGGGCGTCGTACCAGCATCGAGCGACACCTGAGACGCCTGCTGGATGATGGGACCATCCATCACTGGATCAGAAAAAGGAATACCGATCTCCACTGCATCGGCGCCATTGGCTGCACATGCACGAATCGATTCCACCCACCCGGGGTATCCGCCCGTGATGTACGGGACAAGACATTTTCCACCCGCATCAATACGTGCACGTAGGGCAGTCTCTAAACGACCAATCACTTCATGCCACCCAAAATGGTCATCATCTGACCAACATCCTTATCACCGCGACCCGACAAGTTCATAAGGACAGTCTTGCCCTGCATTTTCGGAGCCTCACGGATGATCCATGCCATGGCATGTGCACATTCGAGAGCAGGAATAATTCCTTCTGCGCGTGACATCACTTGGAAAGCGCTAATTACTTCATCGTCTGTCACTGTCGGATACTCCGAGCGACCAATAGACGCAAGATATGAATGCTCAGGTCCCACGCCGGGATAATCAAGGCCGGCAGAAATACTGTGCGCTTCCGCTACCTGTCCGTGCTCATCTTGCATGAGGTAACTCTTCATGCCGTGAACCACTCCGGGCTGACCACGTCCGACAGCTGCTCCACCAGCTGGTTCCACACCAATCAAGCGAGCAGGGGTGTCAACGAAACCCGAGAAGATTCCCATGGCGTTTGAACCGCCACCGACACATGCCACAACGAAGTCTGGATGAGTGCCGAGCAATTCATTGCACTGCACACTTGCTTCGTCACCAATCACGCGATGGAATTGACGAACCATGTAGGGATATGGATGTGGACCCATGACAGAACCGAGGCAGTAATGCGTTGACTCAACAGTTGCGACCCAATCACGCATTGCTTCATTCACTGCGTCTTTCAGCGTCTGGCTTCCTGATGTCACTGCTTCGACTTCTGAACCAAGAAGACGCATGCGGAACACATTCAACTCTTGACGGGCAACGTCAACCGCACCCATATAGACCTTGCATTCAAGACCCATCAACGCAGCCGCAGTTGCCGAGGCAACACCGTGCTGACCAGCACCAGTTTCAGCAACGATGCGCTTCTTGCCCATACGCTTCGCCAACAGTGTTTGACCAATCACATTGTTGATCTTGTGTGACCCTGTGTGATTCAAATCTTCGCGCTTGAGAATAAGGCGAATACCCAACTGCTCACTGAGGTTGTGACACTCCGTGATCATGCTGGGTCGACCCGCATATTCATGCAGCACTTCATCTAGTTCTTTGCGGAATGTTGGGTCAGCCCATGCATCAACGAAGGCGGCTTCCAATTCTTGACACGCAGGAATCAGTGTCTCAGGAACGAAGCGACCGCCGAACTCGCCGAAGCGGCCGTCGGCACCGGGGGTGACCATGATGCTCATACATAGATTTCACCACGAATAAGGGCAAAAACCCCTACTGATTGCAAGTGACTTCTACTCGTGCATCCAGTCATAGGGGGCTTTCTCCCCACCGTCGTAGTCCGTGGGGGCCGCAAGCCGTGCCGCATCAATGAATCGCTTCATCAAAATTGCGTCCTTACGCCCGGGAGAGGCCTCGACACCACTGCTGACATCAACCCCAAATGGGCGCACTTGGGCGATTCCTGTTGCCACATTCTCGGGCGTCAGCCCACCAGCGAGAATCACATTGAGACCCTCAGGCAACTCCCCTGCGAGGCTCCAATCGAAAACCTTTCCGGAACCAGGAGCCGGAGCATCAACAAGAACCATTGATGTTCCGAAGGAGTTCGCTCGAACAGCATCAACGGACCCTGCGCTCACAGCCTTAATCACAGTTCTGATGTGTTGGGCGACGTACGCAACATCATCAGCAGTTTCGTGACCATGCAACTGAGCAGCACGTAGTCCTGCCGACTGGGTCATCTCCACGACTCGTTTCGGGTGCTCGTCACGGAACACACCGACAGTCAGAATCTCAGGCGGGAGGCGCCGAGTGATGTCGTACACCTTCTGCACCGCTATCTGACGAACAGATGGGGCAAAGACAAAGCCAACGGCATCCGCACCGAGAGCAACTGCCAATAAGGCATCATCCTCGTTCGTAATTCCACAGATTTTGACGAACATCAATTGTCACGGTACTCCGAATCGGAGCTCCGACTGAGTAATTAATCAACACACAGTTCGGTCAGAGCACCGGTGGGATCATCTGCTGTCACAAGATGTTCTCCCACGAGCACTGCGTCATATCCAGCCGCCCTCAAGGCCTCGGCATCGTCACGTCCGCGCACACCAGATTCAGCAACTTTTACCAGGTGCGACGGAATGAGAGACCCCATACGCACCGCACGTTCTTGGTCAACCTGGAACGTCACCAGATCACGCTGGTTCACACCAATGAGGTTCGCACCCGCATCGAGGGCCACTGCCAATTCAGCTTCGTCATGAACTTCCACCAAAGCGTCAATATCGATGCGACGTGCGAGCGCAAGAAAATCTGTCAGCTCTTCGGAACTGAGTGCAGCAGCAATCAACAACACGCAGTCAGCACCCATGATGCGCGCATCACACACGTCACGAACATCAACAGTGAAGTCTTTACGAATCACCGGCAATGAGCATGCATTCCGTGCTGCCTGCAGGTCAGCAACCGAGCCGCCAAAGTGCGGCTCATCGGTCAACACAGACAAACACGATGCTCCGCCCAATTGATAGTTCATGGCCATCGCTGAGGCATCCATGTGCGCGTTGAGATCGCCCTTCGATGGCGATCTGCGTTTGATCTCTGCGATGACAGCCAAATGCGGCGTCAATGAAATTGCGCTTGCGAAACCGCGCGGCGACGCGCAAGACAGCGCATCGTCAACCAGCGATTCCAGCACACGACCATCCGATGCCGCACGTGCACGATGGAAGTCGAGAATGTTGTCGAGGTATGTACGGGCCATCAGATTCGATGATCCAATCCGAAAGGATTAGAAGCCCTTGCCACCAAGTGGTGTCAACATGTGAAACTCAGGAGCTCCACCAAAGAGACCACCGATCATCGGACCCAATTGCTTGAACCAGTCGGAGCTCATGTGTGCATCCATGTCAGCTTGTGTCTCGTACAACTCGTACATCCACAGCACATCTTCGTTGGCCTTGTCGGCATGGATGATGTAGTAGCGAGTGCCATTTTCCGATTTCACATTCTCAAGCGCGAAGTTCATGGCCTCAGCCAATTCCTTGCCCTTGCCTGGTGCGGCGGGCATCTTTACGAGTGCAACTACTTGGCTCATGATGTCTCCATCTGTCAACAACCGCCACTATGGCGACTTGACCAAACTACACCGACAGAAGTGTCGGTTTAGAAGCCAAGGATGTCTGAAACGTTGTTCAGCAAGTCGGCAATAGGAACACGAACCTGCTCTGTTGAGTCACGATGACGAATGGTAACGGCATTGTCTTCCAGCGAGTCAAAGTCAACAGTGACACACAAAGGCGTACCGATCTCATCTTGTCGGCGGTAGCGACGACCAATTGCTTGGGTCTCGTCGTAATCACACATGTAACGCTGAGACAACTTGCCATAAATCTCGCGTGCCAAAGGTGACAACGTGTCCTTCTTGGAAAGCGGAAGAACGGCAACCTTGTACGGTGCCAAGCGGGGGTGCAAGCGAAGAACTGTACGTGCTTCGTCGTTCACGACATCTTCGTCATATGCGGCCAAGAGGAATGCGGCCATCGTGCGGTTTGCTCCGGCAGCAGGCTCAATGACATACGGGATGTAGCGCTCGTTCGTTGCCTGATCAAAGAAGTCCAACTTCTGACCTGACGCATTGGCATGTTGTGTGAGGTCGAAGTCAGTGCGCTGTGCAATTCCTTCTAGCTCGCCCCAACCCCATGGGAACATGAACTCAACGTCACTTGTTCCAGTTGAGTAGTGAGACAACTCATCGTCGTCATGAGGGCGGATGCGCAACATCTCGCGAGGAATACCAAGTTCGACATACCAATCGAGACGTGCTTGGCACCAATACTCATACCATTTCGCGCCATCAGCAGGTGGAACAAAGAACTCCATCTCCATCTGTTCAAACTCACGAGTTCTAAAGATGAAGTTGCCGGGAGTGATCTCATTACGGAAACTTTTACCAACCTGTGCGATGCCAAAAGGAGGACGCTTGCGGCTCGTCTGCAACACGTTTGCGAAGTTCACAAACATTCCCTGTGCAGTCTCTGGGCGCATGTACACATCAGCACCAGAACCTTCGACAGGACCTGCAGTTGTCTTAAACATCAAGTTGAAAGCACGAGACTCTGTGAACTCGCAGCCCTTCTTCCCTTGCGGACAGTCACGCTCTTCAATGTGGTCTTCGCGAAAGCGGCGCTTACACACTGTGCAATCCACCAAAGGATCAGAGAAGTTAGCCAGGTGACCGGAAGCCTCGAAGACCTGAGGGGGTCCGAGAATGGCAGCATCAATCAGAACAGTGTCATCGCGCTGTTGCACCATGGTGCGGATCCAGGATTCCTTGACATTGCGCAACATGAGCGAGCCCAAGGGGCCGTAGTCGTACGACGAGCGAAACCCGCCGTAGATCTCAGCGCTGGGGTACACAAACCCGCGGCGCTTGCACAGATTAACGATCTGGTCGAGGTCTTTGGCTGGCATAGGAAGACAAGCCTACAAGTGACGGTCGAACACACCGAGGCTTCTCAAACGCCGCTCAAGATGAGCCTCCATGGCCTCCATCGCAAGATGGTTCACTTCGTTGACTGCCATTGATTCAGGCATCGCGAGGGCTTCATTCATCCGTCCTCCCAGAATCAATCGAATAATGGCCAAGGACGGAGCAGAAATAGGCACTCCGGTGCGACATGACCCGCAGTGAGCGCCACCTTCAACAACGTCGAACGAGACCAACTCACCCTCTTCCCCGCAAGCGACACAGACATCTAACTGCGGCGTATATCCCTCAATGGAAAGCAGGCGCCAGAAGAATGCCGCAAGCATCAAGGGAGCAGGGCGTTCGTCCAACGCATGGAGCGCTCGCGACAACAGTTCATACAAATGCTGTACCGGCTCTCTGTCGGGAGTGATCTTGTTCATTGCTTCCACCATCGAAAGCCCTTGACGAAGTCGATCAAAATCATCACGCAGCCGCTGATGCGCATAGATGAGTTTGACTTGGTCAACAGTGTCGAGCTCTCGGCCTGACCGCAACGAGATATCAACATGACTCATGGGTTCGAGTCGTGCACCAATCGACGACTTCGTCTTTCGCACACCCTTAGCGACTGCTCGAATCTTTCCGTGATTCTCTGTCAGCAACACAACAACACGGTCGGCCTCACCAAATTTGTACGACCCCAACACGACGGCGTTGTCGCGATACACACTCACGAGTCGAGACCACCGAAACGACGGTGACGTCGATTGAAATCATCAATCGCTAATTCAAGATGGCTCGCATCGAACTCCCACCAGGACAAATCAATAAACACAAGTTCGCTGTATGCGAGTTCCCACACCATTGATTCGGGAATTTGGTTTGCGGGACCCATCACCACAACCAAGTCGGGTTCTTGCACTGCGGGGAACAGAATCGCATCGGACAACACCACGTCATCAACAGATTCCGGTTCAACACCCTTCACTCTCAATGCTTCAACTGTTGCTGCGAAACGACGATGACCGTCAGAACGTGGGTCAACAATGATTCGTGGACCATCTCCCATCTGCCATACAAAGCGTGTGCCATGGAGAGCATCAACAGTTGTCATAAACGGCAAGGCCGACATCATGAGGGCGTACCGCTCGTACTCAGCGGGAGTGAACTCAGTTCCATGATGAGGCAACAATGTGACCCAGTGAGCACCTTCGACGCCTGCACCCTTAGCCAGAGCCTTCAGCCGCGACATCCAGTCATCCTGGGGCATCTCCAACCACTCAGTGGGTGTACCCGCAGAGACAACAACATGGTCTAAGCCATTTTGTTGGGAATCACCTGAACTGGTCACCTTTTCATTCTCCCATGTTGAAGACCCCTGACCGCTAGCACTTCTCCGACACCTCCCCTTACTAGGGTGGAAGGACCATGCCCGCTTCTGATTCGAACCATCCCCTTCATGTGGCCTGCATCATGGATGGCAATGGTCGCTGGGCTCGTCGACGCGGTCTTCCCCGTACAGATGGGCACACGGCCGGTGAAGAGGCGCTTGCAGAAGTAGTTCGGTCAGCTGCTGCCCGTCAAGTGGGCTGGCTCACGGCCTTTGGGTTCTCCACTGAGAATTGGGTTCGTCCCCGCACCGAAGTGCGCCACATTCTGTCTCTTCACCGCAAACTCTTCTCACGAACCGAAGAGATGAACCGCAACAACGCCCGTACACGATGGATTGGCCGACCATTCTCAGATAAAGGTGCTCGTACCCCTGTGCTCGTCCAGAAGGCCATCAGAAAGGCCATCGCCGATACGTCTGGCAATACTGGCCTCTCTGTGACCATTGCGTTTGATTACGGCAGCCGTGCCGAATTAGTGCGGGCATCTCGTCTCGCAATGTCACAAGGTGCCGTTACTCCTGCCTCCATTCAGGCCAACTTGTATGACCCTGAAATGCCTGCGGTCGATCTCTTGGTGCGCACGTCAGGAGAAGCACGCATCTCCAATTTCATGCTGTGGCAAATCAAAGGTGCTCACATCTATTTCACCGAACGTCCGTGGCCCGATTTCAATCGTCAAGAATTTGATCAAGCGCTCGAATCCCTCACGGGATCGCCCGCATGAGCGGCTCACTCGCCGGCAAGGAAGCAATTGCAGCACTGCGCCAAGTCACCTCGTCATTTGATGGTGCAGTAGAGCGTCAAGGCCAGATTGACATGTCTCATGCCATCGCCGAGTCATTGGCTTCAGGCCGTTCCATCATCGTGCAAGCAGGCACCGGTACTGGAAAGTCTCTCGGATATCTCGTCCCCGCCATTCTCTCTGGTGAAACCGCTGTAGTCGCCACAGCAACAAAAGCTCTCCAAGATCAACTCAACAGCAATGACCTTCCTTTGCTGCAAAAGCATCTCGGTATTCCGTTCACATGGGCAGTCGTCAAGGGTCGCAGTAACTACGCATGTCTTCAACGAATCAATGAACGAGCCGACAAGTCAGCACAACTTGAATTTGAAGAGACGTCTGATCGAGTCAATAAAGAGATTGATGAACTCATCACTTGGTCAAAGAAAACAAAAACTGGCGACTTTGACGAACTGACTCGCATCCCTTCCGACCGCGCAAAGCAAGCAATCAGCGTCTCGACCGATGAATGCCCAGGAAAGAGCAAATGCCCCGTCGGAGCAAACTGTTTTGCTGAACGCGCTCGAGATGCAGCATCTACGGCAAATGTCGTTGTCGTCAATATTGCGCTGTACGGGGCTCACATTGCCAGCAGTGGCAACATTCTCCCGGAGCACAAGATCGTCATCTTTGACGAAGCGCACCAATTGGAATCCTCACTGAGTGATGCAGTGGGTATCCAACTCACGAATGGTCGAGTCTCTTCCTTTGCATCATCAGTGCGCCGCGTCATTGCCGATCCAATGGTCACCAATCGCCTCGAAGAACTTGGGCTTCGCTTCTCAGGTGCCATCGGCCCGCATGTCGGCAATCGCCTGCAACGTCCACTGCCATCAAACATCGTCGAGAACATGTCTCTCATCCGTATTGAGGTCGCAACACTTATCAATGCACTCCGAGAACTCAAGACCGACAACGAGCCCACACAGCAACGCATCTACCGCGCCCAGACTCAGGGCACACGCCTCACTGAAAGCCTCGACATCGCACTGGGATCATTTGAAGGGTATGTGGCGTACGTTGAGGGCAGCGAAGAACGACCAATTCTTCGTATCACTCCTCTTCATATTGGTGAAGTACTCGCCACGAACGTTTGGAACGAACACACTGCTGTGCTCACCTCGGCGACAGTTCCTCATTCCATGCCCGAACGAGTGGGCCTACCCCTCGACGGAACAGAAGTCCTCACGGTCGATAGCCCCTTTGACTACGAGAAGAACTCCATCCTGTATTGCTCTCGCTTTTTCCCCGAAGTGAAATCACCTGCATACAAAGATTTCTTGTACGACGAGATGGAAGCACTGATGACGGCCGCAGGCGGTCGCACCTTGGCACTTTTCACCAGCAATGCAGCACTGTATGCAGCGATTGATGCAATGCGAGAACGCGTCTCCTTCCCCATCCTCGGGCCAAAGGACTATCCACGACAAACACTCATCGACATGTTTATTGAGGACGAATCTGCTTGCATCTTTGCATCACAAGGTTTCTTTCAGGGCGTTGACTTTCCGGGACGCACCTTGTCTCTTGTCATCTTGGACAAGTTGCCGTTCCCCACACCGACCGACCCACTTCTCGAGGCACGACGTGATGCCGTTGGGCGAGATAAGTCATTTGGCGAAATCGATCTACCGATGGCGGCGACATCATTGGCACAAGCGGCAGGTCGTCTCATTCGTACTGACACTGACCGCGGTGTCGTCGCAGTGTTTGACAGTCGCCTGGCAACAGCCAAGTACAAGTGGACTCTCATCAATGCAATGCCACCAATGAACAAGACACGTGAACGTCCTGTTGTCGAACAGTTCTTGCGCGACATCACCCAGGACTAGGTGAACACCAACCAGTTACGTCAGTAGCCGAGCCGTTCAAGGCGGTCAGGGCGTTGTTGCCAATCTTTCTCAACAACAACGTGAAGCTCGATGTACGCACCAGGTGCCATTTGTGCACGCACCTTCTGCCCCACAGCCTTTAGCAGTTCGCCACCCTTGCCGATGACCATGCCCTTCTGGCTTTCTCTCTCAACAAGAATCTCACAACGGACTTTGGGCCATTCCCACTCAGTGACACGAGTAGCGACTGAGTACGGCAATTCATCTTTCAGAACTGCGAGCAATTGTTCACGAACAAGTTCTGCCACCCACTGCGCTTCCTCATTGTCAGAGATCATTTCAGGCGGATAGTACGCAGGACCTTCGGGCATTTTGGCGAGTAGTGCAGCCAATAGCTCAGGCACTCCTTCACCTGTTCGCGCAGAAACAGGAAAATACTCAGCGGCTTGCAAGACGGAAGTGGCTTGCAACTGAGCAATCATTTGTTCACGTGTTGCACGGTCAGATTTATTGACAACAACAAAGGCGTTACGAACATCAATATGGTCTGCGACCCACTGATCACCGCGACCAAATGGTTTACACGCATCAATCAACAGACAGACGACATCAACGTCCTTCACACTGTCGAGAGCAGTGGCATTCACGCGCTCACCCAGAGCTGTCACTGGCTTGTGGATACCCGGCGTATCAACAAAGACAATCTGAGCATTGTCGCCGTGATGCACTCCACGAACCCGCGTACGAGTGGTTTGCGGTTTATTAGAGACGATCGAAACCTTCTGTCCACAGATGGCGTTCAGCAATGTTGACTTACCAACATTTGGTCGACCAACAAAGGTCACAAAACCACTCCGCACATCTCTCAGGGTAGTTGCAAATGATGCCCATCCCTTGCATGAAGGTGCAACACTTGTTCATGGCCAGAAATGATTTTTCGCAACTCGACTTTCGTAAGTGGTTCGACCGCATGCAACCACAAACGGTTTCCATAGCGACATGGCTCTTGTATATCGACGGTGCTTTTAATTTTCTTCACTTCTTGGACAAGCGAGACATCTTCGGATACTGGCGCGCAACAGGTGGACCCATTGCAATTCTCACTCTGATCTTTGTTCTGTGTTATCCCGCAGGAGGCTTCTTGATGGCCAATGGCAAGAAGCTTGGCTGGGTCCTTGCCCTTGCCGCTTCTTTCTCGCCGTTCATCCTGCGTCTCATTTGGAAGCTGGATAATCCATACCCAGGCATCACCGTTCAAGACATCATTTTCGGTTCGTCGTACATCAACTTCATGTTTGAAGCAGCTTTGTGTGCCCTTCTCTTGCACACAATGACGAGGAACTACGTGAAAGCCTGGCTCCGTTAACGAAACGGACCCTCAGGCTGTGCCACACTGAAGGCATGGCACGTCATATCGAAAACCTTGCAGCACTCAAAGCCCTCGTAGGCGAACACATCGGTTATTCCGAGTATCTAGAGATCGATCAAGCACGAGTACAACTGTTTGCAGACGCAACTGGCGACCAACAGTGGATTCACACAGACCCAGAACGCGCCAAGGCTCAGTCACCATTTGGTGGACCCATCGCACACGGGTACCTCACACTGTCCCTCGGACCAGTACTTCTACCTCAGATCTTCTCTGTCGGCGGCATTGCTATGGGCGTGAACTACGGCGCGAACAAAGTTCGTTTCATGTCACCAGTTCCTGTGGGCTCGCAACTGCGCGCAGGTGTCAAAGTTCTTGCTGTCGACGACATCAGTGGTGGTGCTCAAGTCACCCTTGAGACCACATTCGAAGTACAGGGCGCAGCAAAGCCTTCCTGCATCGCAGAAGTCATCTTCCGCTACTACTCAGCGTAAGAAGTTCGTCCGCTTCTGAGTCCGCACTAGCGGAAGTTCGGAATGACCTTCTTCGCAAACAATTCGATGGTCTCGGTATTCGGATAATCAGGACACCAAGGGATGAAACCGGTGCAACCTGCATCAAGATACTTCTGAATCTTTTCGCTGACCTGTTCGGGCGTGCCAACAAGGGCCTTCTCACGCCATTCCTCAGGAGAAAGGCCCCAGGCACTGCGTGGAGTGACTTCGAGGAGTTCCTTTTCCGTCTCTCGAATAAAGACTTCACTGGAGATCGTTTTACGAATCGTCGCTTCGTCGCGCCCCACTACCTTGCAGTGCTCCTGCAAAATGCCGCGCTTGCGCGTGAATTCTTCAAGAGAGCTTCCAAAGTTCGACACATCAGCGTGCTGGGCCACCACTCGTAGCGTCAACTGTTCGCCTCCTCCGCCAATCCACACCGGTGGCGTTGGCTGCTGCAGAGGCTTTGGGTCACATTGTGCTCGGGACATCTTGTAGTACTTGCCGTCATAGGTTGTCTCGGCCTGGGTCCACATCGACTTCACGATTTCAATGGTTTCTTTCAACATGCCGATGCGGTCAGACGGCTTCGGGAAGTCGTAGCCGTATCCCCTGAACTCGTTCTCATACCATCCAGCACCGATGCCCCAATCGAGACGTCCCCCAGAAATCACATCAAGAGTTGAAGTGATCTTTGCCAACAAACCAGGGTTGCGGTAGCCGTTACATCCCACCATTTGCCCGAGACGGATTGTTGATGTGCGCTGCGAGATTGCTGCCATCGTCGTCCAGCATTCGAAGACTGCTTCTTGTGACGGCTTGGGAACGTTATGAAAGTGGTCGTAGACCCAAATCGAGTCAAAGCCAAGCTCTTCTGCAAGAACTGCGATCTCGACGGATTTGTTCCACTGTGCTTCGGCACCTTCGATGCCGGACAGTTCCATTTTCCATCCCTGTGGGACGAATACACCAAAGATTGGAGAGTGCGGATTGTTGGACATTGTCCCTCCTTCATCGCTGAGGTTATCGTTCTGAGATGTCCGAGTTTCCCCCCGCAGTCCTAGGTATCGCTGAAATCTTCGAAGCGATTGCAGCAACAAGACCAGACCAAGAATGTCTCATCTTTCGCGACAAGAGGCTGACGTGGAACGACATCAACCTGCGGACTCGTCAATTGGCTAACTACCTTGCATCACAGGGACTCGGCTGCCACACCGAGAGAGACTCGATCGATGGCTGGGAGACAGGCCAAGACCATTTGGCTATTTATCTGCACAACGGCAACGAGTACCTCGAATCAATGATCGGTTCATGGAAGGCTCGCGTCGCCCCATTCAATGTGAACTATCGCTATGTCGCTGAAGAACTGCAGTATTTGCTTACAGATTCGAAAGCCACCGCCTGTGTTGTTCACTCTCGGTTCGCACCACTGCTGCAAGAAGTGCGAAAGAACCTTCCGAACCTGCGTGTCATTATCCAGGTTCCTGACAACAGCGAGAACCCACTGCTCGAGGGTGCTGTTTGGTACGAAGATGCGTTGGCTCAGTCCTCCACTGAAAAGCCCACTGCCGGATACCACGGCGACGACCTCTACATCTTGTACACAGGTGGCACTACAGGAATGCCCAAGGGCGTCTTGTGGCGAAATGCCGATGCGGTTGTTGAGTGCTTCGGCGGTTCCAAGACTGCACAAACAATTGACGAGTTCCTTGCAGAAGCAAATGTGGGTTTACGGTCATTGACGAGTCCTCCGTTTATGCACGGAGCAAGCCACTGGATCGCAATGCGCACGTGGTTATCGGGAGGCACAGTCATTGTGCAGTCCCAACCAGACCGACTTGATGCAGAAGACGTTTGGAACACTGTCGAGAAAGAGAAGGCAACGTTCCTTCTCATCGTCGGAGATGCCTTCGGGCGTCCGCTCATCGATGGTCTCGCGAACAACACCCGCGACCTCTCGTCACTGGGAATGATTCTGTCGGGTGGAGCCGCACTCTCTTCCAACCTCAAAGATGAGTTCTTGCAACATCTTCCCTGGATCATGATGGTTGATGGTCTCGGATCATCAGAGGCTGGTGGACAGCTTTCACAAGTCAGCGCAGGCAGTTCTGCCGGCACCGGCACGTTCCCGTATGCACCACAGAACCACATTTTGTCCGAAGACCTCAGCACCGTCCTTGAGGCTGGTCATGAAGAGTTGGGTTGGCTTGCCAAGAGCGGACGTCTGGCACTCGGCTATCTCAACGACGAAGCGAAGACCAAGAAGACCTATCCAGTCGTACAGGGCGTTCGCTATGTGGTCCCTGGCGATAGAGCACGACTCACTGCAGATCTCATGATTGAACTGCACGGACGCGATTCGGTCACCATCAACTCTGGTGGAGAAAAGATTTTCGCCGAAGAGGTGGAAGCTGCCATCAAGTTCCACGACTCTGTGTACGACTGCGTCGTGACCGGTCGTCCGAGCGAGCGTTGGGGCAACGAAGTTGTTGCTGTCGTCAGACTCAAAGACGGACGTCAACAAGATGTTGCATCACTCTTAGCTGAAGCCGAGAATCACATCGCCCGATACAAGTTGCCGAAAGAAATCATCTTTGTAGAGAGCATTGTTCGCTCACCCGCAGGCAAGGCTGATTATCGCTGGGCCAAACAGATCGCTGTCGACGCCCAACCGTAGAAAGAAGTACCGAGTGTCCGCATCAATTTGGGTCACGAACCCTTCCAAAGAGAATGAAAACAGAATCAAGATGACTTGGGACCTTAAGGATCAGGTGGTTCTATCTCTTCCGTCTGGTGAGGAGATTGTTTGGTCTATTCAAGAAGACAAACCTGTGTTCGAGACATTGCACGGAACACTTTATGTTCGATGCAAGTTCCGCAGACTGCATGGCGCTGACTCTGTTTCAGTTGAGACACTAACTACATGGCAGACAGAGTTCTTCTATGAAGAACCAGAAGCAGAGGTCGAAGAAGAACAAATTGATGTGGCAAAGTACGCCAGATTGCTAGCAGACGGTTTGATTTCTCTAGAAGACTTCAATTTGCTCACTAAACAGTCGGCATCTACGTCAACACCATCTCCAGAAGATGATCATCAAAACCAAATTGATCCGTTGTATGAAGAATTTATCCTTGCGATAGATGCCTGCTGGCCGGACACAGTGCAAAGAAGTGTTGACCTTTTTGGACGCGTGACGATATCTGGAGTACCCAAGAAGGTGGATCGGTATTTCATAGAAGTCAAGCTCAAGCAAGAAAGAAACACGTTCGATAGATCTATCAGCACTGCGAGAGGACTCGTATGGTTGGCATTGGAATTTGGTCAGGGAATTCAGCTAGATGGACTGCCGAAGACCTACATAGGTGGATACATGCAGGGAGCAGCAGGATTTCCAGTTCTCACAAAATATTTTGAAAAAGAACTGAGAAAAGGCAGAACATCTGAAGAAACACGGATTTTGATAAGGCGTTATCGTGACCACTTACAGTCAAAACAGTCAAAGATCAGACTGTTTGCTGCAAAAATGGGTTGGACCGACCTGAATTTTATGTAGTGCTACAGCGGCAGATCGCCTGTTGCTTTACGAGTGGTGCCTTCGTCGGTGTACGCCTTGATGGTGTTCTCCGCAATGCGCATCTGATGAATCTCGTCTGCACCATCAGCAAAGCGAGCCCAACGAGCATTCTGCATCATGCTTGCAAGAGGCGTATCGGTTGAATAACCCAATGCACCGTGTACTTGAATGGCGCGGTCGATGATGCGGTTCAGACTGTTTGCCACAAAGTGCTTCGCCATCGACACTTCCGTACGGAAATCTTCACCCTTATCGATCTTGTAGGCCGCATGCAAGATCATCAACTTGCACTGATATAGCTCCATCGCACTGTCGGCGATCATCCACTGCACACCTTGCTTCTCTGCAAGAAGCGAACCGTGGGAGTAACGATTGAGTGACCGGTCCACCATCATGTCGAGCGCTGTTTCGGCTTGTGCCACCCAACGCATGCAGTGAGCAAGACGTGCGGGCCCGAGACGGTACTGACCAAGGCGATGGCCGTTGCCGCGTCCACCCAGAATCTGCGAGTCATGGACGCGAAGATCTTCAATCACAATCTCTGAGTGGCCAGTGGAACCATGCATGGTCTCCACTTCACGCACATCGTTCCAACCTGGTGTTGGCAAATCAATGAGGAAAGCAGTGTTCGCACCGCGAGATCCTGGAGGTACATCCATCTCTGTCCGAGCAATCAGAATTGCAAACTTGGCGCGACGAGCACCTGAGATGAACCACTTATGACCGTTGATGATCCACTCATCGCCGTCTTTGATCGCGTGAGTCTGAATCAAGGTTGGGTCAGACCCTGCGACCTCTGGCTCCGTCATTGCGAAACATGACGATGACGTGCCCTTCAACAATGGCTTCAGGTACTTGTCCTTCTGCTCATCGGTTGCCCAGTGATGAAGAGTGTGCATGTTGCCTTCGTCGGGCGCATTGCAGTTGAACACCCACGGACCAACGCGAGTCTTTGCTGCTTCCGCCTGCACCATTGCAAGCGCAACGTGGCCAAGACCCATGCCGCCTACTTCTTTTGGCATATGTGGAAGCCACAATCCGGCTTCGACGGCCTTGTGACGAAGCTCAATGAGATCTTTGATGTAGGCAGCCCGCATCTCGGGTTCCATCTCGTCCCGATGACCATATGGCTCCATCGCAGGCTTAATGACGTTGTCGACAAAGTCGCGGACCTTCTGGCGTACGGCTTCATGTTCTGGAGCAAGTGTGAAATCGATCATCTGGCGTCTCCCCTGTTGACACTGAGTTCGTTCATTCTTATGCCCCGTGACCAATGACAGCGAGTCAAGTTGCAATAGTCAGCGACACCACCGCTTAGCCTTACGAGTGTGAACACCCCAGAGAAGTCCCCAAAGCCCACCTGGGACACGGCTGAGCTACCCCAAGGGGATGCGAAGGCACAAATGGTCCGCAACATGTTCGACGCCATTGCACCTCGATATGACCTCGTCAACAGGGTGATGACCTTCCGTTTGGACACTCGCTGGAGACGTCGTGCCGTTCGAGACCTCAAGTTGGCTCCGGGGTCACGCGTGCTTGACCTTGCAGCAGGAACTGGTGATCTAAGCATTGACCTTCGCAAAGCAGGTCTGTCACCCATCGCAATGGACTTGTCCTACGGCATGTTGGCCAATGACCGAAGCGGAGCGCCACGGGCACAAGCCGACATCTTGCGTCTTCCCGTCCCTGACCATTCGGTGGATGGAATCATCTGTGGCTTCGCCTTGCGAAACCTTGTTGACCTTCAACAGTTCTTTGTGGAATGTGCGCGAGTTATCAGACCTGGCGGTCGCATCGCACTGCTTGACGTCGGAGTCCCACACAACCCCATCATCCGATTCGGCAACAACATCTACTTCGGCAAGATTGTGCCGAAGATTGGTGCACTGTTAAGCGACGGACCTGCCTACCGTTACTTGCCGAAGAGCATTGTGTACTTGCCAGACAGAAATGTGATGGAGAAGATGTTGCAGGATGCGGGATTCAGCGATGCACAACACTCTCAACTCTCTGGTGGGCTCACACAGCTCATGGTCGGAACTCGCAATTCATGATTCATCGCACTGTTCTGGTCGACACACCCTTTGACCTCAACAATGTGTGTGCTGGAGACGGGCTTCTTTTTGTTCGCGATGGCGTTGGTTACGCAGCACGTGAGGTGCATTTCACCGGCGACGACACGGCAACTCGAAAACAACTGAGTGATTCAATCCACAGCGGACACAACTCCCCCATTGACCTCCCCGCAATTGGTCCCATTGCATTTGGCACTATTCCATTTCTTCCTCACGAACCGTCGAACTTCGTTATTTCTTCTGCGACCTTTGCCAAACGAGGAGATGGAACGCACACACTCACTCTCGTCGGCAACACCATTGACGATGTTGATGATCTTGCTATTGCACGCGCCCTACGTGCTGCAACAGAGGCACGACCACCACGACCCTCGAGCAACTCCTTTCGAGTCGGTGCACGGACTCCAGTCGGTCGTTATCTCGATGCAGTGACACTTGCTCGTGATGCTGTTCGCAACGGACTCATCAAGAAGGCCGTCATCGCTCGCGATATCGAAGTCCATGCAGATGAACCCATTGATGTCCACAGCGTCCTCCTTCGGCTTCGTGCATCTTTCGGGAGTAGTTACCGCTTCTGTATCGGCAACATGATCGGTGCTTCTCCCGAATTGCTGATCGAAGTTGCAGATCGCGAAGTTCGCAGTCGTCCCCTTGCAGGAACAACACCGCGCACGGGCGACCCGGACACTGACAAGCAACTGGCAGATGAACTTGTCTCCAGCACAAAGAATCAAGTCGAGCACCGCGTGGTGGTCGACATGGTGCACGACACTCTCTTGCCGTTCTGTTCGTATCTCGACTGGGAAGCAGAACCCTCCATTGTCACGGTTGCCAATGTGCAGCACCTTGGCACATACATCGAAGGCGCTCTCACAGAACCCACGGCACATGTCATGACACTTCTCAAGGCATTGTGCCCAACGCCTGCCCTCGGTGGTTTCCCCTCCGAAGCCGCTATTGATTTCATCACTGCCAATGAGCCGATGGAACGCGGCAACTACGGCGGTGCTGTGGGCTGGATGGACGCCGACGGCAACGGCACATTCGCAGTCACGATTCGTTGCGCAGAACTTTCTGAAGACCGCCGCACTGCTCGTCTCTTCGCCGGTGGCGGCATTGTTGCTGAAAGCAACCCTTATGCAGAACTGGCCGAGACCCAAGCAAAGTTTCAAGCAATGCTGTCTGCAATCGTTAGGCCGTAGCGCTCTCCACCGCTTGCACAATTGAAGTATTCAATGCCTCGTGCTGCGACACATTCATAGAGCGATCAAAGGGAACTTCAATCAACATTGTTCCTGGAGTAGCTAACGCCTCGGCAAGACTCGCCCCATGAGTCGCACGCTTAAACGGAACTCCGTGTGCGTATGCCAAATGTTCGAAGGCGACTCCGTGCGGTGTGCCATACAGAAGTTCAAAGGTGGCATTATCAACCACGCCTGCTTGTGGGAGGAACGAGAAAATGCTTCCACCGTCGTTATTCGTCACCACAACCTTGAGATCGACATCACGTTGCATCAATGCCCATAAACCGTTGGAGTCGTGAACGCAAGCAACATCTCCGATCAACACCGTTGTCGAAACCCCCGTACCGAGAGCGACTCCGATTGCTGTGCTGATCACACCGTCAATGCCGTTTGTCCCCCGATTAGAAAATACCTGAACCCCAGGCGTCACAGATCCGAACCATTCCACATCTCTAATTGGCATCGATGAAGAGACAACCAAATTATTGCCTTGTTTGATTGTCGATGTGACAACACGAGCGTTCGATGGTTCAGACCAGTTATGGTCGCACCACGAGTCGATTGCCTTTTGAGCAACTGTCTCTGCTGTTGTCCAATCAGACAACCAACCATCAATCGGGGCTGTCATCAATGATGCAAGTGCAGCAGCAGCCGACGCTATATCTGCGACCAATGTCAACGCCGCCGAGTGATCTGGGTCAACGACCATCTCCGTGTTCTGCAATTGCACAACAACAGTTCCACTGCGCTGAATCCATTGCGCGGTCACTTTGGAAGCGGGAGGTTCTCCGACACGCAACACGATGTCCGGGAAATGAGAATCAGCGAAGCGTGACGAACGTAGGACAGCGTCAAAGGCCACGACAACGCTCTCATCACACACACGCAGATCACTACGTGCATCTGCAAAGACTGGCCACCCCAATTTCTTCGCCAATGTCAACACCTCAGGCGATGCTCCTCGACCCGCAACGATGACACCCCTTCGACCATTCACCATTTCAAACAAAGGCAAGACATCAGTCTCCGAGACCACAGCAGGGCGAACGACGCGACCCACTCCTGTCTGACGGCGATCAGGCATGTCTGTTGGAACTCCGACGAGAGGTTCACGGAACGGAAGATTGAGATGCACTGGTCCCGGGCGACTGCCAGTGGATGAACTCACACATCGAGCAGCAAGTGCACGCCACGAAGAAGCAGCGTCCATCGATGGCACGCCTGGATCATGAAACCACCGCACTGCGCTGCCAAACAGATGAGTTTGCTCGATGGTCTGGGGCGCCCCCACGTCTCGCAATTCAGGAGGTCGATCTGCGGTGCACACGATCATCGGCACATTGCTCTGATGCGCCTCAACGACCGCTCCGTGGAAATGAGTTGCGGCAGTTCCAGAGGTGCACAGAAGAACCACTGGAATGCTTGTGGACAATCCGAGGCCAAGTGCAGCAAAAGAGGCGCTGCGTTCGTCATGGAACAAATGGACCCGTATCTCAGAGCGTGCGGCAAGAGCTATGGCCAATGGGGTTGAGCGACTACCTGGCGCCAGCACAGCGTGGCGTACCCCAGAATGAATCCATTCATCGACCAAAGTGGCGCAGAATGTTGATGCGGTGTCGCCAATAGAACTCATGTCACCTATCGTTGCACTTGTGCGCGTAGAAATCTGGTCCGACGTTGTGTGCCCATGGTGCTTTATAGGAAAGCGCCGTTTTGACAATGCCGTCGCCCA
>WLHL01000023.1 GCA_009702755.1 Actinomycetota bacterium
ACGCCCGCTGGGTCTTCCCACTCTGGTGCGATGCATGGGCACTGTGATGCAGGAGCGGTGAAGCGTGCATTTGGGTGAGCAGCTGCTGTCTCAGACTCTGGGGTCCAGACATTGCCCTTCCAGTCGGTGGCACGTGCAGGAGGAGTATCGCTCATGCCTTCCCACCACACGTCACCATCAGGAGTGAGCGCTGTGTTTGTGTACAGGCTGTTGCCCCACAGTGTGTCCATAGCGTTTGCGTTGGTGTCGTAACCAGTTCCAGGTGCAACGCCGAAGAATCCGGCTTCTGGGTTAATGGCATAGAGACGTCCATCGTCACCAAACTTCATCCAGCAAATGTCGTCACCGATTGTTTCGGCCTTCCAGCCTGGAATCGTCGGAACGAGCATCGCAAGGTTTGTCTTGCCGCATGCAGAAGGGAACGCAGCAGCGATGTACTTCGATGCGCCTTCTGGGTTTGTGAGCTTCAAGATGAGCATGTGTTCTGCAAGCCAGCCTGCATCGCGTGCCATCACCGAAGCGATGCGAAGTGCGAAGCACTTCTTGCCGAGCAAGGCGTTGCCGCCGTAGCCCGAACCGAACGACCAGATCTCACGAGTCTCAGGGAAGTGAACGATGAACTTGTTGTCGGGGTTGCATGGCCATGCAGAACTTGTCTGACCTGGAGCCAATGGGTCACCAACGGAGTGAACACAAGGAACCCATTCGTTGTTGCCGAGAACATCAAGTGCACCTTGGCCCATGCGAGTCATGATGCGCATGCTGACTGCTACGTATGCGCTATCGGTGAGTTGCACACCAATGTGTGCGATGGGGGAGCCAAGTGGTCCCATGGAGAACGGCACGACGTACATCGTGCGACCCTTCATTGCGCCCTTGTACAAGGAGTTCATCTCTGCGCGCATCTCTGATGGTTCGCGCCAGTTGTTGTTTGGACCAGCATCGGCCTCGTTTGTGGAACAAATGAATGTGCGGTCTTCTACGCGTGCAACGTCGCCTGGATCAGAATGTGCCCAATAACTATTCGGGCGCTTTGCTTCATCAAGCTTCTTGAAAGTTCCTGCGTCGACGAGTGACTGACAGAGAGCTTCATACTCGTCAGCAGTTCCGTCGCACCAGTAAATGGATTCTGGTTGCAGAATTTCTGCCCAGTCGTTAACCCATTGCTTCAATCGGGTGTTTGCAGTGGTAGCAGCCATGTGCGGACCTCTTCGTTGGGGAGGATGAATTAGTGGGACGTTCCCAAGGTTGACCCTAGGTGAACTACCTACATCCTAAAAATTAAACCCCAGGTGTGCCCATGTCTGACTCGGACCCAAGGCTGAGACTTGTGGCACGACCGGCCTCGTCCAGGACGAAAACCACACGCTGGCCTTGGCGGACCATGCGGAAAATGCTGCCCTCGAGGGCATTAGGGGCGAGGTTGTACTCGGAAAGATCTGTGTCGCTGACAACGACGCCGTCACCACTGGTGGGGTCGTAAGCCTTGATGACGCCCTGCATGGGTGCCTTTAGCGGCCGGCCTTGACGACTTTGCCCGACTTGATGCATGCGGTGCATACATAGAGGCGGCGGGGCGCGCCCTTAACAATGGCGCGGACGCGCTGGATATTCGGGCTCCAACGGCGCTTGGTGCGCACATGGGAGTGAGAAACTGACATGCCCCAGGACGGACCCTTGCCACACACTTCGCAAACTGCAGCCATTTTGGAAACCTCTTCGTATTCGCGAAAGGCGAGGGCCTTTCGAACGCAGATGTAAAAACTACCAGCGACATCGAAGAGACCCCAACCGTCCAGTGGGAGGAATCGGGGAGTTTTCTCGTGTTTCGGGGAGGGACCCGTGGGTCACTAGCCTCAGAGACGTGACTGGGGCACAAACTTTTGGGGCAAATGAGTTCAGGGGCACTGTTGTGGCCTTCCGAGACGCCATGAAGGCGCATGGCCCCGCCATCAACCGGCTCAATGTGTACCCCGTGCCCGATGGGGACACCGGTACCAACATGGGCCGCACCCTCGATGCGGTGGTGGCCGAACTAGAGGGCGCCCCAGCTGATCTTGCCTCTACATGTAAGGCAGTGAGTCACGGTTCGCTCATGGGTGCGCGCGGAAACAGCGGTGTGATCCTCAGCCAAATTCTTCGTGGGTTGTCGTCCACGATTGAGACCCGTGACGGCGGAGTCGATGCTGCAGGAATCGCAGAGGCTTTTTCAAAAGCTGCGACCGCTGCCTATGAAGCTGTGTTGAAGCCAATCGAAGGAACAATCCTCACGGTTGTTCGAGAGACATCGGAAGGGGCTGTCGCTGCGGTCAGTGCTGGTGCAGATCTTGTTGCCACGTTGCAGGCCGCTCGCGCACAAGGCCGTGATGCGTTGGCTCGCACGCCCGACATGTTGCCCGTACTGAAAGATGCCGGAGTCGTTGATGCCGGTGGTGCAGGTTTCTTGTTGTTGCTCGATGCGTTCTTACATGTGTTGACCGGCGAAGCATTGCCTGAGCCTGATGAATCAGCGGGACCATCTGCTGAAGCATTGGAAGCTGTTGCAAAACGTCATCACGATGATGGAACAGTTGACGTCAGTGAACTGCGCTACGAAGTGATGTTCCTTCTTGATCTCGACGATGCGCAAGCACCAGAGTTCAAAGCTGCGTGGGGCTCCATTGGTGACTCCATCGTGGTTGTCGGTGGCGAAGGTTTGTACAACTGCCACATTCATACGAACGACATCGGTGCAGCGATTGAAGCACCGCTCTTGGTGGGTGGTCGTCCGCGACAAATTCGTGTGACCGACTTGTTTGAAGAAGTTGCCGAAGAACATGCCGCTCGCGAAGCAGAACTTGGTGCACCGGTTCAGTCGAAGACGCACACATCGTCTTTACCTCCGGTGACGTGTGCAGTGGTTGCTGTTGCAAGTGGCGATGGTCTTGCTGAACTCTTTGGTCAACTTGGTGTGCATGGCGTGATCTCGGGTGGTCAAACCTTGAATCCATCAACAGCTGAGTTATTGGCTGCAGTGGAACGAATGAACGCTCGTCAAGTAGTGATCTTGCCGAACAACAAGAACATCATTCCCGTTGCACAGCAGATTGATGCGTTGACAACAAAAGAAGTGCGCGTGGTACCAAGTTGTTCCATGCCGGAAGCTCTTGCCTCTTTAGTGTCGTACGACCCCGAAGCATCTGCTGAGTCAAATGCTCGTGAGATGTCGGCGGCTGCAGAAGCAGTGGCCACAGGCGAAGTCACACAAGCGGTGCGCGATACGAACACTGATGCAGGCAAAGTCACCGAGGGCGACTGGATCGGCATTGTGCGCGGCGATGGCATCGTGTCTATTGCGGGCACGTTGGTGGGATCAGCAACTCAGTTGCTTGATCACCTCATAGATGACTCACGTGAGTTGCTCACGATTGTGACCGGCAGTGATGCCACTACTGCACAGACTGACCAGATCACTGCCTGGGTTGCAGAGAATCATGCGGATGTTGCAGTTGAAGTGCACGTCGGCGGTCAACCGCTTTATCCGTATCTTTTCGGCGTTGAGTAGTTCCCCGATCACCCTTCGCGAGTTGGATCAACTCGATCTTGAGCGCATCAAAGGAATTGGTCCAAAGACCAAGCCAGCTATCGAAGAGTTTGGGATCCATAGTGTTCTTGATCTTTTAGAGACGTATCCCCGCAGATACATCGATCGCACCAATATGTCGACACTGCGAGACCTTCAGTTGGGTGTCGAAGCCATGGTCATGGTGAAGGTGTTGTCGTGTCAATCCATTCGCACGCGGAATGGACGAGCGATGGTGACAGCCACTGTGGGCGACAGCACCGGAAAACTCTCGCTTACTTTCTTCAATCAGGCATGGCGTGAACGACAGTTGACGCAGGGCCTTGAAGTTGCGGTTTTCGGCAAAGCAGAGATGTACAACGGATATCGCCAGATGACGAATCCGATTGTTGATCCTGTTGGCAATCAAACAGGTCGCATTGTTCCCATCTATCCACAAAGCGGCAAGTCGAGTATCTCGTCAGAGCGACTTGCGAAGTGGATTCAAGATGCGCTCGTCAAATGCGGTCCACGTGGAATTGATGACCCGGTGCCATCGAGCATTCTGAAAGCACGCAATCTGATTGACCGTGGCGAAGCGATGCGCAGTATTCACGTTCCCGAAACGACTGAGATGCACCAAGCAGCGCGTCGTCGTTTGGCTTTCGACGAAGTGTTGCGTGTGCAATTGATGTTGGTGGGAAAGAAAGCACAGTGGGAGCGTGACTCTGCTGGTTTTTCTCACGAAACAACAGGACATCTCATCGATGGCTTCATGAAGGCACTGCCATTCCCGCTGACGGGCGCGCAGACGCGAACGATTGCAGAGATCTACAAGAATCTTGCGTCGCCCCAGCCGATGCATCGCTTGTTGCAGGGAGACGTTGGTGCGGGAAAGACATTGGTTGCTGTCGCCACGATGCTGGCTGCAGTGCAAGGCGGTCATCAGGCGGCTCTCATGGCGCCAACGGAAGTGTTGGCCGACCAACATGCAATCGGCATTCGCGCCCTTCTTGATTCCTTGCGCTTGAGCGACGAAGGCAATTTGTTCGGCGATCGTCAGTTGCGCATCGAATTGTTGACGAACAAAGTGAAAGGTGCAGAACGCAAAGCGATTCTCGCCGGCATTGCAGATGGCAGTGTGGACATTGCAATCGGCACTCACGCATTGATTCAAGACAAAGTGTCCTTCAAGAGTTTGGGCGTCGTCGTTGTTGACGAACAGCATCGCTTTGGTGTTGAGCAGCGCTCGCGTCTCAGGGATAAAGCGCAAGAGTCGGAACACGGTCTTGTTCCTGATGTGTTGGTGATGACAGCTACGCCCATTCCTCGCACGGCGGCGATGACGGTGTACGGAGATCTTGACGTCAGCATTTTGGATGAGCTTCCACCAGGGCGTACACCAATCGTGACGGCGCGTGTTTCAGACGAGAAAGAACGCAGTGCCATGTGGGCTGATGTGCGCAGCCGACTTGCGGTGGGGCAGCAGGCCTATGTGGTGTGCCCACTGATCGAAGAGAGCGAAAAATTGGAAGTTGCTTCTGCTGAAGAAACGTTCGAAGAGTTGTCTCACGGAGAATTGGCCGACTACCGAGTGGGTCTGTTGCATGGACGAATGTCATCGCTGGAAAAAGAAGAAGTCATGGGAGCGTTTCGTCGTGGAGAGATTAAAGCCCTCGTTGCGACGACCGTGATTGAAGTGGGTGTGGATGTGCCTAACTCAACCAGCATGATCATTTTGGATGCAGGTCGTTTCGGAATTGCCCAGCTGCATCAGTTGCGTGGACGTGTGGGTCGTGGTGCACTCGAATCGCATTGCTATCTCGTCACGCAAGACAATGAGCCGTCGCCGCGAGTTGAAGCGCTAGTTGCAAGCACAGACGGATTCGTTCTTGCTGAAGAGGATCTCAATCTGCGCGGCGAAGGAACAATTATGGGGCGTCGCCAGAAAGGCCAAAGCGACCTCACGTTGGCGTCGTTGCAGCGAGATCTCGACCTCATCATGTGGGCACGTGAAGATGCCCTCAGCATGATCGAGGCCGACCCCATGCTGAAGAATCTGCCCACATTGCGCGATGAGTTGGACCTTCTCTTTAATGAAGAAGAGGAAGAGTTCTTATTCAAGTCCTGAATTTCGCGCACTACGGTGGAAGGGACACAAGGGGGTTGTGATGGAACTAAGTGGAAAGCACGTTGTTGTCACCGGGGGTTCACGGGGAATCGGCGAGAACATGGCGCGCGAGTTTGCTCGTCGCGGAGCAAAGGTCACTGTTGTCGCGCGAAATGTTGATGCTCTCAATCGCGTTGCGGCTGAGATTGCAGGAAACGCGCTCGTTGCAGATCTCACCGATGATGCAATCGTCGACACATTGATTGAAAACATCGAACGGTTGCACGGTCCCATTGATGTGTTGGTGAATAACGCTGGGCTCGAAACTTCTACGCCGTTTGCAGTGGAAGATGATCGTGAGATTCGTGCTGTGTCGCGTGTCAATCTTGAAGTCCCTCTCATGCTTACGCGTCATGTTTTGCCGGGCATGCTTGCTCGCGGAAGTGGGCACCTTGTCTTCGTCTCATCTCTTGCAGGCACGGCAGGCTTCCCTGGCATGAGTGTGTACGGCGCAACAAAAGCAGGCATCCTCAATTTCGTGAACGGTCTCAGTCGCGAGTTGAAGGCAACGAATGTGAATATCACTGTGTTGTCGCCTGGTCCGGTGAACACGGACATGTGGGATGCCATCGAAGAACGTCAATCATCTGTGCAAGACGTCGTGAATCGTTTTCAGAAATTGCATCTCATCCCCACAGCAGACCCAGTGAAGATCGCGCGTCGAACAGTGAATGCTGTTGCGAAGAACAAACCATTTGTGCGTGACCCCAAACGGCTCAGCATTAACTTTTGGTTGAATCATCTTCCGACGCGTATTGCCAACATGGCTGCCGTCGGCATCAGGTTCGACCCCTTGAAAAAGGGGTAGCGGTTTAGTCAGGCTGAAGGTCGGTGTCGTCTTCAGTGAGCTCGATGTACCAAATATCTCGACAATCACGGCATCGATAACTGACCACATCGTCAACCATCCACTGGCCGTCTTCGCGAGGAGGTGTCAGTAAATGGCACGGTCCGCCGCAGTCGACGCACACAATGGACTCGCTCGGTGTAATCACGGTCGTAGTCTGCCTTGTATGAGAGTGGTAGCAGGTGACCTTCGTGGCAGGCGGATAGAAGCACCCATTTCGGAGGCAACACGCCCCACAACAGACAAAGTGCGACAAGCCGTTTTCAATGCGCTGGGAAGTCTTGACATCGTTGAGGGTGCGCGAGTTCTTGACTTGTTTGCGGGCACAGGCGCCATGGGTATTGAGGCTCTCTCTCGTGGGGCTGCCCATTGCGTGTTTGTCGAGCGAGACCGTGATGCTCTTGTCATTCTCAAGAAGAACGTTGCTGCTCTTGGCCTCACTGATCGATCGACTGTCTTGGCGGTGGATGCCACCTCGGTGGCCTCTCGTCAACCAGAGATTGACATTCTGATTGCGGACCCGCCGTATGGATTTGACCAATGGCGCGATCTCATCGTTGATGCTGATGCAGCCTTTGTGGTCTTGGAATCTGACCGTGCCATCGGAGAGATTGAGGGTTGGGAGACCTTGCGCGCCAAGAAATATGGCCGTACCCATGTCTCATTTCTCCAACCCGTTGAGGCCCCACACGGTACGGTGGAGGGCGAATGAGCACCGTTCTGTATCCCGGCAGTTTCGACCCCCTCCACTTTGGACATGTCGACGTGGTGGCCCAGGCCGCCGAACTCTTTGGAAATGTCGTGGTTGCTGTCATGCACAACCCCGACAAGCCATCAGGTCTCTTGCCAACTGCAGAGCGCGTTCGTATTGCTCGCGAATCTCTCGCTCACATCCCAGGGGTTTCTGTGGAAGCCTTCGCAGGGCTTGCGGTTGACGCGGCTAGATCAGTGAATGCGTTGTGCATCGTGAAGGGTCTTCGGACTCCCGGCGATTTTGAGATTGAGCAGCAAATGGCTCATACGAATTTTTCAGTGGCCGGAGTGCGCACGGTGTACGTGCCATGTCAACCAGGACTCAGTCATGTGAGCAGTCGTTTTATTCGCGACATCGCTCAGCATGGTGGCGATATCTCTTCCATGGTGCCTGCACCAGTGTCTGCGGCATTGGCCGCAGCATTTCAGTAACGGAGCAACAACATGTCTTACGACGACTATGACGACACGACAGATGATTCGTATCCGCAACCAGCACCCGTGCAAGCACGTCTTGGTGAAAGCGAAATGCTTCTTCGTCGCACCATCGACATCATCGCAACAGCACCCAGTGTTCCGTTGTCGAGCACCCCACGCATTGATCGTGATGAAGTGATCGAACTGCTCGAAGATGCACTCATGCGTTTGCCGGAAGAAATCCGCCAAGCTCGGTGGATGTTGAAAGAGCGCCAAGAATTTCTTGAAAAGACAAAGCGTGAAGCCGATGAGATCTTGGGCGCTGCACGTCAGCAGGCAGAGCGAATGGTGCAACGCACAGAAGTTGTGCGCGCTGCGGAGACTCGTGCTCGTCAAGTCATCGATACAGCTGACGAAGAATCTCGTCGCTTGAAGAATGAAACCGAGGACTTCCTTGATCAGCGTCTTGGCAGTTTTGAGATTCTTCTCGATCGTTTGTCGAAGACAGTGGCGAACGGGCGTCATCGTCTGTCCATTGGTTCTCAGCCGCCACCGGAAGCCGAAGAACCAATTGAGGAGCAGCATCGCGCAGGGTTCTTCGACCAAGACATTTCGTAGGCCGTCGTCATGGCAACTCCGCTCATTGTCAATGTCGTCGAGCTCCTTCGCTGGCCGGGCACAACAAAAGATGTGGTGCTCTCGATCGCTGCAACAGATCTTGAATTTGGTGAGTCACGTATCTCCGATGAACCGGTTGACATCAATTTGCATCTTGAAGCACTCTCGAATGGCGTCACCGTCAATGGCACCACGTCTGCGACATGGGCAGGGGAGTGTCGCCGTTGCCTGGCGCCCATGTCAGACCGAATGACGATTGAGCTGTCTGAGTTGTATCAACAGATCCCTGACGACTCCGAGGCCTACGTCATCAATAACGACCAGATCAATCTCTTGCCGATGGTGCGAGAGAACCTTTTATTGGCCATTCCGCTCGGGCCGCTGTGCCGTGAGGACTGTCCAGGTTTTTGCCCCCATTGCGGCAAAGACCTCTCTGAAACTGCCTGTTCCTGCGATAACTCGGTGGTTGACCCCCGTTGGGCGGCCTTGGAAACCTTGAAAGGTTCCCTCAAAGACCCCTCTTAGTGAGTTTTCTTTCTTTTGGGGCTATTGTGTCAGAGCCCTCAAACGAGGGTTTTGCCGCTAACACAGGGAGACCACGGTGGCCGTTCCCAAGAAAAAGAAGTCGAAGTCGAAGACACGCATGCGTCGCGCCTCTAACTGGCGCCTCAGTGCACCTTCACGCAGCACATGCCCACGCTGCGCCGCTGCCAAGATCCCACACACAGTGTGCGGAACTTGCGGTTGGTACAAGGGCCGCGTAGCAGTCACAGTCGACTGAGCCACGGTTCTTTCCGCATGTTGCCAATCGCTGTTGACGCGATGGGCGGCGATCGCGCACCTGGTGAAATTCTCGCTGGAGCGTTGCAGGCCGCCGAACTCGGCATTCCTGTTCTTCTCGTCGGCCCTGAGGGTCTCGAAGGAACTGGTGACCTTCCACTGATGCACGCATCAGAAGTCATCGAGATGGATGATGACCCTGCGCAATCTGTGCGCAAGAAGCGTGACTCCACTCTCGTTCGTGCTGCTGAAGCAGTACGTGATGGCCACGCCAGCGCCATGATCTCTGCTGGTAACACCGGCGCCACTATGGCAAGTGCTTTGTTGCGCATGGGCCGCATCTCAGGAGTTGCACGCCCCGCAATTGCTACACCAGTGCCCGTCCCTGGCGGCACTCCCACTGTTCTCCTCGATGCAGGAGCCAACGCAGATGTGCAGGCCGACTGGCTCGTGCAGTTCGCCATCATGGGATCTGTCTATTCAACGAAGCGATACGGCGTTGAAAACCCGAGAGTCGGACTTCTCTCTATTGGAGAAGAACCAGGCAAAGGTGACGCTCTGCGCAAAGAGGCGTACGACCTTCTCAAGGCGTGTCCTCATATCAATTTCATTGGCAATGTCGAAGGTCGTGACCTCATGACTCAAGACGTTGATGTCGTTGTGACAGATGGTTTCACCGGCAATGTCGCATTGAAGACTCTCGAGGGAGCTTTGAAGACAGTGATTGGTGAATTGTTCACCGCATTTGCTCAGCCTGAATACAAGGACGCAGCGAAAGAACTTCTTCCTGCATTGTTGCCGTTGTACGACACCTTTGATCCAGATTCTGTTGGTGGGGCCATCCTTCTGGGCGTTGATGGCGTCTGCATCATTTCCCATGGCTCAAGCAGTGCACGGGCGATGGTGAATGGCATCAAAGTCGCCAAGGAAATGGTCGACGCTGACATGGTGGGAGCAATCCGTGCAGCCATTGCTACTAGCCTGCCTTCCTGAGTCACTTTCAGGAGTTCAACATGGCCGCAGATCGCAACGCAATTCTCAACACTGTTCGCACACACCTCGCAGAGATTCTCGAGATGGAAGTTGCGAACATCGCTGAAGGCAACACTTTTGCTGATGACCTCGGTGCTGACTCGATCGCATTGATTGAACTTGTCGATTCGTTGGAGCAAGAGTTCTCGAAGAGCATTCCTGATTTTGCCTTTGATGATGATGACCTGGCTGAGTTGCGCACTGTTGCCGACGCAGTTGATTACATCGTGCGCGCTCACGGCTGAGTTCGTTCATGACCGACGAAGTTGATCCACGTTTGGCGCAGTGCGCTGAAGTGATTGGGCACTCGTTTACTGACACGGACTTGATCTACCAAGCGTTAGTGCATCGTTCCTGGCAAGCCGAAAATGATGAACCGTTTTCCAATGAACGTTTGGAGTTCTTGGGCGATGCTGTCCTCGGGTGGGCTGTTGCAGATATTGCATTTCATCGACTTGCCGATCTGCCCGAAGGGAAACTGACTGATCTTCGCCGCAGCGTCGTGAACATGCATGCGTTGTCGGACATCGCGCGCACCATCGGGCTGGGTGAATTCATTCTGTTGGGTAAGGGCGAAGATGCAGCCGGTGGACGGGATAAGTCGTCAATTCTTGCTGACGCATTAGAGGCCTTGATTGGTGCTGTCTATCTCGACGGCGGTGCACAGAAAGCATTTGCTGTTGTTGAGAGACTTCTTGCATCTTCAATTGAAGCGGCGATTCCGAACTTGGAAGCTTTTGATTCGAAAACTCGCTTGCAAGAGCTATGCGCGCGCTTAGGACTTGGCGCACCGGCGTATAACACCGAAGGCGTTGGGCCAGACCACGAACGAGTTTTCACTGCGTATGCGATTGTGAATGGCAAGAACATTGGCGAAGGCACAGGTCGAACGAAGAAGGCTGCCGAGCAAGTCGCTGCGCATATCGCATTTGAGTCTCTCGCCGACGATGCCTGAACTGCCGGAAGTTGAAACAGTCCGACGGGGAATTGAGTCGCGTGTTGTTGGGCGAAAAATTCTTGATGTTGAAGTTGGCCGAGAGCGCTCGGTGCGTCGCGTGGGGAAAGAAGCAGTTGTTCACGGACTGACAGGAACAACGATGATCGCTGCGCGTCGCCGCGGAAAATACATTTTGTGTGATCTTGATTCTGGTGATGCCGTCATGATTCATCTTCGAATGAGTGGACGAGTGTTGGTGGAGCCGACGGGAACGCAACGTCCAGCACATACTCATGTCGTTCTGCAGTTAGCTCCTCGCGATGGTCTTCATGAAGAGATGTGGTTTGTCGACCCACGGACGTTCGGCGAAGTGGTGGTGTATGACCCTCGACTGGAAGCAGAGGTGTTGCCTGAGCTCACGAAATTGGGTCCCGACCCCATCAGTGATCGCTTCGATGGGGGAGTTTTGGCGGAGCGACTGGCGGGGCGGCGTGGGGCGATCAAGCCTCTTTTGTTGAATCAACATGTGGTCGCAGGGGTAGGAAACATCTACGCCGACGAAGTTCTCCACAGGGTGGGCCTGCGGTGGAGCCGGACTGTCGACACTTTGTCCCGAAAAAAAATTGATCAATTAGCCTTCGCAATTCGCGAAATTTTGGCTGAAGCAATCGAATCTGGTGGCTCTACGTTGCAAGATACGCAATATGTTGACGTTGAGGGCAATGTCGGCAGCTTTCAAGAGAATCATCGGGTCTATGGGCGTGAAGGTCTCGGATGCCTGACCTGTGGAAAAACTTCCATCCGCAGAGTCATGGTGGCGGGGCGTTCGACGGCTTATTGCCCTCGTTGTCAGCGCTAACGCCATGGGGCGGTAGCGAGCCGTCTCTATTACTGTTGTTTTCGCTGTGTTTCTGAAATCTCTTACCCTCAAAGGCTTTAAGTCCTTCGCTGATTCCACCGTGATGGAAATGGAACCAGGCGTCACTGTTGTCGTCGGTCCAAACGGTTCGGGTAAGTCCAATGTTGTTGACGCCATTGCTTGGGTGCTTGGTGCACAAGCTCCTTCTTCTGTGCGAAGCCAAAAGATGGAAGATGTCATCTTTAATGGCACGGCAAAGCGCTCTCCACTTGGTCGCGCCGAAGTCATGTTGACTCTTGACAACTCCGCTGGCATTCTGCCCCTCGACTTCACAGAGATCACCGTGTCTCGCACGCTCTTCCGTAATGGTGACAGTGAATACGCGATCAATGGTGTTGAGTGTCGATTGCTCGATGTGCAAGAACTGTTGTCCGATGCTGGTGTGGGGCGTCAGCAGCACGTCATCATCAGCCAGGGCCAGATCGATGCGGTGCTAACTGCTCGTGCTGAAGATCGTCGCGCCATCATTGAAGAGGCCGCTGGAATTCTGAAGTATCGCAAGCGCAAAGAAAAGGCTGAGCGTCGTCTCGAGTCGACTGAAGCAAACTTGTTGCGCGTTCAAGACCTCATTCGTGAAGTGCGTCGCCAGTTGCGCCCTCTTGAGCGTCAAGCAGAAGCAGCAAAGCGATACGAAGAAGTTGTCGGAGAGCTCCGTGCACTGCGTTTGTATCTGTCGGGCCGCGAAGTCGCCGGGTTGCGCGAGAAGCTTGCGCAACTTGAGACAGAAAAAGCTGGCAGCGATTCGTCAGAGCGTGAACTTCGTGAGCTGATGAGCACGCTGGAAGTCGATGTTCGTACCGCCGAGGAAGAACTCACCGCTCGTGGAGCATCTGGCTTAAACGATGAGCTCATGAAAGTGGAGCAACTGCGTGAGCGAGCTCGTGGACTCGTTGCAGTCATTGCGGAACGCCGCCGTTCGATGGAGCGCGACCAAGGTCAACTCATTGCAGAGGATGTTGTGGCTGCTCTTGAAGCAGACGCTGCAGAAATGCGCGAAGACCTTGCCGAGGTGGAGCGTGGACTCACAATCGCAATGGGCGAGAGCGATTCTCTCCAGGTCGAAGAAGATGCGTTTGAGCGTGAACGCAATGAACAAGGTCTCTTCCATACGGTGCAGGGCAATGAAGCGTCGACTGCGGCCGCAGAAGTGCGCGGAGAATTGCGCACGCTGCGCAACACCGTGGAACAAGGCGCCGGTGAGATTCAAAAACTGCAAGCACGAATTGAACAGATTGAGAATCGTGACAATGCATTTGTCGGCACCATTGATGGATTGCAGGCAGAACTAACGCAAGCAGAATCCGCTGTCGGAATTCTGCGGTCGGAGCTTGCAACTGCAGAGCAAGAACGAGACGTTGCCGAGAATGCTGGTGATGTCGCACAACAAGGTCGCGCCACTGCCGAGCGTCGTGCTGCACGTGCGTCTGCTCGTTTAGAAGCGTTGGAAGCCGCAATGGCATCAACTCGTGCACGTACTGGTGCTGAACATCTGGCTCAGATCGAGGGTGTTGTCGGAGCGCTTGTTGACCTTCTTGATATTGATCAAGGTTGGGATGCAGCAGTGAAGGCTGCTCTGGGCGACACCTTGGCGTCCATCGTTGTGTCTGACCCAGCATCGGCACGTCGAGCCATCGATCAGTTGCGCAATGTGGATCACAACGGAGCAGTCATTGCACTCGGCTTGAACCGCGGAGCATCGGGCTCGCTCCCGCAAGGTGTTGAATCGGTTCGTTCGCATGTCCGTGCGGCCAATGGTGCACCTGCACAACTGGGAGCACTTCTCGACTCATTGTTGTCATCAGTGGGTTGCTCCACAGACATTGCAGGCGCCATCGACATTGTAGAAGTAAATTCTTCAGCGGTTGTCGTGACTCGCCGTGGCGACAAGTTGGCTCCTTCGGGGTGGCGTCTTGGCGCCGCTGACGAAGTCGGTTCCATCGAAGTCATCGAAGAAACGCGTACTGAAGTTGCAACTGCGACGGCAGAACTGCAAGCCCTTGATGCAGAGGTAGAGAATCAGCGCAGGTTGCTTGTGGCTGCTCGTACTCGCATCAACGACACGCAAACAAAGCTTGACCGTCAAGTGCGTGCGGTGGAAGCGGCTAACGAGCGCCTTGCAAAGACCACAAATGATCGCCGCTCGAATGGTGCCGAACGTGAAATGACTCTGGGTTCTCTTGATGACATCCGCGGTCGTGTTGATGGCTATCAGCAGCGCGTTTCAGAACTTGAAGGAATTCTTCCAGCACTTGAAGAATCAGAAGCTGCAGAAATTGCAGCGGCCAAGGCGCAGGGCGAAGCACGTGCGGCGATTGATTCAAAAGCCACCCACATGGCGATGCGTCGTAAAGACCTTGAAGTTCGTCTTGCCGGGTTGCGTGAGCGCGATCAATTCCTGAAGCAGCGCTTGGAAGAAACTGATCGTCGTTTGGAAGTTGATACCGCTGCTCGTGCAGAAGCGGGGGTGCGTCGTCAACGCATAGAGGCATCACTTCTTGCGATCACACGTCTTGGTGACTTAGTAGACGGCCACCGCGTTGCCGCTGAATCACGTCTTGCAGAGTTGTATGAGATGCGTCGCCGTCAAAGTGATGAAGTGCGCGAGATCACCACTCGTCTTGACGTTGCACGCAGAGGTCGTACGGAAGCAGAACAGCAACTCGAAGCTCTTCGTGAGCGTGGACGCCGCGTTGATGTTGAAGAGGCCGAGACCCGGATGCGTCTCGAGGCTGCAATTGAGTTGATTCGCCGCGAGCTTGAAGTTGAGCCAGAAGTAGCAGAGGCTTCTCCGATGCCAGAGGTTGCCGAAGGTGTTGATCACGCTGATCGTGCTCGTGCGCTAGAGCGCGACATCCGTTTGATGGGCCCGATTAACCCACTGGCATTGCAAGAGTTCACAGAGCTGCAAGAGCGCCACACATTCTTGGAAGAGCAACTCAATGACGTGCGTAACTCCCGTCGTGAACTCGCACAGGTCATTGCAGCGATTGACGAAGAGATTCAGTCAGTCTTTGCGACAGCGTTTGAAGACGTCAGCAAGAACTTCACCGACTTGTTCCAGTTGTTGTTCCCCGGTGGTAAGGGCAAGCTTGCTCTCACCACTCCGGGAGACATGCTGAACACCGGTATCGAAGTGGAAGCAACTCCTCCCGGAAAGACATTCAAGAAGTTGTCTCTTCTCTCTGGTGGTGAGCGTTCGCTGACTGCACTGGCGTACTTGTTTGCTGTGTTCCGCAGTCGACCCTCTCCGTTCTATGTCATGGACGAAGTTGAAGCTGCTCTCGACGATGTGAACCTGCATCGATTCCTCGGACTCGTGCAAGAGTTCCGTCGTGATGCACAGCTCATCATCGTGAGTCACCAAAAGCGCACCATGGAAGCAGCCGACTGCTTGCTGGGAGTCTCGATGCAGCCGGGCGGATCGTCCAAGGTTGTGTCTGAGCGCGCAAGCAACACTGCAGGGAACTAGTCGTGTTCGAGTCATCGACGATCAACATCGTTCTTCTCATCGGCGTTCTCGTTCTGGCTACCGGCGGCATCGTCGTACTCCGCAATCGCCGATCTAAAGCGGCTGCGGCAGGATCGGCGGGCGCCGCTGCTGCTACTGAATCAGCAATGGGGGCGACAGGTTCGGCGTGGGCCGGACCTGATTCGGAAACGTTAGAGCCTGCGAAAAGTGACGAATTAGGTGCCGGCCCTTCAGCCGAACCAGGGGAAGCGAAAAGTGACGATTCGGTAGTCGGCGACGAAGCCGAACCAGCCGAACCAGCCGAAGTGACGGTGAAGGAGAGGGCGGGGCGCACGCGAAGTTTGTTCGCGTCAGCTTTCCAATCCATTCGTGGTCGCGGGTCCATTGACGCCGGCACTTGGGAAGAACTCGAAGAAACACTTCTGCGTGCTGATATCGGCATCGGACTCACAACGCGTTTGCTTGACCCACTGCGTGCCGCTGCAAAAGCAGGAACCATTCGCACTCCTGATGATGCAATTAATGCTTTGCGCGAAGCGATGACGGCCCAGTTGACGACAACAGATCGCGGCTTACATCTTGATGCTGGCAAGAAGCCAAATGTGTGGTTGTTTGTCGGAGTGAACGGCGTGGGTAAGACAACCACCATTGGAAAAATTGGAACAGCTCAGACGGCGCTTGGGACAACTGTCCTGATGGCTGCCGGCGACACCTTCCGTGCTGCGGCTGCTGAACAATTACTGGTGTGGGCGGAACGTTGTGGTGCTGCGTATGTGCGCGGTGCAGAAGGCGGAGACCCAGCCTCTGTCATCTTCGATGGAATTCAAAGTGCGTCAGCAAAAGGAATTGACTTGGTCTTAGGCGACACCGCTGGTCGCTTGCAGAACAAGTCAAACCTTATGGAAGAGCTCAAGAAAGTCCGCCGTGTTGCAGATAAAGCAGAGGGAACCGTGAATGAGGTACTCCTCGTGATTGACGCGACCACTGGTCAGAACGGGTTGTCGCAAGCACGCGAATTCGCAGCAGCAACAGATGTCACCGGTGTTGTTCTCACCAAACTGGATGGCTCCGCCAAAGGTGGAATCGTGTTCGCCATCGAAACGGATCTTGGTATTCCTGTGAAATTGGTGGGTCTCGGTGAAGGTGCCCATGATCTCGTGGTCTTTGACCCAGCGGAATACGTCTCCGCCCTCTTCGAATAGTTCTACGCTTCTCATCACATGAAGCGCGCTCCTTTTCTTTCTCTTCTCATGGCGTGCACCATTGGTGTGACGTCGTGTGCAAACGAGAGTCCCGTGCAGTTGTTGCTTGCCTCGTCCCAGAGTCAATCGGGATTGGTGCGCATGGTGCTGGAGCAAGAAGTAAGCCCTGTTGACTCTGTGCCCAACACAGTCACGTTCGATGTGCGCGGACCGCTTCCTGATTTGGGAGACCGTCTTCTTGCATGGTCGATCGGACGTCGCAGAAAGCCAGCAGGGGAGTTAGCCAAGATTGCAGTTGCTTTGAACATCAATGGCGTCACTGAGAGAGTTGATGACAATTCTTTTGTCATCAAAGACGCTGTGAATCCAGAACGCTACGCGAATCTTTTTGTTGATGAAGCAGGCGGTTGGTGGACATTCAGTAGTGGTGCGCAGCAGTCTGCACCTGGGTGTGCTGATCCGAGCAGAGGTTGCGACACAACGTCGCCAGCGCAGACATCTTTGTTGTCCACTGGTGAAGCAATTCGTCGGACGAACCAAATTCTTGCTCGTGCAGACATGGTGCCGACCAACTATCCGCTCTCGGCTGTGCAAGCGAACGGTTCCACAACTGTTACTGGCTTTCTGACATTGGGCGGGGTTGAGACAAATCTTGCAACACAATTTATTTTTGATGCGAACGGCGACGTGGTGTCCGCATCGGGTCCGATGATTGCAATTGCCATGGCGGGACGGTTCCCTATTCTCACTCCGGCTGAAGCTGTGAAGCGATTGAACAATCCTGCGTATGCAACCATCGGCGCTGTTACACGTCTCGCAGCTACATCTGTTTCTTCAACACCTTCTTCTCCTGGAACGTCTTCGCAAACTGTCGTGCCCATCACTGGTGTTCGTTTCACATTGATGGAAACCAAGCTTGCAAACCTCACTCACATGTTGTTACCCGCGTATACCTTTTTCAATCTGGATGGTGATGTTGGAACAGTCATGGCAATTACCGACAAACATCTTGCGTTTCGCAAGAATGCTGTGGTGAGCACAGACACAGTGCCAGTGAGCGGGGGAGAACCCGAACCTGCACAGATGCAACCTCTGGATGAGAACAGCGCACAGCAACTCCTTGGTCTTCCCGAGGAAGAGGCAACCAAAGTGGCAATGGCAAATGGTTGGCTTATTCGGGTTGCTGCCCGTGACGGCGAATTCTTCATGTTGACGAAGGATTACGTGGAAAATCGAGTGAATCTCAGCGTGAAAAATGGCATCGTCATCGCCATCACAGTGGGCTAATCAGGCTGAACCCTTAGTCGGTAACCTGAATAACGATGTTTGATTCACTCGGCGACCGCTTACAAGGAATAGTCAAGCGACTGAAGGGCAAAGGCCGTCTCACTGAGGCCGATGTCGATGAGGTGATGAGCGAAATTCGCACCGCTCTCCTGGAAGCAGACGTCAATGTTGGTGTCGTTCGAGATGTTGTCGCGCGAATTCGCGAGCAGGCCATCGGCGCAACAGTCTCTGAAGCATTAGACCCCAGCCAGCAGATCATCAAGATCGTTAATGCCGAACTCGTTGCGATGTTGGGTGGCGAAACACTCAAGATCACGTATGCAAGTCAGCCGCCCACGGTGGTGTTGATGGCTGGTCTGCAGGGCTCAGGTAAAACAACAAGTGCCGCGAAGCTTGCACGATGGTTTAAGTCGCAGGGTCGTCAGCCGATCCTGATTGGTGCCGACCTTCAGCGTCCTGCTGCTGTTGAGCAGTTGCGCACGCTGGGTAATCAGATCAGCGTTCCTGTTTTCTCAGAGCCTGGTGATCCTGTCGCCACCGCGCGTCGTGGCCTTGAAGAAGCAAAGCGACTCGGCAAAGACGTTGTCATTGTTGACACTGCAGGTCGCCTCGCCATTGATGAAGAGATGATGCGCCAGGTTGCAGATATCTCGACAACGGTAAAGCCGAATTACACATTCCTCGTTGTTGATGCAATGACAGGTCAAGACGCCGTCAGTGTTGCCGATGCATTCCATCAGCGTCTCTCGATTGATGGTGTGATTCTTTCGAAGCTTGATGGCGATGCGCGCGGTGGTGCTGCACTCTCTGTCAAGACAGTCATTGGCCGTCCGATTGCATTCGCAGCGACCGGCGAAAAGATTGACGCCTTCGAACAGTTCCACCCTGATCGCATGGCAGGACGCATCCTTGGCATGGGCGACATGCTCACACTCATCGAGCAAGCCGAGAAGGTCTTCGAACAAGACAAAGCAGAAGAAGCAGCGCAGCGAATGCTCGAGGGTCAGTTCACCCTTGAAGACTTCCTCGAGCAACTGCAGCAACTCAAGAAAATGGGTCCTTTGTCGGGCATCATGGGAATGCTCCCGGGAATGCCCAAGGAGATGAAGAACGCTCAGATTGGTGATGATCAGGTCAAGGTGACCGAGGCAATCATCCGGTCCATGACTCTCGAAGAGCGTCGTGACCCGAGCATCATCAACGGCAGTCGCCGTAGCCGTATCGCCAAGGGCAGCGGCACCGAAGTGGCCGACATCAACCGTTTGGTGAAGCAATTCACCGAGATGCAAAAGATGATGAAGAAGATGGGCGGCCTCGCCAAGCCTCAGGGCAAGGGCGGAAAAGGCAAGCCCGGCAAGATCAATAAGCGTCAAGCGATGCAGCAGTTGGGGGACATGTTCGGGGGCCAAGGTGGCATTCCGGGACTCCCCGGCGCTGATGGCAGCCCTGGTCTGCCCCCATTTTTCAAATAATTCGTTGGCCGAAACCCTGCCCCGCCCGTTGGGGTCTCGGGTTTTCCACCGCTAGCCTTACCTAGTCCCCGAAAGGGGCCCTTTCAGGAGAATTCGCAACATGGCAGTCAAAATCCGCCTCACACGCGTCGGCAAGACCAAGCAACCTCAGTACCGCGTTATCGCAGCTGACTCACGTCGTGCACGCGACGGTCGCTTCATCGAGATCCTCGGTCAGTACAACCCACGCACCGAGCCATCGACAATCACAATCGACAACGACAAGGCCGTGAAGTGGCTCATGCAGGGTGCACAGCCCACTGAGCGCGTTCGCAAGCTTCTCGAAATCAGCGGCGCCTGGGCACAGTTCACCGCAGCCAAGTCCAAGTAGTCCCGTGTCAGAGTTCGACGCGAACACACTTGAAGCACCCATCGCAACTGCGGTGTTGACGCACATCGTGCGCAGCATTGTTGACGATGCAGATGCTGTCAATGTCACTTCTGGTCCTGGCAAGGGCGACAAAATCCTCCTCGAGGTTCGAGTCGGTCCTGGCGATCTTGGTCGTGTCATCGGCCGTCGTGGTCGTACCGCACAAAGCATTCGCACTGTTGTGCGTGCTGCTGCAACAAATGACGATGTCGATGTCGACGTCGACTTTGTTGACGCGTAATCATTCTTGAGCGCACTCACTCCTCCTGATGGCCTCCTCGAGGTCGGTCGCATCGGAAAGCCTCACGGCGTTCGTGGCGACCTCTTCATTTCCCTCACTTCTGATGTGGAATCACGTCGTGCTGTCGGTGCAACATTCACCATTGTTGAGTCAGCCGGACACCGCACACTCACGATTGCAACTGTTCGTCCTCAACAAGATCGTTTCGTTGTTCACTTCGAAGGCATCGACGATCGCAATGATGCAGAGAAACTGACGAACAAGTTTCTTTATGCCGAGCCTGTCGAGAGCGAAGACGTCCTCTGGGTGCACCAGCTGATTGGTTCACAAGTTGTTGACACAGCAGGTGAGTCATGGGGCACCTGCACGGGAGTTCTCCAGAACCCTGCACATGACATTTTGGAAATTGAGGGCGGCCTTCTGGTGCCTGCGCCTTTCATCGTCTCCACCGATGGCGAGACCACAGTTATCAACCCTCCTGCGGGGTTGCGTGAAGCACTCTCGGGCGAATAGGTAGCGTTTCATCGTGCGCATCGATGTCTTCACTCTGTTCCCCGAAATGGTGGACGGCTTCTGCTCGCACAGTCTGTTGGGCCGTGCCCGGTCGTCCGGCGCCATTGACCTGCGTAATCACAACATTCGCGACTATTCCACTGATGTGCATCGCAGCGTGGACGACACCCCGTTCGGTGGTGGTGCGGGAATGTTGATGCGCCCCGAACCGATCTTCGCCGCAGTTGAAGCAACCCAGCCGCCGCGGCCTCTCATCTTGTTGGGCCCTGGAGGGCAAAAGTTTGACCAAGACATGGCCCATGCATTGGCTGCCAGTTCTGGTTTCAGTTTGTTGTGTGGCCGCTACGAAGGCGTTGATCAACGCGTGCGTGAGCACTTGGTTGACCATGAGGTCTCAGTGGGAGATGTTGTTTTGGCCGGCGGAGAAGTGGCTGCGTGTCTGATGATCGAAGCCGTGACTCGCCTGATCCCCGGGGTGATGGGGAACTCTGAATCTCCCGTCACGGAGAGCTTTGGGGCATCTGGACTCCTCGAAGAGCCTCAATACACCCGCCCTGCGGAGTTCCGAGGCTGGGAGGTACCCGAAGTGCTCCGAGGGGGAGACCATGCCAAAGTGGCCCGCTGGCGCCATGCTCAGGCCCTCTGGCGCACCCTTCAGCAGCGCCCCGACATCATCGAAGCCCGTGGGGGATTAACAGAAGCTGAGAAAGCACTGTTGGAAGGGGTGCCCTTCGCCTCGTATCCTTCTATCTTCGCTTCGGGTCAGCCCGAACAGGCCTAGTGCCGTCCACATCTCAGTCGCCAAGGAATCATCATGAAGAGCACAGACATCGTTGACAATCAGAACATGCGCGATGACATCCCATCCTTCTTCCCCGGTGACGAAGTCAAGGTGCACGTACGCGTTGTTGAGTCAGGCAAAGAGCGCATCCAGATTTTCCAGGGCAACATCATGGCCATCCAGGGTTCCGGCATTGCTGAGACCTACACAGTTCGCAAGCTCTCCTACGGCGTAGGCGTTGAGCGCACCTTCCCTAAGCACAGCCCATCTGTTGCAAAGATCGAGGTCATCCGTCGTGGCGACGTTCGTCGTGCGAAGTTGTACTACCTCCGCGATCGCGTTGGTAAGGCTGCAAAGATTCGCGAAAAGCGCGAAGCGTAAGCCACTCTTTTCTGGGCACTGGTTGCACTGGTGAACTCAGACGATCTCGAAGATTTCGAGGCTGACCGCGAGTACAAACTCGCTCAGGAGTATCAAGACGTCGTCGGCATGTTCCGATACGCCGTCGAAACCGAACGCCGGTTTTATTTGGCGAATGCCGTCACTGTCAATGTTGTTGGTGACAGCGCACGTCCACTCATCACAGTGGAGATGACAGACGCATGGGTATGGGACATGTACCGCAAGACCCGATTCATTCCATCGGTGAAGGTGCTGAGCTTCAAGGACGTCAACGTGGAAGAGCTCCCGTCGGACGACATCATCGGCCCCGAAGTCCTTTAGCGCAACAACGACTCGCGCGTGCCCGATGGGCAGAGAATCGTGCAGCCCAGTGGTACATCAATCACGGGTTCACAGTCATTGCACAGAATTGGACAATGCGCGGTGGTGAACTCGATGTTGTGGCACGTCGTGGCAATCTCATTGTTGTGTGCGAAGTGAAGGCTCGTGCCACTGCTGCATTCGGATCACCGCTTGAAGCGATGACGCCATTGAAAGTGGAGAGAGTGCAACGAGCAGGGTTTGCTTTTGTGCGCACATTGAATGAGCGTGGACTACAGATTCGTTTTGATGTTGCAGCGGTTCTCGGTACACATCTCGAGATACACGAAAACGTTTTTTAGCGTTGCGAGCGCGGGGCGCGGCGTTCCCAGCAGGCTTTGTGCCAATGGCGACGAAGGTCTGGTGCATCGCGCGGCACGGTCACCATATGACCCATACCGGCCGGAATATCACGATTGCATCCGGGGCAGATGTATTGCTTCAGTGCTTCGTATGGCTGCACACGACGAACATCAATTTCACCGTGGAGTTCGCCGTCCCAGATGTCTTGCGCCACGATTACCCGAGAAAGGCCCACGCAACGAGTGCGAATGCCACAGTGACAGCGGCAACCACGAACCAGATATCGGTCTTGCGGGCAACTTGTTTGCGGGTCGGGTTAAATCCCATGTCTCTAGTATCGCCGTTCAAGCGCCCGTTCATGTGTGTTCTGCATGAGTAGCGTGTGAAAGATGCGTCGTTCTCTGTTTGTTGTGCCGTTGTTGGCAGCCGCATTCATGACGGTGTCGCCGATTGGTGCATCCGGTGCCACCACCACGACCACGTCCGTGCCTGTGTTGTGCCCACCATCGTCAGATCCATCGGTTATCACTGTGCCGGTTGTGGGCTGTGTGGTGCCGTTGACGACGACAACTACATCGACAACCACGACAACCTTGCCCTCCGCTGTCACCACGGTTCCTGAAGGTTGCGCATTGCCTCCCACCGCCGTTGCAGTTTTTGTGGGCACAGTGATCTCGGTTGACCCGGTGAATGCGGTATTTGACGTGCAACAGATGCGCGCAGGCTCTCTCGAGGGATACATCGCGAACAACAAAGTGGAAGTGCGGTACGGCGCAGATGTGAAGTATCTCAAGACCAACAAGTCCTACATCGTTGGCGCAAAACCCGATGCAGTCTCACTGAAGTTGTCGTCAACGATTCGGGACACCGCCGAGCTGTTTGGTGGTGCTCAAGTTGTTGGGTCAAACAAAAAATGTCCGGAGTTTGAAGCTGCTGCGCGCACGTTGCACACCGATGGCACTGCAATTAGCACCAGCATTCTTGGCACGTTGTTCGAGCAGCCATGGCGCATCGCCGTTGCAGTTCTGCTGCCGCCCGTGTTGGTTCTGATGGGACTCTTCGGACTTGTGTGGTTACGTCGAGGCACAAAGCCCGCGAAACGTCCTGCTCGAAAGAAGTAGCGACTTAGTCAGCAAATGCTGCGGTGGCAAGAGCGCGTAGCTCTGTCACTGCGTGACCAAGACCCTGTGGGTCTTTGTAGAGCGCGCTGCCAGCGATGAGAACATTTGCTCCCGCTTTCGCAGCACCAGCAATTGTCGTCGGCGAGATGCCGCCGTCAACTTCAAGGTGCACTGTGTCATTCAAGCCGCGTGCGGCAATCATGTCGCGCACTTGGCGAATCTTTGGCTCCATTGTCTTGATGTAGCTCTGTCCGCCAAAACCTGGGTTCACAGTCATCACCAACACCATGTCGACAAGATCAAGAATGTTCTCAACGGTGCTCGCCGGCGTGTGTGGGTTGAGTGCAACTGCAGCAGTGGCGCCCATGGTGCGAATGTTTTCAAGAGTGCGATGCAAGTGTGTGCATGCCTCGGCGTGCACGATGAGACGTTGGCAGCCTGCTTCGATGTAGCGCTGGGCCATCACGTCAGGTGTGTAGACCATGAGGTGCGCTTCAAATGGCTTCTTGGTGTATGGACGCACAGCGGCGATCACGTCTGGCCCGAAGGTGAGGTTGGGGACGAATTGGCCGTCCATCACGTCGAATTGGATGATGTCGACGCCAGCCTCATCCAATGCATGGATCTCTTCACCAAACTTGGAGAAATCAGCGGGCAGTACAGAGGGGGCGATTTGGATCGGCAACGTCACGGGCTTCACCTTAGCCAATGAGGTGGCGCGAGTCCCGAGGGGATTGCTCTGCGTGGCATACGCTGAATGAGTGACATCGACCCATTCAGTTCGTATCGAAAAACTCGTTGCCGGCGGCGACGGCTTAGCCCGCATGGATGATGGTCGCGTGGTGTTCGTTCCCGGTGTCGTTGAAGGCGAGCTGGTGGAGATTGAACTGTCGGAGAAGAAGAACGACTTTGGCCGTGGTCAGCTGTTGTCCATCACCGAGCCAAGCAAGAACCGCCGCGTTCCGCCGTGTGAACACGTGGCACAAGGTTGCGGTGGATGCGATTGGCAGCACATTGAGCGCCGCATTCAGGGTCAGGCCAAGTTGGCCATTGTGGCTGAGGCGTATGCACGCACAGCGCGTCTTGAGGTAGATCCGCAGTTACGCCGTCTCACCGAAGATGCTCGTCGCACCACTGTGCGCATGGTGAGCGACAGCTCGGGCAATCTTGGTTTCCGTGCGCATGAATCGCACGACATTGTTCCTGTGTCGTCGTGCATGGTGTCGCATCCGTTGCTTAATGATTTCATCTCGCGTCCTGTTCTCGAAGGTGCGGGTGAAGTCACCATTCGCGTGGGTGCGCGAACAGGCGACATTGGTGTGTGGGCTCACGAGGGCAAGTTGGCCAATGGGCTCCCTGCTGGTTTAAAAACAGGGGAGCGCGCAACCATCACAGAGAAGGTGGGCGAGCATCTGTTCAAGGTCTCGATGGGTTCGTTCTTCCAGTCATCGCCAGAAGCAGCCGAACTGATTGTTGATTCCGTTTCGCGCCGCTTGGACAACTTGGGCATCGAAGGCGGCATGTTGCTTGATGCCTACGGTGGCGTCGGCTTGTTCAGCCTTGCGTTCTCTCAGCGTTTTGATGAGTTGCTGCTCGTGGAATCGTCAGAATCCGCATGTCGTGATGCAGTTCGTAACTTGGCCGAATGTGCCGCAGTGATTGAACAAGCAAACGTTGACACCTGGGAAGCCGCCGAAGTTGATGTGGTCATTGCTGACCCATCGCGTCATGGTTTGGGCAAGCATGGCTCACAAGCAATCATCGAAACTGGTGCGCAGACCATCATCTTGGTGAGTTGTGATCCGGTAGCTGGTGCTCGTGATGCGAAGTTGCTGACCGATGCTGGCTACACCATTGGTGAAGTAGAAGTTCTTGACATCTTCCCCGAGACTCATCACGTGGAAGTTGTTGCAGCCTTCAGTTTGTAGGAGAACGTCATGGCAAAAGATTGGGCACGCCCCGTTGTTTATTTCGAGATTGAAGCGTTAGACGCTGACCTGCTTGAGAACTTTTATCGCGAGATGTTCAGCTGGGACATCGGTGAAGGATTCATCCGTCAGATTCCTGCAGGAATCGGTGGACCAGAAAACGGTATTGGCGGCCACATGCGTCAAAGCGATCGCAGTGGAGTCACGCTGTTTATTCAGGTGAAAGACGTTGAAGCATCGCGCGCAATGGCAGTGGAGCTTGGTGGCTCGTTGACGTCGGAGCCGTTTCAAATCCCGGGCCGTGCGTTGATCGCAGGCATCAAGGATCCTGAGGGCAATCCGATCACGCTGGTGCAGCAATAATTAGAGCAATGAATACACAGTCGTCGTGCGACTGGATTCTGTAATCGCTGCACTCCACGCAACAACGACTGGGTCTGCGGCTGTGTAGTACTTCGGTTGAGACTGTTCAGCGGTTTCAAACAATGTGATGATCACATAGGAATTGTCATCGGCGCGGGCTGTGGTGCGTCGCGCAAGGCCTGGGCGATTCAGGTAACACCATTCCTGCATCGTTTCGTCAAGCGCGCGAAAGGCGAGTGCCTCGACGCCTGGGTTCAGGGTGAACGTTTCTACTTCAAGAACAGCCATGAATGTCACACTAACCCTTAATCGAATTGATCGAGGTTGTGGGGTTGTGAGATTTTTCCTTACAAGGCACAATCAAATTAGTAATGACAACTTATTCAATTACTGCGACATGGGGCGCAATGAAACTCTCTGAGGAAATGGACATCACATCCGACCTCACCCCTGATAATGAAATCCACTATGCCGAGAACTTCATACTGGACAAGTGGATCCGCCTCTTTGGTGACCAATTCATCAAAGCTGCAGACAAGATCACAGCGGAAGCTCTAAAGCCTCAGAGGTGTTCGTCAAGCCTTGACGAAATTGCTTCGTTGTCGGATCGAGAAATAGAAAAATCTTCTGAATACGGGTGTCAGTAATGTCCCACAAGTATTTTTTTCTTGTTGGTCCAAACGTGGTTACAGACAACAAAGCCCCGTCAACTCTGTTCATCTATGAAACGGACAATGATGACGACAAGGGCAAGTACACCGTGTACCACAGAAACAAAGAACGCCAGGAAGACTGGCAGGATTGGCTAGAGAATAGATATTTCCCTCCTCATCAGTTTGTGAACCGATTTGGCTACAGCGCTGTTCATGCTGGCCCGCTAAGAGACGAAGACCACTTCCAAGAACTCCTGAGAAAAGCAGGCATTGTAAATAAGGAAGAGGTCAATGACAATCCGCCTTCCTAAACACGCGCCTGGCGACATTATTGAGTTTGACGGGACTCGAGGAGAGCGTGCATCAAACATTTTGAGTCATGCTTGGGAACAAGAAACTAATCCGACGAACGAGAAGATCTGGCTCATTATCTACAAGAGGCCGCGACCTGAGTTCTTGTCTAGATGCTCACGATGCAATGCGGTAAAAGACTTGACTAGTCGTGCAGAATGGCCGTGTGGGAATCCTCGACTCGCCGAAACCTACATTTGGTAGTTGGCAAAACCAGAAGTGGTTCAAATCACTTCAGTCTGATTATCCGGGGCTTCACTGCCCAGTGTTAACCGTGGGTGTGATTCACCTTCGTCAAAAGTTGTGAACTGCAAGAGGTAGATCGTGCTGAGTTGTGTGCGGTTGCGTGCACCTGAAGCCAACAGCAATTGCGAAATACGATTGCGAACAGTTTGAACGGAGAAGCGAATGCTCTCGGCAATCTCGGCATTGCTAAAGCCGTACGAGATAAGTCTCACAATGTCTTCGTCAATACTGTCGCGATAGGGGATCATGAGGGGGAGTGTCGTCGTCAGCGGAAAACCCACTGACGCGTATCCGTGGCCTTTTTCTGCATTCAACAATGAGACAGCATCGTTCATAAATGTTTTTCGATAGTTCACAAGGTCAATCACTCCGTCGTAGAACTGATCTGAAGCCCACTGCAACAACAGTGCACTTACAGATGCTGCACACACAATGCGCCGTTCAGGAAAGATGCCTTCTTGTGCCAGTGCTGCTTCGACGGGTTGGTAGTCGGCGAGTTTGAATTGGCCGACAATCAGAGCGAAATCCTGTAACTGACGGGCTAATTCTTTGTATTCCCCGGCGGTTGTGACAGGAACTGCAACACAAGGTCCGGGTTGAACATTGATTTCGTTGGCCATCCATTCGCATGCTTTTTTGAATTGCCCGAAAATGATGACGTTCACAAAATCCCCCGATTTTTGGTTGCCTTACTCAACGGTATCTCCCTTTTTCGGGGGGGGGGGGGGGCT
>WLHL01000024.1 GCA_009702755.1 Actinomycetota bacterium
AGGCGCGCATGCGCCGCTCAAAGGCCAACCACGGCAAGCGTCCAAACATGGGTCGCGGTTAGTCCGTTCCCCATATGAATCGCCTCGTTGCTTTGCACGTTGGCGGTGCGCTTACTCCCTGGCAGGCCATCGGACTCACGTTCGATGAATTCACCTGCACCCTCGCTGATGTCGACGTTGTCGTTTCCGGCGAGACCCCTGGTCTGCACGGCTGGACCATCGATGTCGGTCGTGACGAGATCATCGAGATTGATGGGATTCGCACCACGCTCGTTTCGGGCACGACGCCACGTCAGGTGTCTTCAGCAATCGGCCGTCAGAAGGTCATTGGTCTTGATCATGTCGTGGTGAACACGGACGATATTGATCGCACAACACAGGCAATCACTGCCGCGCTTGGTTTGGAAGTTCGACGTGAACGTCAATTGGGCAACGGTGCTGTGCAGCGTTTTCACAAACTAGAAAACACCATCATCGAGGTGGTCACTGGGCCACACATCACACAGCCCGGAGCGTCTCTGTGGGGCATGGTGGCCAGCGTGGACGATCTCTTTGACTTGGCGGAAGAACTCGGAGAGAACACCACCTCGCCTCCGAAGAAGGCAACACAGCCTGGCCGATACATCAGCACCGTGCGTGGTTCTGTCGGCCTTGGTGTTCCGTTTGCATTGATGACACCGCATGTGCGGTTGTCAGACGACTAGTCGTCTTCTTCGCCATTGATCTGGCGCAAGTACTTGATGCCTGTTTCGCACTCTTCATTGATGGGGCACCATCTGCATTGAGCGCCGGCACGAAGTTCTGGTGTTCGCTCTTTGAGGGCAAGTTCCGCAATCAGTAAAGTGCCTGCCGCAGTGCGTCGCACGGCTGCTTGCAGTAATCCTTCGGTGACATCTTCTTCATCGAGGCGTGCAGAGTCGAGTGAGTAGGAACCCAACTGGCGTGGTGCTTGTCTGCTGCGCAGGGTTTCGACAAGTGCATAGAAACGTAAGTCGTCTCGATGTGTTGCAGTGAGTCGACCAGTCTTGAGATCGATAAGAACTTTTTTGCCTGGCCCGCCGAGAACTAAGTCCATGCGTGAAGAAAAGACAACTGAGTTGTTGAACAACGAATAGGACGCTGAGTATTCGACCATCGGGCGCCACTGTGGCTTGATGGGTGGGAAGCATTCAATGAAACTTGTGACTGCTGCAAGAACAGTGCCGCGAAGCTCGGCGTATTCGTGCTCGGAGAGCGTGTTAATGAACCCTGATGCACTTTGGCGGGGGTTCTCAGAAACGCTGATGATCGCAGCATCAACAATCTCTGCCGGAACAATTGGCCCGCGCCAATTCATCAGCAGTTCAATGCCTTTATGCGCGATGGTGCCACGCACCGTGTTGATGTTCCACGCAAACTGACTCTCACGATTCAGGACGTGGTATTTCTCACAGCCGTGCACAGTGGCGATGTGGTGCTTGTTGATGCGAAGAGGTTCTTCGGCAGTGAACTTGCCCTCAAGTGGCGCGAGAGCTTGGGTGAGCTGTGCTTCGATCGCGTGAATGACTTCGGCGGGCAATGGTTCCCAGTCGACGGGGACACCCAAAGAGTCAATGATGGCTTGTTGCAAAGGGTTGAGTTCAGTATCCACGACACGCACACCTTATGACGCGGGAGTGGCAGGGCTGGAAAAGGTGTAACACCCCACTGGCAGTATGTGTCCATGACCCAGTCGGCCACCATGAAGTTCACTGCAGCAGCGCGAGTGCTTGCTCAGCGTTCAGCAGAGCTCGACTTGGTGGTGCCAGGCTTTCGCAGCCCACCTCGCATCGTCGGTGTGAATCGCACTATCCGTCGATCACGTGATGGTGTTGGTGGGGTAGTAGCGGTGCGTTTGTCCGATCGGCCCTTCACGGCAGCAATCGGCGACATGATTGAAGGCGTCGTCTGCATCAATCGCCTCGAACCGCCCGAGGCCGATCGCGTTCGCACGCTGTTGTGGCGCACCATGTTGCAGTTCACGGTCGAAATTTCCGGCAATTCTCGCCGCACCATTCGGTCAGAGCAGCCTTCTTCGCGCGTAGCCTAAATACGTTCTTGCCCGGATGGCGGAACTGGCAGACGCAGGGGGCTTAAACCCCCCGGAAGGCAACTTCTTGCGGGTTCGATTCCCGCTCCGGGCACTCAGTACCGCGGTGGCGCAGCTGGCGCACTTCATTGCGCATCGTCAGGAACTCAGTGATCAAGATTGAGATCAAGAGCGGCATCAGCAACAGCGCAATCAATAGTGGGTGATTCGCGAATGGTTCGGCTGCAATAACAATTCCGGGTGTGGAAACAACTGTTCCGTAGATCTGACCCTCGGTGAGTGTCCACGCATCTTCGGTAGCGTTCGCATCTCCCTTGGTTTTGAACATCGCATGCACAACGCCGTGAGGATCGGTTGACACCCAACGCCGTGTCACTCGATGGGTCACTGTGTTGTCATCCACCTTAAAGGTGATGACATCGCCCACTTGGGGAGAGATTGATGGATCGACGGTGATGATGTCACCGATGTGAATGGTGGGCTCCATTGAGCCACCCACGATGTGAAGGTGCATCGTGTCTGAACGCACCGCTTGGGCGGTGGCCCCGGCTACCACAAGGGAGCCAAGGACCGCCGCCGAAGCTGACGCTGCCACCAGGGCAGAGACGATGCGCCGAATCTTCATTAGTTCTGCTGCGAAGCAATCGTCATGGCCACGTTTGATGTCTTGCCAGCAATTGCGTTAGGTGTTGACATGGGGAGACTCAAGCGAAAACACACTGCGTGTGAACTAGCTGGCGTCATGACCTGGTTGGCAACGTTCAATGCGGTGAGAGTGCTCGACGCAGCGATCAATGTGCCCGTTTGGTAGTTGGCTGCTGTGCAATTGGCGCCGTCGGTCAATTTCCAAGTCTCAACCATGACTGCGTCAACAAGTGGAGCTCCGGCACCAGCGGGGCGGCTGGAAGTGATTCCGTAGTTGAAATCAAGTGAGCCAGCATTGGCCATATTCAACGAACGGAAGAACACATCGCCAGGCTTCAGGTTGCTGAGGGCTACCACGTTGGTGCCGCCGACGGTGATGTCAACCCAGCCAGAGGAAACATCCATGGTGGCTGTCTCTGTGTCGGTGAACATTGCGCCCGATGCCGCTGTGACGATTCCAAATCCCGCAGTAATCACTGTTGCCAGTGAGACTCCCAGGCGGACCAAGTGGCGTCGAAGGGATGGGCTGTTGATTGGTGTTGTTTCCATGCACACACTCAAACAATTTTTTAGGTTGCATCTGCCATGCTTCCGTACTCAGTGCGCGGTACTCGCGTACTGGCCGAGGAGGTACCTCAGTACCTATGACTTCGGTATATCTCACTAGGAGAAATAGGGCTAGGTGATGGGGCACACCCATGTCATGACAGAACCACCATTGGGCCCTGGTTGCAGTGCAAATGATCCACCATGGGTCGTTGCGCGATGTGCAAGCGACAACGTTCCGCCTTTGCGACGCTTCGAGCCTTGTGGACCAATGCCATCGTCAGTCACGGTGACAGAGATGGTGTCTGTCGTGACGAGAACAGATGCTTCTACGTTGGTTGCTTTCGCATGGCGAGCTGCATTGGAGAGAGCTTCTCGAAGAACATTCTCAACATCTTCAACGAGGTCGTCCGGTAATTCTCGTTTGAGATGTACGTGAAGGGTAGGTGGCGAGGGCCAGGCACCTTTGAACATGTCAACAACTTTCTCGATGCACTCTGTCAATGGCGGACGTGAATCGGGAGTGATGTCAAAGATGGTGCTGCGAATTTCGCTGATGACATCATTCAGTGAGTTGATTGCCCAATCTTTGTCCTCACGTGTTTTCAAGTTAAGGCTGATGGCAAAGAGGTTTTGAATGATGGAGTCGTGTAAGTCACGGGCAATGCGTGAACGTTCTGATTCAAGAGTTGCTTGGCGTGTTGCATCTGTATAAGCATTGCGCTGGGCAATGAGGTCTAATTCCAGTGCCGTCATCTCGCTGAGGTCGGATCCAATTTCGACAATTGCATCGCCTACTTGCATCCACGTCACCTCAATGCGAACGAGCAATTCGGGGGCGCGATAGCGGTCTTCGGAGTTCTCGCCGATTGCGAAGGTTTGTTTCACGGTTCCTTGCTCAAGGACCTGCTCGACGATTTCGAGGACACCTTCTGGCTCGAAGTATGTGGCCATCATGCTTTGTCCTACGACGGGTGGTTGAATACGAATCCCCTCGTATGCGTCGTTCCACCACTGAAGCTGTAAGTCAACAATGTCGCCATTTTCATTACGAACTGGAGTGTGTAATCCGATGTAGTCACGCAGGTTCCTGAGAAGGGGCTCTACCTGATGGTCAGAACACATCCCCGCTGGAATCTCGACGGGACAAGGCATCTCAGGAGTGTTTCTTGGTCTCTTGTGATTCAGGGAGATTTGCTGTTGCCACCATGACAGCCAGTTGCGTTCTGTTCGCAGCACCGACCACTGTCAGGATGCGCGATACATGATTCTTAATGGTCTGCGTACTGAAGTTCATTGCGGCTGCAATCTCTTTGTCGGTCATGCCTTTAGAGATGAGTTCAGCAATCTCTCTATCTGTGCCTTCCAGCACGCTGACGCGAGTCGGGTTGGATTGCTGCAGTCGCTGAGATGCGGCACGGGCAGCGGAAGCGTCAATCAGACGCAGCCCTGCATGCACATCACGAATAGCTTCCGTGAGATCTCGTGTCGGCGCGCCTTTCAAAATGAGTGCGTCTGCCCCCGTCGAGTAGCCCTCGACGAGCAGTTCGTCTTCAAGAAAAGATGTGAGAAGAACAACGCGAATCGTCGATTGATTTGCTCGAATCCAGCGGGTGATGTCATGCCCAACGCCATCCGTAAGGCGCACGTCAATGACGGCAACATCGATTTTTCCTTCGTTCTGTGCGAGATGTTTGAGACAGGCATCAACACTGCGGGCGGATGCCACTACTTCGAAATCGGCTTCTTCGGAGAGAACTCGCCCTAAAGCATCTCTCACCATGTCATGGTCGTCACAGAGAAGAATACGAATGGCCATTAATGGAGGATAGGCGGTATCGCTGTACCTTCGGTATGCAGGTACCTGTGGTGGCATGATTGCATCATGCGTATTGACCGGATCCGAGTGGTGAGAACTCCGCTTCACATGGTGAATCCGTTACGAACCTCTGATGGAAGTCATGAGTCTCGTGTAGCAACTCTTGTTGAGATAAGAGATTCCGAGGGTGTCATTGGTTGGGGTGAAAATGTTGCGCCAGCCGGAGTGTCGTATGTGGGTGAAAGCTCTGATGAATCAGTTGCTGCGATGTGTGATCTTTTTGTGCCCCTTCTGGCGGGTCGCGAGATTGATGTCTTCGAGATGATGCCCGAGACATGGTGGGGAGTAAGTGGTCATCACTTCGCCAAGCACGCACTGGAATCTTCGGTGTGGGACATTCATGCGCAACGAGAGTCGAAGTCGTTACGTGAAGTCATTGGTGGAACCCGTACTGCAATCGTGCCCGGTGTTGTTGTGGGGATTGCTGACTCAGTTGCAGAAACTGTTGCAGAGGTTCAGCAGCGAATCGCAGAAGGCTATGGCCGTGTGAAAGTCAAGATTTCTCCAGGGCGAGACGTTGAAGTGCTGCGTGCGATTCGCGCTGCATGCGGTGATGTGTTGCTGCTGCAAGCAGATGCCAATGCCGCATATTCGAAAGAAGACATCGCACTTCTCTGCTCATTTGATGAATTCAATCTGCAATTCATTGAGCAACCCTTTGCAGCCGGTGACTTAGGTTCTCACGCAGAACTTGCGCGGCGCAGTCACACCGCAGTGTGTCTCGATGAATCAATCTGCACTGTTGATGAATTGCTCGGTGCAATCGAGATGAAGGCATGTTCTGTCGTGAATATCAAGCCATCTCGTGTTGGCGGAATCGGTGCAGCAGTGCAGATGCATCACATTGTGAAGTCTCATGGTGTCGACGCATGGGTCGGCGGAATGTTGGAGTCCGGTATTGGGCGCGCATCATGTTTGGCTTTGGCGTCGCTTCCAGGATTCACAATGACCCCTGACCTCTCTGCATCATCGCGGTACTTTGCTTCTGACATCACTGTCCCGTTTGAGATGGTGAATGGTGAAATTCAAGTGCCCGAGGGCCCGGGTATTGGTGTGCAGCCTCTGCCTGAGGTGCTTTCTGCGCCTGAAACCCGAATACAAACCGTCTTTGAGCGCTGATTCATGCCACGATTGCAACCATGAATTCTCCCGACCAGTTCTCTCTGGATGAGATGTTGAAAGACCTCGGCACATTGGTGTCGATGGAGTCTCCGTCGCGTGACATTGCACGGGTCACTGCCCATGCAGAAGCCTTGTCGGCGATGATGCAGCGCATGTTGGGCACTGCCCCCGCTTTGGTTGATTCTCCTGTTGGTCCTCATGTTCATTGGCAAGGTGGCGGCGAACCAAAGGTTCTGATTCTTGGCCATCACGACACCGTGCACCCCGTGGGCACGCTTGCTGACATTCCCTTCTCTGTTGAGGGCGGCATTGCACGAGGCCCAGGAGTTTTCGATATGAAGGCGGGCATCGTGCAGGCACTGCACGCAGTCGCAGCGTTGGATGATTCTTCTCACATCGAGATTCTTCTCACTGCTGATGAAGAGATTGGTTCAAAAGAATCACGTGCACTTCTTGAAGAACGTGCTCTCGCTTGTGGCTCAGTGTTGGTGTTAGAGCCAAGCGCCGACGGTGGTGCACTCAAGATCGGCCGTAAAGGAACAGGAACAATCATTGTTCATCTTGAAGGCCGTGCTTCCCATGCGGGTCTTGAGCCAGAGAAGGGAATCAACTCTCTCGTAGAACTCGCATCACTGATTCCGCAAATTGTTGCCATTGCAAACCCAGCGCTCGGCACAACAGTGTCGCCAACAATGGCATCGTCGGGCACTGCAGACAATGTGATTCCGGCAATGACCACGTGTGCTGTCGACATTCGCGTTGCAATACCTGAAGAGAAGCCGCGGGTTGAAGCAGAGTTTGCGGCATTGAGGCTCGCGAACCCCGAAGTAAAGCTGTCACTCACAGGTGGCATTGGTCGACCACCGATGCACGAATCAGCGGCGGCAGAACTCATGCCATTGGCTCTATCAGTCGCAACAAAAATCGGTCTTGGCTCGATTGACGGCATCGTTGTTGGCGGAGGCTCAGACGGCAACTTCACAGCTGCTGTCGGAGTGCAGACACTTGATGGCTTAGGCGCAGTCGGTGGCGGTGCTCATGGTGCTGATGAACACGTGATTGTGTCCACCATGCCTGCGCGTGCAGCGCTCTTGGCAGGGTTATGTCAAGAGTTGTCTTCGATGGCCAAGAGGCCACCGCTAGGCAACGTGCCCGTACCGCGATAGACCTGCAACTTTGCACGGCTGTCGTCGATGTCAAGGTTGCGCATCGTGAGTTGGCCAATGCGGTCCAGTGGTCCGAATGCTGCGTCCTCTACACGCTCCATGCTGAGACGATCAGGTGCATACGTGAGGTTGGGGCTCGTGGTGTCGAGAATGCTGTAGTCATCACCGCGACGCAAACGAAGTGTGACTTCTCCAGTGATTGCGGAACCTACCCAACGCATGAGTGGTTCACGCAACATCAGTGACTGCGGATCAAACCAGCGACCCTCATAAAGAAGTCGTCCGAGGCGACGGCCCATGGTGCGGTAATTCTCCATGGTGGCTTCATTGTGAATACCGGTGACGAGTCGTTCATATGCGATGTGAAGGAGCGCAAGTCCTGGTGACTCGTAGATGCCGCGGCTCTTGGCTTCAATGATGCGATTTTCAATTTGATCGCTCATGCCTAAACCGTGGCGTCCGCCAATCTCGTTTGCTTCAAGAACAAGATCAACGCGTGATGCAAACTCGCGTCCGTTGATTGCAACAGGGAAGCCTTCAACGAAACGGATGGAGACAACTTCGGGAGCAACCGCTACGTCTTCCTTCCAATGTGCGATACCCATGATGGGTTCCACAATTTCCATGCCAGTGTTCAACTCTTCGAGAAGCTTTGCTTCATGAGTTGCGCCCCAGATGTTTGCGTCGGTGGAATACGCCTTCTCAGCAGATGCCTTGTACGGAAGTTTGCGAGCGGTCAGGAACTCACTCATTTCGGTACGGCCACCCATCTCGTCAACGAAAGTGGGGTCGAGCCATGGCTTATAGATACGAAGAGCCGGATTCACCATGAGGCCGTAGCGATAGAAGCGCTCAATGTCGTTGCCTTTGTAGGTGCTGCCGTCGCCCCAGATGTCAACGCCATCTTCTTGCATGGCGCGAACAAGCAACGTGCCAGTAACTGCGCGGCCAAGTGGCGTTGTGTTGAAGTAGGTCTTGCCTGCTGTGGTGATGTGGAAAGCGCCGCACTGAAGAGCGATCAATCCTTCGTGGACAAGTTCTTCGCGACAATCAATGAGTCGTGCAATCTCTGCGCCGTATTCCTTGGCCTTGCCAGGAATTCCTGAGAGGTCAGTTTCGTCGGGTTGACCAAGGTCTGCGGTGTAGGCGCACGGAATGGCGCCCTTTTCTCGCATCCATGCGACAGCGGCTGACGTATCAAGCCCTCCGGAAAATGCAATTCCGACGCGTTCGCCGACAGGGAGATTGGTGAGGACCTTGGACATTCCTCTAACGGTACTTGCGCAGAACCATCAGGAGGGCAATAGATGACCCAAGAGCTGCGAATCCGATGACGAGAATGGCGATGGCGATGGCGGGATTCGAGCCCACATCGGGGAGTGCTGAGACAAGAAGTGCAATGGAGCCCGCGAGCCCTACGCGCACCATGCGGTGTGGTCGCTGGAGAGTGACGAGGAGGGGCGTTCCGATGATGATGATCGGGATGAGGAGATAGAAAACAGGCGCAGGATTACTGCTGGGTCCCAGCCACCAAATGGAGCGGCCGATTGTTCGACTTGAGATTGTCACCGCAAGTACCGCAGCCAGCACCCCGATCCATGTCAGGAACGACACCATGCGCCACCCATCGCTCGGTTGGCTCTGAGGCAAGGAAGGAGCGCTGAAGTTCATCTCGGTCACGGTACAACTATCACTAGAGACCGTGGTGGCACGGGGGAGCATGCAACCTCGCCATTAGCCTGTGAATCGATGGAACCATCCACCTTCTCAAAGCTTTCTGTGTTTTTCCCTATGTGGAATGAGCAGGACTACATCGAGCGTGCCATTGATGCCGCTCGGGAAGAGTGCGAAGACCTGATGTCAACCAACGACATCGGGGACTATGAACTCATCATTGTGGATGATGCATCAACTGATGCCACCCCAGAAATTGCAGCTCGATTGGCTATAGCGGATTCTCGGATAAAAGTTGTGCGTCACCCAGAGAATCGCAAACTGGGCGGATCAATGAAATCTGGATTCGCAGCGGCAACCGGCGACTTGGTGCTCTACACCGACGCCGACCTCCCTTTTGATATGCACGACGTTCATAAGGCGATTCGATTGTTGCGCTATTACAACGCTGATGTCGTCAGTGCATATCGCTTTGACAGAACAGGCGAGGGATATGTGCGCACGGTGTACTCGTTCTTCTACAACCTCATGGTTCGTGTTCTCTTTGGTGTCCGCATGCGGGATATCAACTTTGCATTCAAGTTGTGTCGTACCCGCATCTTTGACCACGTTGAATTGAAAAGCGAAGGTTCGTTCATCGACGCAGAGTTGGCCGTGAAAGCACAGAAGTACGGATACACAGTGATTCAGTTCGGGGTGGACTATTTCCCCCGCACCCGCGGAGTGTCGACATTGAGCTCCCCTGGTGTCATCATCAAGATTCTTCGTGAGGCCCGCAGTCTCCGACGCGAAATTCGGGGAATCACCCCCGCCATCTAGCCCCGAAGCCACTCATGGCGAGGGCGTTGGTAGCGTTCAAGGTGCGTGAGCGAGCCTTTTGACCCCGAGATGAGCGAGCCGTATTTCTCCGACGATGGCGCGGGGGAGTATCCCGCCGAGTACGTCGCCCCCCATGTTCCATGGTGGATCCATTGGCGACCTGCGATGGTCGCTGCTGCTGTCTTTGCCACGGTGATTGGCGGAATCGTGATCTCGCGTTCCAGCACCGCAACTCCGGCGACGACAACCACATCCACGCTTGTGCCTGGTCAATGTGCGCCAGACGCGCCCATCACATGCTTTGGACAAAATCGAGTTATCCGCGATGACATGAAGGGCAACGACGTCCGTCGTATTCAACAACGCCTGAAAGATCTGAAGTTTGATCCCGGCGTGGTGGATGGCATTTACGGTGGCGACACCATGATGGCTGTGTGGGCCTTTCAGTCGCTGGTCTTGAATATTCCTCGCAACGCATTAGTTGACTTCGTGACGCCGGTGATGTGGGACGCAATGCGTGGGGATGTTGTCATCACCCCGCGTCGTCAACCTGGGACTCCGCACCACGTGGAGATTTATCTGCCAGAGCAGGTCATCGTTGTCTTCACTGGCACTGAGGTGAATCTCATCAGCCATATCTCTAGTGGCACGGGTGAGAAATGGTGCGAAGAGGTCATCATCGACCCGGGCGAAGAAGGCAACAAAGGAACTGAAGTCATCAAAGAAGGATGGTGCGGTGACGCGGTGACGCCGGGCGGTATCTATCGCTTCTACAACCGCAAGATTGGTTTGCGCCAAAGCAAGCTGGGCACGATGTGGAACCCGGTGTATTTCAATTTTGGTATCGCAGTACACGGTGCAATGACTGTTCCGAAAGAGCCGGCATCACACGGCTGTATTCGAATTCCAATCTTTATCTCTGAGTACTTCCACACTCTGGTGGAATACAACGATCGCGTCTATGTCTTTGACGGTGTGAAAGAGCCTGAAGAATACGGCTCACAGATACCTCCATCTGACAAGAGAGATCCGAACTACACCACAACTACTTCGACTCCGACGACCACAACAGTTCCGAAAACTACAGTACCGAAGACAACTATTCCGAAGATCACGACGACCTCGTCAACAACGACAACGACAGCGGTGGTTGTTCCAACACCAACAGCACCGTAACGAGTTTCTTAGCTCAGTTGTGTAAGAGCTTTCTTCAGCTCAAAGATTTCTGATTCCTGCGAATGAATAATGGAATCGGCGAAGGCGATTACTTCTTTGTTCTTTGCATTGGACTTTGCATACTCGGCCATATGAAGCCCGCCCTTGTGGTGAGCAATCATGAGCGTTGCGAAAATCCGGTCAGCCTCAGCGCCGCGCGATTTGTAGAGAGTATTCATCTCATCAGATGAGGCCATGCCCATCATCTCTTCAAGTGGTGTGGGCATTCCCATCCAGGACATGGCGATGTCTGATTCGTTTGTCTCGGCTTCGCCAAACATGCGAAGCATCTGGACCATGCGGCCACCCTCGGCAGACTGAGTGAACATGATTTCTTTTGCGATCATGTTGAGAAGAAGGTTTCCCTTTGGGGATGCTCCGAGATACACGACAGACATGGTGACGGCCTGCTCATGGTGGATTCGCATGTCTTGCAAAAAGCCAGTGTCAACTTTGTTGTGCGCAGCAACGGAATCAGAACGACCTATAGAAAATCCGATAGAACCAGCAGCCAACATGGCAACTATGGCCATCAAAATGATGTTGAGAGGGTTCTTCCACCATGGAAGAAGCTCAATGTCTTGGTCCGTCTCGGTGTTCACAATGACCACGGTAGTAGCCTGTCTGCCATGTCGCACACAGCCCCCATTGTCCTGTCAGACCTCATTGTTCTTCCCCGCGTTCTCAACCGGGCTCGGGTCCGCGATGCGGTCCTTGTTCTCTCTGCTGCATTGTTCACAGCATTGTGTGCGCAGGTAACGATTCCTCTTGGTTTTACTCCTGTGCCATTAACGGGACAAACATTTGCTGTTCTCAGTGTTGGTGGCATCTTGGGCACCCGTCGCGCAATGGCGAGCCAGGCTCTGTACTGGGCTCTGGGTGCTATCGGACTTCCGTTTTACTCCGCTGCTTCGGGTGGCTGGAAAGTGGCGACCGGCTCAACATTTGGATACTTCATTGGATTCGTCCTTGCTGCTGGTGTTGTTGGTTGGTTCGCAGATCGTCGTGACGACCGCAACTACATCTCGTCTCTTTCAGCAATGTTCTTGGCATCCGGAATCATCTATGCCATCGGTGCATTGTGGCTTGCCCACTTTTTGAATATTCCTGTCGCAACGGGCGATACAAACGCAATTGCATTGGGTGTCAGTCCTTTCCTCGCCGGTGACATTGTGAAGATTGCTCTTGCAGCAGCTATTGCCCCTCTCGGTTGGGCCTCGTATTACGCAAAGCCGCGCTGATCGGTGACATGGCTTCGCCGACTGACGCCAGTGAGACCCCATCGGGGAGAAAACTGGGTCGTCCGGCGGACACTGACTCGATAGACACACGCGACCGCATCATTCTGTGCGCGTGCACAAAATTTGCTGGTGAAGGTTTCGAAGGCACAACAAACAAAGACATTGCATCGCTCGCAGGAGTGTCAAGTGCTGCTCTGTATCACTACTTTCCTTCGAAAGCAGATTTGTATGTTGCGGTGTGTGAACACATCAACACTGTCTTTGAGAGGGTGTTTCAGCGCGCGCGTGATTTTGATCCGCGTTTAGAACGTCGCATGACTGCACTGCTGGTGGAGAACGGGAAGATTGGCAATGAAACGCCATTCATCGTTGGGTTTGTCACTGGTATTGCAAGCGTGCTGAAAAAGCACCCTGAAGTTGCCGAAGGAGCCAATGTGTTTAATGCCAGTTTTCGCTGCATGACACTTGAGCTCATTGAGACATCCACAGAAAAAGAGGGCATTCTTGCTGGTGGCTCCGAAGCGGGTTTTGCCGACCTGACAATCTCAGCCCTTGCAGGTTTTGGGCGTTTGAGTGCTCGTGGTGAGCATGATCGCCGTGCTGCCGCTGCAGAAATGTATCTGCGGCTCATTCGGGCTGCAGCACACAAGTAGTTTGTTCACCGTGAACGTCGACGAACTTCAGTCCTTGCGAACACAGGCGAAAGCTGTGCCAACGGTTCGAGATCTGTTTGCCAAAGAGCAGAATCGTGCAGCGCAGTTCACTATCGATGCGTGCGGCATTCACGCTGACTTCTCTCGCCAGTTGCTGAGTGCAGATCTACTTGCCGCACTTCAATCCATAGTTGAGGTACAAGGCATTCAGGCACGATTCGAGGAAATGGTTCGTGGTGGTGTTGTCAACAACACTGAGAATCGTCGTGTTTTGCACACTGCCTTGCGAGATGTCGCCGGCAAGAGCGAATGGTCAGCGAAGGCCTCAGTACAGCGTGAACGTGCAGCTGCCTTTGCTGAAGAGGTTCGCCAGAACGCGCAGATTGATGCAGTCATCAATATCGGCATTGGCGGAAGCGACTTGGGTCCGGCGATGGCGACGCGTGCATTGCGGCGTTTTCGCAATGGTCCGGATGTTCGGTTCGTATCAAATGTTGATGCTGCTGATCTTGATGATGCATTACGTGGACTTGATCCAGCACGCACTCTTGTCATCGTTTCATCAAAAACATTCACCACTCTGGAAACGATGCACAATGCACAACGTGCACGTGAGTGGGTGAGTGCATCAGGGACTGACTGGCGTACCCGTTTTGCTGCAGCGACCTCGAATCCGACCGAAGCAATCGCGTGGGGGATCACCCCTGATCGAACCTTTGAGTTCTTTGACTGGGTGGGTGGACGTTTCTCATTGTCGTCAGTCATTGGCTTGCCATTGATGTGTGCAATTGGACCGGATGCATTTCAGGAAATGTTGAATGGCATGCACGACATGGATGTTCACATGGCTACTGCCCCGGTTGCGGAGAATCTGCCCATCACACATGCACTGACATGGTTTGTGAATGCGGTCCTGCTGGAACATCCCACAGTTGCTGTTATCCCGTATAGCCATGACCTAGCCAGACTTCCTGCTTTTCTTCAGCAGTTGGTGATGGAAAGCAATGGCAAGGGTGTTGCCCACGATGGTCGTGAACTCCTGATGGGAACATCGCCGGTGGTGTGGGGCGAACCTGGCACGAATGGTCAGCATGCGTTCTTTCAGATGCTGCATCAAGGTACGCAGACTGTGCCCGTTGAATTCATCAGCGCCGTTGAGCCCTTGGGTGATGATGCCGTTGCACATGATCTTTTGATTGCAAACATGGTGGCGCAAGCAGAAGCATTTTCTGCAGGCAGTGAATCAAACGATCCACAACGTCGATTCACGGGCAATCGGCCCAACACTGTTTTGTTCCTTGAATGTCTCGATCCATATTCGTTGGGTGCCCTCATTGCGATGTATGAGCATTCCACGGCAGTACAGGGCTGGCTGATGGGCGTGAATAGCTTTGACCAATTTGGAGTCGAACTAGGTAAATCAATGGCCACACTTGCTGCAGAAGCAATTCAAAAGGGCACGGCTGATTCCTCGCAAACTATGACACACCCATTGATGGAATGGTTTTTAAGCCGTCGACAAAACAAGTCGTAGCCAGATCATGTGAATGGGGCAACTGCGCCCTATCCTGCCCTAAATGACGGGCAATAAGACAACGGTGAACTCCACTGAACGAATGCTGAATCTCGTTGCGTTACTCAGTGAGTCAACGCTTCCTCTCACACTCGAGGCAATCTCGAACAGCATGCGCGGTCAGTATCCAGAAAAAGATGAAGCGCGTCGTACCGCGTTTGAGCGTGACAAGAAGTCTTTGCGCAAACTCGGTATTCCCATTACGACGCAAACACTTGCTGGAAGCGATGCCGGCAAGACGGCGTATTCCATCGATCGTGCTGGGTACGCACTGATTGACTTTGCTTTGACGCCAGAAGAACTCTCCGCGCTACAACAAGCCGCGGCGTTAGTTCAGATTGGCACAACATGGGGAAAGCAAGCCGTGCAATGGTTGGGCGGGGAAATTGTTGACACGGAACTTTCGGGCGCAGTCAAAGTTGATGCGCAGTCTCATGTTCTTCCAGCGTTGTGGTCAGCTGTTGCGTCGTTTACGACAGTGAAATTCTCGTACCACGGTCGCCAGCGCGAAGTGCACCCATACGGCCTCGTTGCACGTAATGGTTTCTGGTATCTCATTGCATTTGATACCGAACGCGCGATGCAGGTGACATATCGCGTAGATCGAATTGAAGGCGATCTCACGATGGGGGACTCTCAATCATTTGAGCGCCCTGAAGGCTTTGACCTTGCGACTGCGTACAAGCGCGATCCGAAAGACTTTGCTGGAGCCGGTTCAGAAGTTGCCATTGTGCGCCTTGATCATCGTGTGGCTCCCGCAGTCGTGCGTGAGTTGGGTGAGGACGCAGTGGTGGCGCGCCGTACAGATGGTTCCATCGATGTCGAAGTGGCGAGCGGCAATCGTCCCGCCTTCAAGTCATGGCTCTTTGCCATGGTTGACCGTGCAGAAGTCATTTCACCTGAATCGGTGCGTCAAGAAATCATTGCTGATCTTCAGCGCATGGCAGGAGGTGCCCAATGAGCGGCAAGCGTGGACCCCGAAGTGCAGAAGACCGCGTCCGTGGACTCTTGGTGATGTTGCCATGGCTGATGCAGCGCAAGCGTGTTGCCATCGCGGATATGGCCAAGCAGTTCAACATGAGCGAGTCTGACCTCATTGAAGATATTGAGTTGGCCTCTATGTGCGGTCTGCCTCCGTATTCGCCGTATGAACTCACAGAGGTCTACATCGACGAGGATTACATCCTTGTTGGACCAAACAAGTACTTCGAGCGCCGTCTAGAACTCACATCGTCTGAGGCATTTGGACTCAGTCTCCTTGCAGCAGCAGCGGAGGAAATGCCGGGGTTCACCCGTGGCAAAGATTTGAAAAACGCTCTCAAGAAGTTGCGCAAGATTCTGGGCGAGGGCATTGTCGATGTCGACGTTGAGTCTCCACAGTTTTTGAATGACGTGACGGACGCATCGCAAACAGGGGAGCGTCTGCGATTGACGTATTGGACTCCAGCGCGTAACGAAGAATCAGATCGTCTTGTTACCGTGCGCTCGGTCTTTACTGACCGTGGCCATTGGTACATCGCTGCCGATGATGATGCATCGGGAGATCGTCGCCATTTCCGTGTTGACCGTATTCGCAACGTGGAAAACACGGGCATCTTTGTTCCTGTTGTGGCAGAGCCAGTGCAGGTGCCTGCGTGGTTTGCAGATGCTGCTGACAAGTTAGTGGTGACGCTTGATGTTGCTGCCGAGGCCGGCTGGGTAGTGGAGAGCTACCCCTGCCGTTCGCTGACCGAGAATGCTGATGGGTCATTCCGTGTGGAGATGGTTGTCAACAGCGAGCATTGGCTGGGGCGCTTGCTCTTGCGCGGCGGAGGCTTAGTGAAGGTCGTAGCGCCAAGTACTTTGTCGACAATGCAGCAAACAGTCGCTGCACAAGTACTGGCGAATTACTCCAAGTAATCGTTAGGAGAACAAGTCAGGTAACTGATCTGGTTTCTGAACATCCATCTCGCGCATGAGATGGATGAGTAATTCGGCAGTTGCGGTGGCATCTGATTTTGCCTCATGGGCATTTTCATGGTCGATGCCGTAGTGCTCGCACAAAGCATGCAGTGAATGCTTGCGGGTGCGGTCCTGGTCGGTTCTTCGAGCGAGCGCGAGTGTGTCGACATATGTGTCGATCTTGTTCTCGAGACCAACTCGCGCAGATTCGGCATGCAAAAAGTTGATATCAAACATGGCGTTATGGGCAGTGAAGACGTTGCCTTTGCTGATGGTCCACACTTTTTCAAGAGCTTCGCGAAGAGGCATACCCTGGGCGACTTGCTCCACTGAGATTCCGTGCACATGTTCAGCCCCGTGTGTGTACTGGGCAGGATTTTCTGGCCGAACAACGGTGTCGAAGGATTCAACTATTTCGCCCTCGCCGTTAATGACAATGGCAGCGACTTGAATCACTCGATCTGTTTCAGGATCTATTCCTGTGGTTTCAAAATCGACAACTGCGAAGGACACATCACGCATTGATGATGTTGTTTTTTGTTCGTTGTTGTTTGTCATAAGTGAAACTGTAAGCGCAGGGTGATGCAACGTAGGGAAAACACGTGGTGTTATGCAGTCGGTGGTGTCATGAGATCAACGATTGCCTGTCGATCAAAGTAATCGCGCCACAACGTGAACTTGCCGTTCTCAATTTCGAACACTCCTGCAACGGGCAGCGTTCCCCATTTGCCATGAATCTCGACACGATCATCTCGTTCATTCAAGACAGTGCCTTTTGTGAGGTCGCCCGAAGAAGTTTGACGCAAGATTCTCCAGTCAATTCCTGTACACATTCCGAAGAAGCCGCTCAAAGTGTCGGTGAGAGCTTGTGGACCGAACGCTTTGCCCATCGGCACATTGTCGTATTCAAAGTCATCGGTGACCATCGCAGCTGCACGATCGAGATCTCGAGCGACGAGGGCAGCAATGAATTCGTTGACAAGTTCTTCTGGGGTAGAGGCCATGCACAAATTGTGCCACAGGCACTACAGAAGTTCGGCGGCGAGACTTGCGACTTCGCTGCGTTCGCAAGAAGCAAGCGTCACATGTCCGAAACAGCTTTGGTTTGCAAAGGCGTGAATCAAGACCGCCAAGGCATTGTTGGACTCACCCATGTAAGGAGCGTCAATCTGGCTGGTGTCTCCGGTGAAGATGACTTTTGTTCCTTCACCAATGCGCGTGAGGATTGTCTTGAGCGTCGTGGGCTCAAGGTTTTGTGCTTCGTCCACAACAACAAACTGGCGGTGGAGCGAGCGACCACGCAAGAACGTGACGGATTCGAGAGAGAGCTGCCCACGTGCAGTGAAATCCTCAATTAAGCGGCGGGCATCGTGGCTGCTGCGCTGGTCTGTGAGGGCAACGATTGCATCGTGAATGGCGGACATCCACGGATCGAGCTTTTCATCAAGCCCACCGGGGAGGAATCCGACATCGGCACGGCCCACGGGGACCAATGGCCGGTACACAGCGAGTTTTTCGTAGGTGCGATTCTCGACGACTTGCTCGAGGCCAGCGGCAATTGCCATCACCGTCTTGCCGGTGCCAGCACGACCATCAAGGGCGATGACGCTGACGTCGGGATCCATGAGCAGTTCCAATGCAAAGCGTTGTTCTTTGGAACGTGCTCGCAGGCCCCAAGCCTCGGGGGACGCTGCAGAGAGAAGCTCGGTCATCTCGCCATTACAACGCACGAGTGCAGACTGAGAACCCGAACGCACGACTGCGAATTCATTCACGACGAGTTCTGCGTTCCCACCAAAAGCATCAGTAGGAACTTCGCCGTTGTTGTACAGCGAATTAACAATCTCACTGGACACATCAAGTGTGAACCATCCCATGGGGCGTGTATTCGCGGCGCGGCCCACGGGCTGATGCTCGGCAGCAACAAGACCGAGGTGCGCTGCTTTGATGCGTAATCCCGCGTCATTAGAAATCACTTGTGTAGGTGCGAATCGTGATTGACCAAGTGCGGCGCCGATGATCCTGTTGTCAGGAATCTCAGGATTCAGGCCATTTTCAATGAGTCTGTCGCGCTGGATGCCATTGACTTCAATGTGGATAGTGGCGCCACCGGGCTCTGAGTTCAAAGGAATGGGCTCGTGGATTGATCCACCAGCGCCCTTTCGAAGATCTTCAATTGTGCGAAGTGCGGTACGAGCAGAACGACCAACGTCATCTGGGCGGCTCTTCAAACCATCAAGTTCTTCGATGACTGTGAGCGGAATGACGATGTCGCAACCAGGGAATGAATGAAGACATCCGGGATCAGCAATGAGAACTGATGTGTCAATCACGATGCGAGTGCGCACAACAGACTCAGAATGCGAGGTGCTCGACGCTGTTCCACTTGGTGACCAAACGTCTGCACCGATCTGCTCCGCAACATGATCGATGTCTTCATCATTCACCGTGCGAGATGTGAAGTGGTGGATATCGAAGTGAACTTTTTGTTTCGAAAAAGTTCTGAAAGAGATTTTTGGGGGATATTTCAGAAATTTTTTAAAATTTTTTTCAGACGAAAAAGTGACACTCATCACGCTCCGAAAAAGCTGTGAACAACCGATATTGATGAAGCCCTTGCGGCGCTTGGGATTGCGAAGATTCGATGATGTGCGAAGTGTCAAAAACCTTTATCCACAAGGGGTTTTGAAAAGTAGACCTCGGGAAACCCTTGCAATTATTGAGTTTCATGAGATTCTGTGCAGAAGAATCATTGCGCGAGGAGAAGTGCGATGCGATGAAACGTTGTTGCTCCGATGAACAGTGATCACAAAATTTTCGCCCTGGCGCGCGCGTGTGATCGAGATCAAATCACTCGCCGCGATTTCTCCCAAAAACGAGATAGTTGCATTTGCAAGTAATCGAATGCTTGCAATTGTTGAAATTTGCTACTCAACTTATTCCAACCACTCCGATTCCGAGGAGGAAACACAATGACCAAAGCAGAACTCATCGAAGAGATTGCAAAGCAAGCTGAGTGCACGAAGGCAGACGCCGAGCGCACTCTCACAGCTTTCTTTGACTTAGTAGTTGCTTCTACCAAGAAGGGCGAAAAAGTGGCATGGCCGGGCTTCGGCTCGTTCAGTACCACTGCTCGCAAGGAGCGCACCGGTCGCAACCCACAAACGGGTGCGGCAGTAACGGTTCCCGCCTCAACTGCGATGAAGTTCACAGCGAGCTCAACATTAAAAGCTCAGCTGAACCCAAACCGTAAGTAACCACTTACCCAACGATAGGAAACTAAAGTGGCAGCAAAGAAGAAAGCAGCAGCTAAAAAAGCTCCTGCACGCAAGAAGAAAGCAGCAGCTAAGAAGGCTCCTGCACGCAAGAAGAAAGCAGCAGCCAAGAAGGCTCCTGCAAAGAAGAAGAAGGCTGCTAAGAAGGCAGCCCCTGCAAAGCGCAAGGCTGCTAAGAAAGCAGCTCCTGCAAAGAAGAAGAAGGCTGCAAAGAAGGCCGCCCCAGCTAAGAAGAAGGCAGCCAAGAAGGCAGCCCCTGCTAAGCGCAAGGCAGCCAAGAAGGCAGCTCCAGCAAAGAAGAAGGCAGCTGCAAAGCGCAAGCCTGCCGCCCGTAAGAAGGCAGCAAAGAAGAAGTAATTCTTCTTCCGCTCTTTTAAGCGAAAAAACCAACCGGCTCGGAGTGCAGAAGAGGGGGACGCAAGTCCCCCTCTTCTCTTTTGTACCGATGAAGGTCGTGTCTACGACGTGAGTGCATATCGGCAAGACTTTGTCTATGTCTGATGCCATTGATCCGGTCCTTGTTGATCTTGCAGGCGAAGTCGCCTCGATCGACACAATGCTCCAGTCGCTCTCGTCAGCGCAGTGGGCGCAACAGACGCCAGCCCCTGGGTGGAACGTGGCAGACCAGGTGATTCATCTCGGCCTTTTTGATCGCCGCGCACAATGGTCGATGACTGAACCAGAACATTTCAACGATGACATGCGCGACCTGATGACGAAAGGTGGTGTCGATGCGATTCACGATGCCGAACGTCATCGCTCTCCAGAGGATTTGTTGCAGTGGTGGCGCACAGGTGCTGCGGCATTAGCCAGCGCGTCTCGCAGCCTCGACTTATCGGCTCGATGTGTCTGGTACGGCCCGCCGATGAGTGCGCGTTCCATGCTGACGGCACGCCTCATGGAGACGTGGGCACACGGCTACGACATTGCAGATGCGGTGGGTCTCACACCTGTTGCGACGGATCGATTGCGTCATGTCGCACACATTGGTGTGCGTGCTCGTGGCTTCGCCTTTGCTGCCAACAAGCGCTCTGCACCTGATGGCGATGTTTATGTAGAACTCACGGCACCAAGTGGCGAGGTGTGGACATGGGGTGACGCATCTGAGCCCAACAGCGTGAAGGGGAGTGCTCTCGGCTTTTGCTTGGCAGTCACGCAACGTCGTCACGTGGACGACTGTGGGTTAGATGTCGCGGGAAACGGAGCAACCGAATGGATGTCGATTGCCCAAGCATTTGCCGGTGCACCCGGAGTGGGGCGCGAAAAGGGTCAGTTCGACTAGAGCCTGTCCATGAGGTGAAAGATTTCTGCTGCAGCAACGCCGTGTGGAGCACCAAGGTCTGACATGCGAGTGCGCATGCGTTGGCGGAAGACTTCCATGCCGTCTTCGTCAGTGGCCTTCATTGTGCTTTCGAACTGGCTCTCGTGACGCTCTAACGCATTGAACTTTGCATCGACAAACGCTGAGATGTCTTCAAAGTGGTTTGGTTCATCGGCTTCCCACAACAGCAACGCTTCAGGACGATGATGAACCACGCCGTGATTCGTCATGTGGTGCTTCAAGAAATGCGGATCGCGTGCAGCGACAATCGCATCGCACACATTGAGGCCTGTATTGCGATGGTCAGGGTGGAGGCGATAGCGCTTCCACGGGTCATGCGAGAGAACAACATCGGGCTTGATTGTGCGAATCGCAAGTGCAATGCGATCGATTGCTTCCTTGGAATGTTCCAGTTCGCCATCGATATACCCGAGGAATGAGACGGTGCCTGTCGCGCCAAGCGCAGTGGCGGCATTGCGTTGTTCGACTTGACGAGAGGCGATGAGAGCTGCGATGTCTGCGTCGGGGTTCCATGTGCCTTTCGAGCCGTCGGTGCACACGAGGTGGTGGACCACTGCGCCGTCGGCAGACCATTTTGCGAGAGTGCCACCACAGCCGAACTCCACGTCATCGGGGTGTGCACCAATGGCGAGAACCACTTGTGGCGTTGACAGATTGCTGCTGTATTTGACCTGTGCGATAGGTGGTTGACCGGGTTCGTTGGCGCTCATGAGTTGTCCTTTCGGCGACGTTCTAATTCGCTGAGATCATCAGCAGTATCGAGATCAAGAGAGAGTGATGCGTCTTCAATTGTTTCGTAGGCAAGTCCGCATGCTTCGGCCGCACGGATGTGATTGTCCAAACTGCCGGGGCCGTACGCAGTGGTGAATGAACTCGCAAGAGGGAATGACAACACGTTGGTGCCATCGTTGTGGCGGTCTGTGACCATCGTGACGATTCCTTCTCGAGCGACATGTGCAAGCGATTCGGCGAGTGGAAGATCTGCATGAGCCACGATGATGTGATCAAAACCCTCTGCAGCGATCGCTGTGCGTCCGGCGGCAACTGCAACGTCGAGACCAGGTGTCGTGCAGTACACCACGTGAGCACCCACTGAGACGGCCCAGGAGGCAACATCATCATCAGAGCACACAACGTACGCAGGAAGGGGCGCAGCGGCGCGTATGACTGTCTCAGCGCATGTGCGAGCCAAGTCTTCACGTTGGCGTGGTGTGAGAGTGTCGGCAAGTCGACCTTTTGCCATGGTGAATGACTTCACGGGAATGACAACTGCGGGACGCACGACGCTAAGCCTACGAAGCCAGAGCCATGACGGGGGATGTCGTAGTCGTGAAGGTCGCCTACGCTGTGGCTATGGCGTCAATCCGCATGGCAGTAGTGGGCGCTGGCTCGTGGGGGACCACTGTCGCCTCCCTCGCTGCTGCAAACACTCCAACGACCTTGTGGGCCCGTCGTGGAGATGTGGCGGAGTCGATCAACACCCATCACGTGAACCCCAGCTACATCAGTGGGGTTGCATTGTCTCCGAATCTGAAAGCGTCCACTTCGCTGGCAGACACAGTGTCGAACGCAGACGTTGTCGTCATGGCAGTGCCGTCTCAGGGCTTTCGTCAGGTTCTCACTGAAGCGGCGCCACACATTCGTCCTTGGGTGCCCATCGTGAGTCTCTCAAAAGGACTAGAGGCCGGAACCATGATGCGCATGTCGCAAGTGGCAAACGATGTGTTACCTGATCATCCTGTTGCGGTGCTCACGGGACCAAACCTTGCATCAGAGATTTCTGTGGGTCAACCTGCAGCCAGTGTGGTGGCGATTGCCGATGACGTGATTGCAACGGCATTGCAAGAGTTATTTTCCACGCCGACATTCCGTGTGTACACGAATGCAGATGTTGTTGGTTGCGAAATCGCAGGTGTGGTGAAAAACGTGATTGCCATCGCTTCCGGTATTGCCATGGGAATGGGCTTTGGCGACAACACTCGTGCATCGTTGCTGACGCGAGGTCTCGCAGAGATGACGCGCCTTGCGGTCGCACTTGGTGGCAATGCTGAATCATTGTCGGGTCTCGCTGGCATGGGAGACCTCATCGCCACGTGTTCTTCGACCAGTAGTCGTAATACCAGTGTGGGTATTCGCCTTGGTCAAGGTGAAGCATTAACTGAGATCATCGCATCGACATCCATGGTTGCCGAAGGTGTGAAGAGTTCTGCAACGGTGCTGCAGCTAGCGCACCAACACGGAGTCGATATGCCCATCACTGAACAGGTGGTGGCTGTGTGTCACGAAGGAAAGAGCGCAGCAGATGGGCTCCTCGCATTGATGTCGCGTCGCTCGCGACCTGAAGCAAAGTAAGTAATCACATGAACTCCCCGGTATCTGGTCGTCTTATTGGAAATCGTGGTGGCACATGGCGTGGCACTGTGACAGAGCACGGTTCTCTTCTTCCTGCTGATGGCAGTACAGAATTGGATTGGTTCATCGCAGCCGATGATCGTTGGTACACGCCACGCACCGAGCCCACGACGCGCCAGAAGTGGTACGCCGGGTATCCCGTTGCAGAAACACGGGTCAAGATTCCCGGTGGCGACATGATTCAGCGCGTCTATTCGGTGGCAGATCTTGGTGGCATGACTGTCATGGAGTTTGAAAATGATTCCACATTGCCGATTGCAGTTGCAGTGACGCGTCGTGATGTGTTCACCACGCGCGAACCAGCAGCAAATCCTCCTGTGGGTATTGAGTTGCCTGCAGATTCCATCGTGATTCCGATTGGGCACAAGAGCACTGCGCGTATTGCTTTGGCTCATAAGAATCCTGCATCGGGACGTTTGCCAGACGACACTCCTGATCATCAAGCAGTGGTGCGTGGATGGGAGAAAGCGTGTGACACAGCGTCGCGATTCAATGTGCCTGATCACACCATCGTGGCGGGTGTGTCACGAGTGCGTTGTGATTTGTTATTGGGCGTTGGCGCTGACGGTGATGCCGCAATTGAGTTGGCGCGATTGGGCGAGAAATACAGCGATTCCATTGTTGATGTTGTTGAAGCTGTGCAACGTCGTCTCAAACAAGAAAAACGGGCCAAGGTGTTGCAGTGGGACACGCCACATGTAATGACCTCTGCTGCGCGTGCCTGTGTCTTGTTGGGTGATGAACTAGCTGCCGGTGATATCGGCGCTGCGTGGTTGCGTTTTGCAGATCGCGATGTGCAAGAGCTGCCGATTGAAGTGCCTGCAGGCCTGCAATCCATCGCATGGGCTGAATCACTCCTTGCGCAAGGCTCGGCGAGTGGCGGAGAGTGCCGCATTCTTCCTCACGGCATTCCCGAACCGTGGTGGGGTGCCTCCTTTGAAGCTCACGGCATCACAGGTGATCCATTCCGTACCATCAGCTATGCAGTGCGCTGGCATGGGCCGCGCCCTGCGATCTTGTGGGAAGTCACCGGTGCGCCTGGTCTCGTTCTCACACACGGTGAGTGGGCATCGACCGATGCGTCGGGTGAAACATTGCTGGAAGCGCCAGCGTCAACTCACGACCACTAGTCAGCTTCGGCAATGAAGTCGTATTCATCGATGTCGTTGGTGCGTTCGTCATCTTCAAACTCACTGACGTAGTCGTCAATGTTGAGACCACAAGAGCTGCAATGGGCAACTTCATCTGCGTCATAGGTGGTGTCTCCACCACAAGATGGACACGCGTCTGGTGAATCAATGCTCATAACGACACTGTGCCAAAGAAGCGCGTAGAAGTGAATCGGTAATCAATACCGAATGTGCGTTTAGCGGTCGGTGAATAACTCGAATGTGTCACCGACGGAGATTTTTCCGCACGTGGTGACCATCGCGTACACGCGGCTCAGATCGCCACGTTCGTGGCTCATCGCCATGATGTTCTTGTCGAGGAACCAATCGTTGTTTTGGCTGCAGGGAATTGTGTATGCAGAAATGAAACCACGCACTGCGCCGATGCGGAAATGCGCACCAGGGCGAAATGCACCAGCAGGAATACCTGCAACAGTGATGTTTTCGCCGGCGAAGCCTGGCCCAATGGGGTGTCCTTGTGCACGCAAGGTATCTATTGCGTCGGTGGACCAGATGCACAGTGCTTGCCATGGGCGGCCGTGATGCACGCGAGATTCCTGCACATCTCCCTCCACGCCTTTCCAGGAGATAACGGCATGGTCGATTGCTTTCTTTGGCAAACCTTTCGATGCATGCAAGTGGGCAATGGTGCCAGTGTGTTCTTCATTGAGCAAACGCATGGTGGGGAAGAAGCGCCACGATGCTGCGAGCAATGATTCGATTTGTGGGTCGGTGAGATCTTTGTATTTCGCCACGAGGGCTTGTGTGAGTGCAATGAATGCGGTGTCAACATTCTCGAGCGACGGCAACTTGATACCGCCGAGTGATGACATCTCTGCGAGAAAGCCACGCGCACCTGCCAGCCAACCATCGGGGATCCGTGATGATTGGGTGTAGTACGACCACAGTTCGTCCAGCATCGAGATGGTCTTTTGAGCATCTTGTGCCGAGTAGACGTAGTTGCCAACGGTGATGGATGCTCTGCCTGCCATGTGCGAAGCCTACGCTTCATGCAATGGCACGGCCGGAACCCACCCTTGATGTTGAGCGTGAATTCTTTGCCAATGGTGCACGCATTGTCGCGGGCATGGACGAAGTGGGACGTGGCGCCATTGCGGGGCCGGTGACCATCGGTGTGGTTGCGATTGATGCAAACGTGGGTGATATCCCTGCAGGTCTGCGTGACTCTAAGTTGATGACAGCCAAGCGTCGTGAAGCGATGGTGCCACTGGCAAAAGAGTGGGGTATTGCCTGGGCAACAGGCTCGGCCACTGCCGCAGAGATTGACAAGTTCGGCATCGTGACGTCATTGGGTCTGGCCGCTAGTCGCGCATTGCAGAATTTGGGTCTCACACCTGATGTCGTGATCCTGGATGGCAATACATCGTTCCTGATGGAAGAGGCCGGAGGACCGCGCATCGTGACGCGCATTAAGGCTGACCAAGATTGCGCGTGCGTGTCAGCAGCAAGTGTGATTGCAAAGGTGGAACGCGACACCTTGATGACGCAGTTACATGAGCAGTTCCCGCACTATGGGTGGGAAGGCAACAAGGGGTATGGCGCAGCGGTGCATACCGATGCAATCAAGACACACGGAGTCACAGATTTGCATCGCAAGTCCTGGAACCTGGGCGTTTAGCTAGCCGCCGGAAATATAAAAAGACCCTGCGCCAATCGCAATGATCAACGCAGGGTCTTTTTAGTAACGGGGTTCTTACGAAACCTTGATGTCCTTGAACGGTGAACGTGAGTCGATGCCTGGCTCTTTTGGAAGACCGAGCACGCGCTCACCAACGATGTTGCGCATCACTTCGTCAGAACCGCCTGCAATACGCAGACCTGGTGTTCCGAGAACGAAGTTTGCCCATGCGTAGGTGCCCCACTCGCCGCTGTCTGCGATGAGCTTTGGTCCGAGGATGTGCGAGAGGAACTTCACAAGGCGAGCTTGGTTGTTCACCAACACCATCTTGCCGATGGAGCCTTCTGGTCCGGGCAACTGGCCAGCCTTTGCCTTTGCGGTGGTGCGCTGAGCATTCATATTGGCGATGCGGTAGTTGATCACGATGTTTGCAAGTTCATTGCGTACGAGTGGATCAGACTCAAGGCCGTAATGCTTCACCATTGCAATCACGCGTGTGAGCAAGTTGGAGTCACCTGAGTTGTTGGTACCGATTGATGCACGCTCGTTCATGAGTGTGGTGAGAGCAACGTTCCAGCCGTTGTTCACATCACCAAGACGCATGTCGTCTTTCACGCGAACTTCGTTGAAGAAGATTTCGTTGAAGCTTGCGCCACCGGTCATCTGCTTGAGAGGACGTACTTCGACGTTTGGATCCTTGAAGTCGATGATGAAAGCGGTGAGGCCCTTGTGCTTCGGAAGATCCCAGTCGGTGCGGGTCATGATTTCGCCGATGTCGGAGTAGTGCGCACCTGTGGTCCACACCTTCTGGCCAGTGATGACCCATTCGTCACCGTCTTTGACTGCCTTGGTGGTGAGAGATGCAAGGTCGGAACCTGCACCTGGCTCGGAGAACAACTGCGATGCAATCATCTCGCCGCGCCAGAGCTTCTTCACATAGAGCTCTTTCGCACGATCTGAACCATGGTCATAGATGGTGGGTGTCACCATGCCGAGGCTGATGGCGAATGCACTCTGGTCGGGCACGCGGAACTGTGACTCGAGTTGGCTGTATGCGCGATCGAATGCAGGGGAGAGTTCACGGCCGCCGTATTCCTTTGGACCACTGATCCAACCAAAACCTGCATCGAACTTCTTCTGACGCCAGAGCTTTGCTTCTGCTGCGTTGTCAGCTTCTTGCTGACGATCCTTCTCGCGGTAGAAGTTGTCAGAGCCTTCGCCCCACACAAATGCCTTCTCAACTGGACGGCGTTCAACGTTTGCTTCAAGGAAGGCAAGTGCTTCCTTTTCGAATTCTGCGAGTGTGATGTCAGCCATGTGAATTCCCCTGTGTGAGATATGTGGTTGAGGCACTCGCCAGCCCTCGGGGGGATGGCAAT
>WLHL01000025.1 GCA_009702755.1 Actinomycetota bacterium
GCCAGTCGCTCCATCTCCCTCGGTGGGTGAATCCGACTGGTGACAGAAGGTAGAAAAATTCGGCTACCTGTTTACCTTCCGTTCACCTTGCCGTTTATTGGGGTACAGGTACTACTGAAAGTCTTTCTCAGTGCAAACCTTGGACACCCCCACCGAGCCTCGAGAAATCGAAACGCACTACACCAGAGTCGACCGTGTGTTCCGCGGCTTCGTGACATCGTGCGCACTTTTTTCTCTTGTTGTTCTCATCTTGATTGCAGCGTTCTTGCTGTATCGAGGTTTTGAAATTTTTGCTGACTTTGGTCTGAGTTTCATCACGACTTCGAAGTGGGACATTGGAAATCCTGAAGACACTTCTACAGCCGTTTTGGGCATTGGTGCGATGCTCGTGGGCTCTGTCGTCACTGCAGTGATTGCAATTCTTGTTGCGGTCCCGTTTGCAATTGCATCAGCACTGTTTATTGAGTTCTACGCACCGCGACTGCTTCGCACGATTCTTACGTCGGTACTCGACTTAGTGGCAGCGATTCCCTCAGTCATCTTTGGTATCTGGGGTTATGTCGTTCTTTTGCCGTTGGTGGAGGATTGGTCAGGCACTCTGTACAAGTACCTCAGCTGGTTCCCTTTGTTTGATGTTCAAACACCAATCTTTGGCCGTTCACCTCTGTTGGCTGGCCTGTTGTTGTCAATCATGATTTTGCCCATTGTTACGTCGGTGGCGCGTGAGGTGTACGGGCAAGCACCCCGTGATCTCATCGATGCTTCCTACGCACTCGGTGGAACAAAATGGGCTGGAATTCGCACGGTTGTGCTTCCCTTCGGAAAGAGTGGACTTGTCGGCGGTGCAATGCTGGGCCTTGGCCGCGCAATGGGAGAAACCGTTGCGGTGTACCTCACGCTCAATCTTGTCTTCGACACAAACTTCCAGATCCTCGCCTCGGCTGGCGGCAATGTGGCGTCATTGATTGCAAACAAGTTTGGTGAAGCGACCGACTACGAGTTGAAGGCACTCATGGCTGCTGGCCTTGTGCTGTTCCTCGTGACTCTTCTCGTCAACTTCTTTGCCACTGTCATCGTGAATCGTTCAAGGAAAATCGTATGACCACTTTTGAGGTAAGCACAGTGGTCCCTGAACCACGTCGTCCATGGGATCACTCTCGGGGCACATTGCTGCGTGTTGGTGTCTTGGTGGCATTGTCCGGAATCTTTGGCTGGTTACTCAATACCTTGACAGGGCTCAGTGGATTCCTTGGTTGGTATGTAGGTCTTGCATTTGCGATGCCCGTCGTTGCGTTTGTTGGCTCGGTACGACATGGCTGGAATCTGGCCTCTGATCGTGTTGCGTCCGCGGTCATTACAGTTGCATTTGCTGCTGTCACGATTCCTTGGGTATCAATTTTTGTCACCGTGTATCAAAAAGGCTCAAAGGCCTTCCATTCGAAATACCTGACAGACGACATGCGCATTACGCCGAGCAGTGATGTGATTCAGAATGGCGGAGTTGCACATGCAATCATCGGAACACTGATGATGGTGCTGATTGCATCGTTGATTGCAGTTCCACTTGGCATTCTTGCTGCGGTATACATCGTCGAGATTAAGGGCCGTTTCGCGAAGTTGGTTCGTTTCCTTACTCAGGCAATGAGTGGCGTCCCCTCCATTGTTGCTGGTCTTTTTATTTACGCAACGGTGGTGGTGTTCTTCGGTGGCTTCAGCGCATGGGCAGGGTCGCTAGCTCTTGTGATTCTGATGCTTCCCACGGTGGCTCGCACCTCTGAAGAGATCCTCAAGATTGTTCCTGAAGACCTGCGCACAGCCAGTTATGCACTTGGGGCAACGCAGTCACGCACTACGTTCCGCGTGGTTCTTCCCACGATCGCCTCTGGTCTCGTGACAGCAGCGGTGTTGGGCATTGCTCGAGTGGTTGGTGAAACAGCTCCACTTATCCTCACCGCGTCTTACTTTGTTGCCAAGAGCACAAGCTTGAACGAACCCATCGCAAGCCTTCCGATTTACATTTTCTCCAGCCTTGGTCTCGGAGATGAGAACGCAACAACACGTGCGTGGGGTGGTTCCCTCGTGCTTCTCGGCGTTGTTTTCATTCTCTTTGCAATTGCTCGCACCATTAGTACACGCCTCTCTCGAAAGTGACCCACCCCATGGAGAACAACATGAACAACGAAACCGGAACTACTAAAGAAGTTTCACGTCGCGGTGGTCTTGAAACTGTTGGTGTACACGCGTGGTTCAACAAGCACCATGCATTGGCTGATGTGTCACTGCATTTTCCTGAGAACACAGTGACAGGCCTCATCGGTCCATCTGGCTGCGGTAAGTCCACATTCCTTCGTCTGCTGAACCGTATGCATGAGTTCATTCCGAAGGCAGCGATGGCTGGTGAAGTGCTCTTCGAGGGCGAAGACATTTACGCACCAGGAGTCAATCCGATTGAGATTCGTCGTCGCATTGGCATGGTGTTCCAAAAGGCGAACCCATTTCCCGCAATGAACATTGGGGAAAACGTGATCGCTGGGCTCAAACTGGCCCGTGTAAAGACAGACGATAAGGATGCCCTTGTTGAAGAGTGTCTGACTCGTGCTGGTTTGTGGAATGAAGTGAAGGATCGCTTGAAGGCACCGGGTGGCTCGCTTTCGGGTGGTCAGCAACAGCGTTTGTGTATCGCTCGTGCACTTGCACTGAAGCCAGAGGTATTGCTTCTTGATGAGCCATGTTCTGCTCTTGACCCAGGCTCAACATTGCGTGTGGAAGAGACCATTGTTCAGTTGTCGGAGACAATGACCATCGTGATGGTGACGCACAACATGCAACAAGCAGCTCGCGTGAGTGATTATTGCGCGTTCTTCTTGTCCGAAGGTGGGCCCGGTCACCTCGTTGAAGCAGACCTCACAACGAACATTTTCTCGAACCCTTCCGATCAGCGCACTGCTGATTATGTGCAGGGCCGTTTCGGCTGATTTTTCGTTTACCGATTGTTCACCTAATCATCTTGAACCGTTCAGCGGTTAGAAGGGTTAGTGACAAGTAGAAAACGTAAGTTCTCTCTGGGAAACAAACCCAGAAGGAGACACCCAATGAAACTTCGTCGTAAGTTCGCCACTGTTGCAGCTCTCGCAGCAGTCGCAAGTATTGCACCAGTCAGTGCAGTGAATGCTGGTACGTCAATCGGCGGCGGTGGCGCAAGCTTCCTCGCCAACATGATGGAAATTTGTGCTGCTGATTACAACGGCAGCAAGACAGCCAACCCCAACACCGACACTGTCACCTACGCTTCGGTGGGCTCCAGCACCGGCAGAACCGGTTACGCAAACGGTACGTACAAGTTCGGTGGTTCAGAGTCTGCGTACACATCCGGTGCACCAGCAACTCTTGTCTATGTTCCACTCGTTGGTGGTGCAATTGCAATTGGTTACCGTGTTGATGGAATGACTCCTGCAAATGCGCAGGTACGCCTCACTGGTGAATTGGTTGCGAAGATTTTTGCAGGTCAGATCAAAATGTGGGATGACCCAGCGATTGCTGCAGCAAACAAGCAGACATCAGTTGCGAAGAAGTTGACAGCCACTAAAGACGGTGTGACAGCTTCTGTTGCCAAGGTCGGCACAAAGGTCAACTTCACCGTGAAGATGACACCAGCTGCTCGTGCCAAGTACAAGAACGCGAAAGTCGTCATCACCCGCACAGCACTTGGTGGATCACCAAAGATTGTGTTGTCAGCGAAGCCAGCATCAACGTTGCTCCGTTCAATTAATTTTGCAAAGGACACCGTGTACACAGCCAAGGCTGGCAAGACCACTATCGGCGTGCTCACAACCGAAAAGGTGCAAGACGGCGTAACAATCAAGTTCCCAAGTACTCCAATTCGTGTTGTACACCGCAGCGATGGATCCGGGACCACCAACAACTTCGCGAACTACCTCAACAAGTCATTCCCAGCAATCTGGACGAAGGCAACAAGTGACACCTTCTCAACAGCGTTCCCAGGATCAATGCCAACCGACGGTTCATTCCAGTCGGCTCGAGGTAACGACGGACTTGCAAACTATGTTCGTGACAACAACGGTGCCATCACATACGCAGAATTGTCATTCCTCGAAGAGCGTGGCGTCAAGGCCGCAGCAATTCAGAACCCTGGTAAGCGCTTTGTGGCACCATCACCAGTCAGCTCGGCCGTGTGGTTTGAGTCAGCAGATGTCGCTGCAAACGGTTTGGTGACTCAAAACTTTGCCAACACAGCAGCAGATGCGTACCCCATCAATGCCATGTCCTATGGCTTGTCCTCAACTGCAGTCTCTGCGGATAACACAGCAGTGAAGAGTTACTTCAATTACTTCCTGAACGAGTGTGCTCCGAAGAAGGCAGCAGCGAAGGGCTACACAGCATTGCAAGGTGTCTTCCTGACCAAGGCTGCAGCCCAGGTCGCCAGAATCAGCGCCGGCTGATAACAGCTAGTACGAAAGGGCTCGGTGCTTCGGCGCCGAGCCCTTTTGGCATTTTCGAACGAAGTGCTCGTAGTAGTTTGGCAATGTGAGCGAGACAACGACCGACACCCAAAACGCGTGGCTATCTCCCGAGGAACTCGCCATGGTGCGCCATCAGGTTCCGTTGGTCTATGTCGACGCAGTGCCAGTGCGCACAGACCCTGATGGTCGTGTCACGCACGTCGGAATGCTGCTTCAGCAGGGCGCAGACGGCCAGATCAGCCGTATGTGCGTGTCGGGTCGAGTCATGCTGAATGAGCGCATCAGAGACGCTCTCATGCGCCACCTGGAAAAAGACCTTGGGCCACTTGCTTTACCCCGTGTTCCACCCGAGCCAGCGCCCTTCACCGTGGTCGAGTACTTCACCGACCCATCGATCTCCGGTTTCTACGACCCGCGTCATCACGCCGTCAGCCTTGCGTTCGTCGTACCCGTGACAGGGGAGTGTCATCCAACGCAGAAAGCTCTCGACCTTGCATGGTTCACTCCTGAAGAAGCAGTGAGTACAGATGTCATTCGTGAGATGACAGGCGGTCATGATCGTCTCATTCGTTTAGCGCTTGCCTCAGTCGGACAACTTCCCTGAACTAAGTTTGTGGCGTGCCCGAGGGTGACGCCACGTGCAGAGCTGCTTCTGCACTTCGAACCGCTTTAGTGGGTCGCACTGTCTCTCGGTTTGAATCACCACGTTTGATGGGGCCATCTATTCGTGCTGGTGCTGCTGTTGAGCGCATCGATACGCACGGCAAAGATATCGAGATTGTCTTTGACGATGGCATCGTGTTGTACACGCACATGCGCATGACGGGTGCCTGGCATTTATATCGACCCGGGCAGAGGTGGCGCAAGCGTCGTCACCATGCCAGCGTGATTATCGAAACAGATGAATGGGTCGCTGTTGGTTTCAAAGCATCAGAAGTGGAAACGTATCGTCAGTTTGATCAGACACGGCATCCGCGTGCAGGTGGCAACGGCCCCGACTTGGCCAATGTAAATGCCGATGTGCACGAGTGCGCATCGCGCTTGTTCCACTACGACAACCGTGATGCAACAATTGCCGATGCGTTGCTTGACTCACGCGTGATGACGGGCATGGGCAATGTTTTCCGATGTGAAATCTTGTGGTCATGCGGAGTGCATCCGTGGGCAAAGGTGTCGTCTGTGCCACAGTCCACCTGCCTTGATCTTGTACTCACGGCGGCTGCGCAAGTACGAGCCAATATGAATTCTCCCGTACGCATCACAGCGCCCGATGTGCCCGGTGGGCTCGCTGTGTATGGCCGTAATGGTCAGAAGTGTTCTCGGTGCGGAGATGTCATTCGACTAACAAAACTGGGCGAAAATGGCCGACTGCTGTACTGGTGTCCCGGATGCCAAGTGGGCTGCGAGCCTTACCCCGAGCGTGATGACAGTGATCCGATTGCTCGTGCAACGGATTCGCATCCAGCAGGGTCAATGTTTGTGGGCGACATTTTGCGCTCACGTGCTGCGTCGTAACAGCACTCTTTGTTTCTGACGAACTACCCGCGACCCATGATGCGGTCAACTGCGATTTCGATGGCCACTCGGTCTTCGCGTTCGCCAGGCTGTCGATAACGCGCGGCGTACCCTGCCACTGCAGCAGCTACACGTGTCGCATCGTCGGTGCCACTCACAGTTCCTTCCAGCGTCAGCCAGCGACCGCCATCAACTTGTGAAACAACTGCTCGTCCGCCGCGTAATGCGTTCTTGTATTTCAGTGATGAACTGAAAGTGATGACACGAACAATCTGGACGTCAGCGTCGTACGAAAACCCCACTGGCACGACATGCGGAGACCCATCGGCGCGCATTGTGGTGAGTGATGCCAAGTGGTACTCACTGAGAAACGTGAGCATCTCAGGTGTGATGTCGTTAGGCGTACGCATATCAGTTTGTGTTGAGTGCGCTGAGAATGTCGACCTTGGTGGCACGCCATGCGGGGTAGATGGCCGCAATGAGTCCGACAAAGAATGACATCACCATGATGAAGATGGTGGTGCCAATCGGAATCTGGAAGGACGAGAGACCTTGATCGCGGAGAGCAAAAACGATGACCCAACCGAGGCCAATGCCCAAAATGATTCCGGTGACGGCACCCAAGAGAGACGTGATCACACTTTCCCAACGGACGGTGGTGCGCACTTGCTTGCGGGTCATTCCAACTGCTCGGAGGAGACCTAGTTCGCGTTGACGCTCGAACACGGAGAGCAACAAGGTGATGATGATGCCGACAATGGCGATGATCACGGACAGGAAGAGCAAGCCATAAATCAGTCCGAGCAGTTGATTGACCTGACCGGCTTGTTCATCGATGTATTCATCACGAGAGAGCAGTTTGCCTTGGCCGTAATCATCGACTGCCTTCTGGAGTGCAGCGCGCACTGCAGTGTTTTCCGCACCATCTTCAAGGTTGATGTAGATACCGAAGTCGAAACTGGACACCGTGGTGCCTGCGAATGTTTCGCGGCTGATGACGCGGTTGCCGGCGAGATCGTCGTGTTCGTACAAGGCACGAACCGTGAGGTCGCGTGGCACGGCATCTCCGAGAACAACGGTGATAACAGAGCCGACGGAGAGATTGTCGCGCTCCGCAAGTGACCGTGAGATGAAGATGCCATCTTTGTCGAGGCTGCTGTATGAGGCATTGATCAGGCCAATGTCGTAGTTGCCTTCGATGGTGTCGGGGGAGATGACCGTCAAGGTACGACCCTTGTTATCGATCTTGGCCAATGCCGTACCGATACCTGTTGCATTCTTGACGCCATCAATCTTGCCGATGTCGTTAGCAAGGCTCGGGCTGAGACCGCCGAATCCTTGGGCGGAAACACTGATCGCGTAATCGCCCTTGAATTGTTCGGTGAAGATGTCAGAAATTTGACCATTGATGCTTGCTGCGAGAGCAGACACTGCCGTCACCAAGGCGACACCGATGAGCACGGGAGACGATGTGCGTGAGGTGCGCTTCGGGTTGCGTGCAGCGTTCTGACGGGCCATGGTGCCTGTGACACCGCGAAGTGCGGCGGCAGGGCGTCCGAGGAAGAGCGCGACAGGACGAGCAACATTTGGCCCGATCACAATGGTTCCGACGAACACACCCACGATGCCAAGGCCGAGGTAGTTGTTGTCGGCGCCGCCGATGACGGCACCCACAATGGCGATACCGACAGCGATGAATCCGAGGCCGATCAGTAATTGCTTGGTGCCCTTCCCTGTGGTCTCAAGCGCTGTGGCGCGCATCGCTGCCAGTGGAGGCACTTTGCCTGCACGACGTGCTGGAAGAATCGCAGAGAGGACGGTGACAAGCAAGCCCACGAAGATTGTTGTGATGACAGCTGACTGCGTCACAACGAGACCACCGCTTGGTAGATCGAAGCCGAGAGCGGGCAATGCAACACCGAGCAACTTGGAGATGCCGATGCCGCCGATGAAACCTGCAATGGATCCGAAGAGACCCACAACAACGGATTCAATCAACATAGAGCGAGTGATTTGACTGCGACTTGCGCCAAGCGCACGCAGCAATGCATTTTCGCGCTGACGTTGTGCAGCACTAATTGAGAACACGTTGTAGATGACGAAACTTCCCACACCAAGAGCAATCACGCTAAAGATGCTGAGGAAGATGCTGAAGAACGAGAGTGCTTCGCCAATGTCATCTTGTGTTTCTTTTGTGATCTCAGCACCAGTGAGTGTTTCCACTTTTGCTGATGGATCAAAAATCTTGTCAATCTCGTTTGCAAGAGCTTCATCGGTGCGTGTTCCATCGCCGACCACCAAGATGGCATCAACAAAGCCAGGCTTTCCTAAGAACTCTGCTGCAGTGGGAACATCGAAGAGTGCAAACGTGGCACCACCGGGGGATCGCACATCTCCGTAGGACGCAATGCCCACCAAGGTGAATTCACGGCTTCCAGCTTGAGCGATGACTTTGACAGTGTCGCCCACGACGTATCCGGCCTTCTCGGCGGATGATTCGTCAAGCGCAACTTCTTTCGGGCCTGAAGGGAACTTGCCCTCAGCGATTGTCCAGAGAGCACCCTTGAACTCAACAGCAACGCTGCCGAATGTTGGCGGCCCTGCGCCCTCGGCGCCGATGGGCTTTCCGTCTTTGCCGACAATGCGAGCAAACGCTTGAATGTCGGGAACTGCATCAGCAACGCCGGGAACTGCAAGAACTTTCTGCACAGTTTCAGCAGGAATGCGTTGACGCTCAATGAGACCGAAATCGCCTTCGACGACTTCGGTAGAGCGCACGTATCCGTCAATGTTGGCAAAGACATCTTGGAAGAGGTTGTTGAACGTTCTGTCGAGAGTGGCAGAGAAAATAGATGTTCCTGAAAGGAACGCGGTGCCGAGAATGACGGCAAGAGAAGTGAGCACAAGACGCGCTTTGCGTCCGAGAATGCTCTTCAGTGCAATACGAAACATGTGATTAGTTACCGAGGCTCTTCATGCGGTCGAGAACTTTTTCAGCTGTTGGCTCCAACATTTCACTCACGACTTTTCCGTCGGCAAGGAACACGATGCGGTCTGCGTATGCAGCAGCAACGGGGTCATGTGTGACCATCACGATGGTTTGATCAAGCTGGTCAACGGCCATGCGCATGAAGGAAAGAATTTCTCCGCCAGTGGTGGAGTCGAGGTTGCCTGTTGGCTCGTCGGCCAAGATGATGCGGGGTTCGCTGGCGAGTGCACGTGCAACTGCAACACGCTGCTGTTGGCCACCTGACAACTCGCTCGGGCGATGCGTGAGACGATCCTGCAAGTGCACTGTGTCGATGACGCGCTGAATCCATTCCTCATTGCCCTTCTTGTTCCCCAAGAGCAATGGCAAGCGAATGTTTTCATCAGCGGTGAGAGTAGGAACCAAGTTGAATGACTGGAAGATGAAGCCAATCTTTTCGCGACGCAGTTCAGTGAGGTTCTTGTCGCTCATCTTGGAGAGGTCTTCACCATCGATGATGGCGCTTCCTTCGGTGAGCTCATCAAGACCAGCGATGCAATGCATGAGTGTTGATTTGCCAGAGCCGCTGGGGCCCATGATCGCGGTGAACTGTCCGGAGTAGAAATCAACGGAAACATCATTTAGTGCATAAACGACACTGTCGTCCTTGCCGTAGATCTTTGTTGCTCCATGGGTGGAAGCGGCGACGGTCAACGTGGGGGAAGTCATGGATAAAAGTCTAAATGGGCGTCACGGCAGAACCCCGACGCCCATTTAGGCAATGTGAATGAGTGATGTATTCCCGAATGGGAATGATTTAGTTACTTCGGCTGTGGCAGCACGCGAAGGTAGGGCTTCACGGTCTTCCAGCCTTGTGGGAAGAGCTGCTTTGCTTCTTCGTCAGAAACGGCACCACCGATGATGACGTCGTTGCCGTTGACCCAGTTGGCCGGCGTGGCAACTTTGAACTTTGCGGTCAACTGCAAGGAGTCGATGACGCGAAGAATCTCATCAAAGTTGCGACCAGTGCTTGCTGGGTAGGTGATGGACAATTTGATCTTCTTGTCTGGTCCGATGATGAACACCGAACGCACAGTCATTGTGTCGCTGGCGTTGGGGTGGATCATGTCGTACAAGTTCGAAACGTTCTTGTCGCTGTCCCCGATCATGGGGAAGTTGACGGCAGTTCCTTGTGTCTCTGCGATGTCTGCTTCCCATTTTTCGTGTGAATCAACAGGGTCAACAGACAAGCCGATGACCTTGACGTTGCGCTTATCGAACTCTGGCTTGATGCGAGCCACGTAGCCGAGTTCTGTGGTGCACACCGGTGTGAAGTCCTTCGGGTGGCTAAAGAGCACGCCCCAAGAGTCACCCAACCACTCGTGGAAGTTGATGGTGCCTTGGGTGGTAGCTGCGGTGAAGTCAGGTGCGGTATCGCCTAAACGAACTGTCATGGTGTCCTCCAAGAATGGGAAGTTGTTACTAGACAGCAGGTTAGGGGCGATTTTCCTAAACCCGACAACTTTGGTCGGGAATTAATACTGGGCGGGGATGAGGCCCTGTTCCCGAGCCTCGAGAGAGACCATGTGAGCGGCAAGTTCAATCACTGCGTCCACTTGCTTTTCTGTCTCGAGCCGCGAACCCATTCTGCTCTCAAGAGGGCCGTCGAGGAACAACGTGGCCAGTCCGTGGGCCTGGGACCAGAGCATGAGTGCAAATGTCAGAGCATCTTGCGTATCTGCCGAGTGGCCAACAGTGCGAGCAACCATATTAAGAAGTTCGGTGAATGCATCTTCTGCACATTCGTGGGCCTCGGGGTGAGAAGAGAGGCCAGAGATGTCGGCACGAAACATCACACGGAAATGCCCAACATGCTCACGTGCAAAGCGCAAATAGGCAGCAAAACCAGCTTTTGCGGGGGATGTTGTATCGAGGGTGCCATCAGTTTGTACCTGTCGAAATGCATGCGCAAGTGCGGCGAAACCCTCTTGAGAGATTGCGGCAAAAATGCCGCTGCGATCTTTGAAGTAGTGATACGGAGCTTGGTGACTCACGCCGGCACGACGTGCGACTTCACGCATCGACAATGACTCAGCGCCGTCGGACTCAATGAGGGAAATGGCCGCGTCAAGAACGAGACGACGAACATCGCCATGTTGCTCTTGAGGGGTCGTCTTCATGACCTCAGAGTACTACTTGACATTGTCAAGAGGAAGGGCTAGACAATGTCAAGTATGAATTCTTCTGAGATGCAGTCTGTCGCTTATGCCCGCCGTTGGTGGGTGCTCGTGGTTCTTTCCATCAGCGTGTTCTTGGTGGTGGTGGACAACCTCATCGTGAACGTTGCATTGCCCACACTGCAACGCGAACTGAATGCCACCACAACGTCGTTGCAATGGATCGTTGACTCGTATGCATTGGTGTTCGCCGGGCTCTTGCTTGCCGGTGGCGGCATTGGTGATCGATACGGACGCAAGCGCACACTGCAAATTGGTCTCGTGCTGTTTGCGGCGTGCAGTGGCATGGCGGCATTTGCCGACACATCAAACTCACTAATTTTCTGGCGCGGTGCAATGGGCATCGGTGCTGCACTGGTGTTCCCTGCAACTCTCGCGATCATCACCAACTTGTTTGTTGACCCCATCGAGCGCGCAAAGGCCATTGGTATTTGGTCGGCAGTTTCTGGCATGGCGGTGGCATTTGGTCCAGTCGTTGGTGGTTTCATGTTGGAGCATTTCTGGTGGGGCTCTGTGTTCCTCATCAACTTGCCGATCGTTGCGATTTCTCTCATCGTCGGAGCTCGATTGATTCCAGACTCGCGTAACCCGAATGCACACAAGCTGGACAAAGTTGGATTTGTTCTCTCGGTTGTTGCAATTGGTGCATTGGTGTTCACCGTTATTGAGTCACCGCATTGGGGCTGGGGTAGTGCACAGTCGAACTTAGGTTTCGGTATCGCAGTGTTTGCACTCATTGGTTTTGTTCTCTTTGAGTCGAAGAAGGACGAACCACTTCTCGAAGTCAAGTTCTTCAAAAACGCCCGATTTAGTGCTGCAACCGGAAGCATTGGCATCGCATTCTTCTGCCTGTTCGGATTCACTTTCCTTGTCACGCAGTACTTCCAATTCGTCCGTGGTTACGACACGCTGAGCGCTGGCATCCACACGATTCCATTTGCCGTCGGAGCTGGTGTGACTGCACCATTGGCAGCACGCGCCGCGTTGAAATTCGGAACAAAGCGAATTGTTGCCCTCGGGCTTTTCAATATGTCTCTTGGATTATTGATTGCATCGCGTATGGATGCAGACAGCTCGTACTGGGGACACGTCATCATCGGAATGGTGTTGATGGCGAATGGACTTTCCTTCGTTACTTCACCATCAACAGATGCTGTGATGGGATCATTGCCGCGTGAGAAGGCCGGTGTTGGTTCAGCAGTGAACGACATCAGTCGTGAAGTAGGCGGCACCCTCGGTGTTGCTGTTGTGGGTTCAGTGTTCGTCAGTTTGTACACACCACAGTTGGTAGAGAACTTCGCAAAGATTCCTGGCTTTGTTGATGCGTTGAATAAGTCGAATCCAGAGGCGTATCAGATAGCACAAGATTCTGTCGGTGCGGCTTTTGGTATCGCCCAACAATCACCCGCAGCAGTGCGCCCCGAGGTTCTTAATGCGGTGAGCGATTCATTTGTGCAGGGCTTCCAGACTGCAAGCCTTGTCGGCGCAGGAATGGCCATTGTTGGTGCATTCTTTGCATTGAAATTCTTGCCAGCACGCCCTGGGAAAGCGGATTCTTAAACGATTCCTACCCAAATCCGAAATGGGCTTTCCAGCCCCGCAAGTACGATGAGGGGATGTCCTCCGAAGCCATCACAACTCGCATGCTCCCAGGGGCACCTGCGCGTGATGCCATCTTGGAGTCATTGCAACAGCGCATTGTTTCTGCGGGTTCTCCGCACATTGCCTTAGCAACTGTGTTGGTGGGTGAGGATGCCCCTAGCCAAAAATATGTGGCGAGCAAGCATCGCACTGCACAACAGATTGGTATTCAGTCGGTGCAAGTGGAATTGCCAAGCACATGCACGCAAGCCGAATTGGAAGCAGAAGTGTTACGCCTTGCATCCGATTCTTCCGTGCACGGCATTTTGGTGCAGATGCCATTGCCCGCTCATCTCGATGCTGAGCGCGTCCTTGCTCTGATTCCAGCAGTCAAAGATGTTGACGGATTGACAAGCGAGTCAATGGGTCGCCTCATGCGCGGCCTTGACGGCCATATCGGTTGCACGCCACTGGGTGTTGTGCGCCTCTTGCAGCATTACGGCATTCCAACTGCGGGTAAGCACGCCGTCGTGATTGGTCGTTCCACACTGGTGGGTCTTCCATTGTCGGTGTTGCTTGCGCGCAAAGGGATTGACTGCACTGTCACCCTTGCTCACTCGCGTACGTCGAATCTCGCAGAGGTCTGTCAATCTGCCGACATCGTGATCTCAGCAACCGGAATTGCACGGTCGATTACATCTGATCATGTGTCGCCTGGTGCAACGTTGATCGATGTTGGCATTAGCCGCACCGAAGCAGGAGTGGTGGGTGACATTGATGCAGATTCTGTGATGGGTCATGCAGGTGCACTCACACCAATGCCTGGCGGTACGGGCATCATGACTGTTGCATGCCTGATGGAAAACACGGTCAATGCGGCGGTGATGCAAGGAATTGTTTTGTGATTCGTCGGTCACTCGCAGTGTGTGTTGCGACAGCGTGTGCCTCGGTGCTTGTGCTGCCACAACCATCAGTGAGTGCATCAAATGAGCCTGCACCGTTTACTGAAGAGATTGCTCGCACGATGGTGACATCGTCGCCGCAAACGGTGGGGCCAGAGAATGGCGCATTGTCGTGGGGTCTTGATCGTATTGATCAGCGCACGGCAGTTTCGTCGCCGGCGTCATACAGTTTCTCTAGTGATGGCACCGGAGTAAAGGCATACATCCTTGATTCGGGTGTGAGTGCGACTCACCCTGATTTTGGAGCACGCGTTGTTGATGGATGGAGTTATCGCGCAAGTACAACGGCTCTGTTGAGTTATCGAAACGCGTTATCTGCCTATGCGACTGACCCAAGAACGGGAATACAGCCATGTGCGAATAATGCAAGTTATGCAGTCAACCCAGCCACGTTTGACAACCCAAACACAACTGATGTCGCGGATAAAGGGAAGATAGATAACGATGGCCATGGAACTCATGTGGCGGGAATCATTGGTGGCGATACAACAGGTGTTGCAAAAGGCGTGACTATCGTTCCAGTGCGTTCACTTGATTCTTGTGGCAATGGAACACGAACAATGATTCTTGAGGCGCTTGCGTGGATTCTGAATGACCATGTGGCAGGCCAGAAAGCCATATTGAATCTCAGTATTGGATTTGATACTCAAGTCACTTCTGTCGACAACAAAATCACAGAGTTGATGAACAGAGGCATTGTTGTGATTGCTGCTGCAGGAAATGACTCGATCTCAGCTTGTGGCGCCACGCCAGCCTCGACATTGGGAACAATTTCAGTTGGTTCGTCCACGATTGCAGATGGTGAAAGCACTTTTTCGAATCACGGTCAATGTGTCGACATCTTTTCCCCAGGTGAGTCAATTAAGTCGACGTATCCGTTTTTGTCTGGCGTCACAAATACATATGCGACACAATCAGGCACTTCAATGTCGGCACCTTTTGTCTCAGGAGTGATTGCGCGTTATTTACAAACTCTCGGAACTGGTCCAACCAGTTTTGAGACGGGGCCATCTGCATCGTGGTCGTGGTTGAGAACGAATGCGACCTGCGGAGTTATCGGTTATGCATCACGCGCAGACTCGTCTCGTACCCCTAATCGACTTGTGGCAAGTGCAGATGCTCCTGTTGCTCCACCTTGCGCGCCAAGTTCTCTTCAGATCGTTGTATCGAGTCAATCAGCAGCAGTGCAATGGGCTGAATCTGTTTCTGGCAATGGAGCGTCAGTGTCACATCGAGTGACCGCATCCCCTGGTGGCGCGACTTGCAGCACTACGACCACCAATTGCTCAGTGTCTGGTCTTTCGAGTGGAACGACGTACACGTTCTCGGTTGTGGCTGTGAATTCCGCAGGTCAGAGTGCACCAGCAACAATCTCAGGCACAACAATTGGCCCGGTGGTAGTGCCCCCTCCGGTTGTTGTCATCCCGCCTCCCACCACGCCAGCAGAAACCTCTATCGCTGTAGCGAGCAAAGCACTCACAATCTCCTGGAGCAGTGTGAGTAGTTCACTTCCGGTGACGTATGTGGTGACAAGTTCGGACGGTGTCACGGTGTGCACGACGACTGCGACCGGGTGTGTTGTGCAGGGGCTTGCGAACGGTAAGGAGTACTCATTTACCGTGGTGGCTCAAACGGCCGTCGGAATCAGTAACGCATCAGTCGGAATCGCAGCGCGTCCCGGATTTCTTGTTCTGAAAACTGCAGTCGCGCGGAAGTCAAAGACCCCTCTGTCTTGGTTTGTGCGAAGTATTTCGACAGGAAAGAAGACGTGGTCAGAATCTGGACCCTGTTCGATCAAAGCCTCCCGTCTGGTAGCCCCAACGAAGAAGGGCACCTGCGTGATCAGGCTGAAAGTGGCCAAAACGAAGAAGTACCCAGCGATGTCGACAAGGGTCACAATCACCATCAAATAGTGATTTTCTAGATACCCTAGAGGGTATGAAGATTCGTCGTGTAGTGATGGCAATTGCGGTGGTATCCACCCTGGGTCTCTCGGCTTGTGGCTCCGCTGATAGCGGGTCAAGCAGCGACACCTCAGTTGCTCAATTGACCCTTGTTCCAGCAGGAAATGTCCTTGATGTTCGTACAGCAGCAGAGTTTGCTGAAGGCCACGTGCAGGGTGCCCGCAACCTTGATATTCAAAACGGTGACTTCGAGAAAGCTCTTGAATCACTCGATAAAAACGCCACCTACAACGTGTATTGCCGTTCTGGCAATCGATCAGCTGCAGCAGTTGAAATGATGCGGAATGCGGGCTTCACAAAAGTTGTTGACCTAGGTGCGAGTGAAGAAGCTGCACAGGCTTTGTCATTACCCATCGTGACCGACTAATACTTCTTCCACAAGACATCGCGCTACAGAACGGAACCCCCCATGGCAACCATCACGCTCACACAAGAGAACTTTGAAGAAACGGTCACGGGTGACGGCATCACGTTGATCGACTTCTGGGCCGAATGGTGTGGACCATGCAAGATGTTCGGTCCCATCTTTGAAGCCGCTTCCGAGCAGTTCCCCGATGTGAAGTTTGCAAAGGTCGATACCGAAGCAGAACAGGGCATCGCCGGCTTCTTCCAGATTCAGTCCATTCCCACAGTGTTTGTCTTCCGTGATGGCGTGCCATTGGGTGGCAAGCCCGGTGCGATGTCGGCTGCCGGTTTGACTGAGTTCATCCAGATGGTGCGCGAGATCGATATGGACGAAGTCCGCAAGGACATCGCAGAGGCTGAAGCAGCCGCAGCAAATTCCCCAGACGCGTAACAAAACTTACTAACATCATTTCGTGAGGCAACTCGCGGGGGATGTTCGGGGGCGCATTGTCGCTTGCTTAATGGTGGCTGCTGTTGTCGTTGTGCCCGTGACTGCATCTCGCTCGCGGGCGAGTGCCGTGGACCCGGAAGACCGCATTGCAGCCGGTGCTGCATTCACGTGTGCGATTAAGACCGACGACACGGTGTGGTGTTGGGGTCGCAATGACCAAGGTCAACTTGGTAGCTCGGATCACGCAGGACTCACCGAGAGTTTGTTACCTGTGCGCGCCGCAGTGTTTGGATACGGGGGCGTTGCTGCGCCAGTGAAGGTGGTGGCAGGCACTGAACATGCCTGCGTTCTCACCAGTGCGGGCACGGTGTGGTGCTGGGGTCGTAATGGTTCTGGCCAAGCGGGAGTGAGTGGCTCCAATCAATCAAATCCTGTCCAAGTTGCAGTGGGTGGCACGGTGACGCAACTTGCGGCGGGTGGTTCGAATTCATGTGCAGTTCTCTCCGACAACTCGGTGCGCTGTTGGGGACAGAACAACTTTGGTCAATTAGGAATCGGTTCTTCTGATGTTTCTGCGCACTACACGCCCGAAGTGGTGCTGGGTATTCCTGGGTCGTTCACGGTGTCGTCGATTGATATCGGCACAGGGCACGTGTGTGCATCGAGCACTACAGGCGATGCGTGGTGCTGGGGCAGATTCATGCATGGTCGCCTTGGAACAACAGCAACATCAAATGCAACGAGTGCCGCACGCACAGGCGCGTTAAGCGGACTAGCAACAGATGTTTCTGCTGGGGCTGACCATAGTTGCGTGGTGGTGGGTGCAGGCCTGATGTGCTTTGGTCGTAATCACTTCAGTCAATCCGGGCAACCAAACAGTACGACGCAGTTCTCCACGCCCACTGCAGTCACTATCACCGGCACTGTGTCCCGGGTGTCGGCGGGAGATGCATTCACGTGTGTACTGATGAACACGGGCGCTGTGCAGTGTTTCGGTAGTAACGCTGCGGGTCAACTGGGTCGCGGTAATGCGATCTCACTTGATGCGACACCTGGTGTTGTGCAAGGGCTTTCTGCGGGTGCTGTCGCAATTACCGCTGGTGCGTCACACGCCTGTGCGATTACACCCGCAGGTGATGTGCTGTGTTGGGGTTTGAATGAATTCGGCCAATTGGGTGATAACTCGCAGGACAACAGCAATGTCGCAGTTGCTGTGCCGTTCTTTAATGCATTACCGACAACGACAACAACACTGGCGACGACAACGACAGTCGAAGCGACGACGACTATTGCCGCAACTACGACTCTGGCTGCGACGACCACCGTTGCTGCCACAACGACACTCGCCGCAACGACCACGACAACACTTCCACCGAGCAGTTCGTCATCGTCGGTTGTTTCCACTGTTGCCAGTACAACACCGTCTTCAACAATTGCTCCCACAACAACCGTGGAAGAGATTGCAACAACACCGGTGACATCAACGTCAAGTCCAATGGGTGTGCTGACAGGTCTGACAAGTGCGAGTGCAACCAAAGTGTTGAAAGTGAAGCGACTGCGATCGCTGACGGCAGCAAAGATTGCCGCAGCAGTGTCATTGAAGATTCCAAAACGTTCGCAAGGATCCATGCGCATTTCCATTACTCGCGGTACGAAGTACTGCAAGTTCGTGGGCAGCACGGTGCGGGGGATACGTAAAGGCACCTGCACTGTCACTGTGGTCTTGATACCCAAAAAGACCAAACCAACCGTGAAGACCCTCAAAATTCAGGTGCTCTAGCGCCAAAGTGAGGTGTGGTCATTCCAAAGGAATGGCAGGGGCGAGGGACGAGGTAGCGTCTCCGATGTGCCACACAATCACACGCCTTCATCTCGTGAACGAATCATTAGCGCTGCGCGTGCTGAGGTAGAGGGCAAGGGCATCCTTGGGTTGCGCGTGCAAGACGTAGCGCAGCAGGCCAAAGTTTCGGTGCCACTGATTTACAAGTACTACGTCGATCGCGACGGCTTACTTGCCGAAGTTCTTGGTGAGATGTTTGAAGAGTTTGTTCTTGAACAACTTGATGCATCTGAGGCCTACATCAATGCGTTAGAACAGCCAACGATTGACGATGTGATGGCAATCCTTGCATTGCCGCAACAAGACTTCCGTCGTCCACGTCGTTGGACACGTATGCAGATTCTTGCTGCATCAATGGAGATTCCTGCGCTCCGTGAACGACTTGGCCTAGTGCAAGCAGTCATTCAGGAACGCATGACAGCATTCCTCGATGACATCCAGCGCCGGATGGCAGGGGGTCGAACCCCCGTCGACTCATCGGCGCTTGCGATGCTGGTTCAGTCGTATTCCTTTGGGTTTGTGCTTAATGATCTCTTGGTCGAAACAGGTCAAGGTATTAAAGACGAGGACTTTGCATCCCTGATGAGGGCCTTTTTACAGGGCGCCATTCTCGGGAATCCCGTCACTTCCGTAGAATGACTTCTATGGATGTAGAAATGATCGTTGAGATCCCTCAGGGGTCACGCAATAAGTACGAGATGGATCACAAGACCGGAGCAATCTGGCTTGACCGCACCTTGTTCACTGCAACGCAGTACCCGCTTGACTATGGGTTCTTTCCCAATACACATGGTGAAGACGGCGACCCGTTGGATGCATTGGTGTGGCTGAACCAGCCCACCTTCCCTGGCTGTCACATCTGGGTGCGTCCGGTTGCTGTGTTCTGGATGTCAGACGAAAAGGGCCCCGACGCCAAAGTGTTATGCGTCGGCTCGCACGACCCACGCTTTTCCCAGTACAAAGACATTGAAGACTTGCCCGAGCATTTGTTGGACGAAGTCGGAAACTTCTTCGAGACCTACAAGTTGTTAGAGCCGAATAAAGACACCACTGTCAAAGGGTGGGAAGGTCGTGCGGCTGCAACGAAAGAAATTGAAGACGCTGTCGAGCGCTTCAAGCACCTTGCGCACTAAGTCTGTTTAACGCACAACTGTGCGAACAGGGCGTGAGAGCTTTCCTGTTCCTGTCACATTGGTAGCTCGTACTCGCACTGAGTACACACCTCTTTTCAAACCGAAGACACGAATGCCACCTGAGGCAACCGTGACAACTTTCGCAACAATCTTTCTGTTCTGATAGAAAACAGTTTCGAACGACGTAGCCAATGCATTTGTCGGTGGTGTCCACAAGATGGTGACTGATGATCTCACTTGTGACGTCGATACTCGCGTGGGTGCTTCCGGCACAATGTTGGTAGCGCTTGCCGACTGTGTTTTTGTAAAGGAACCATTGCTCTTTAGAGGGATGATGGTGTTCGACATCGCGGAGAACGGACCAGCTCCAACGCCATTCATTGCAGCCACAGTGAAAGAAGTAGTCGATCCCGGTGTTAATCCCGTGATGGTATGGAATGTGTCGGCGTCAACGACCACTTGACTTGTCAGAACATTTCTGCGGTAAATGCGAACAACATGAGCGGTGATGGGACTGCCGCCATTTGTCGCTGCTGTCCAGTTCAACCAAGAAGAAGTTGCTCCGGCAAGGGCAACGGGTGTGCCGGGTACTCCGGGAACCGATGGCCGTGCTTCCGTGCCAGTTCCCGGCGGCAAGGTGGTGGAGCCTTGTGGAGTCGTGGTGCTTGTAGACGTTGGCACTGTGCCGGGGTCGCCGTATGCAAGTTTGTTCGGAGACAACGTGCCAGCACTCGTGACCACATTGTCGGTTGATGCCGAGATGATCGCTGCCATTACTTGAGTGGGTGTTGCAGTGGGGATGGCGGATAAGTAACGAGCAACGAGACCAGCCACGTGTGGTGCAGCCATGGAAGTGCCCGACAATGTTGCCGAAGCAGTGGTTGAAGAGATACCAGCAGAAACAATTCCTGACCCTGGTGCAAACAGATCGAGGCATGCGCCAAAGTTGGAGTACGACGCACGAGCATCAGTGGTTGTGGTGGCGCCGACGGTGAGTCCCGATGCTTTGTTTCCGCCGGGAGAGTTAGTGCAGGCATCAACATTGGAGTTTCCTGCTGCAGAGACAACAGTGATGCCGTCATTGAATGCACGGTCGACGGCAGATTCCAAAGAGGCACTCTTGCCTGCGCCCAAACTCATGTTGATGATGGCTGGACCAGAAACATGATCATTGATGACCCAGTCAATTCCGGCAATCACGCTAGAGACGGAACCCGCACCACTGCAATCAAGCACGCGTACTGAGATGAGAGATGCAGCAGGTGCGACACCGAATGTAGAACCACCCACGGTTCCAGCGACGTGCGTGCCGTGGCCGTTGCAGTCAAGGCCATTTTCGCCGAATGCATCAAAGCCAATGCGTGTGCGTCCGGTGAACTGAGAATGCGACGTATAGATGCCGCTATCGATGATGTAGGCCGAAACACCTTGCCCGTTGGTAAGGAAGGAATAGCTATTCGTCGGCGTGTTGGTGCGTTGGTCAATTCGGTCAAGTCCCCATGAAGGCGTTGGAGAGACTGTTGCCTGGGTCATCACGTTCTTGTCTTCTTCAACCCACAACACTCTTGAGCTTCTGCGAAGGAGATTCGCTTTGGCCGGTGTCATGTCAGCAATTGCACCGTTGAAGACATTGGAAAGTCGTTTCTTCAGACGGCCATTGTTGTTGGAGAGTTCCTTATCTTCGTCTTCGTCTCTCTCGGAGTCTGTGTATCGAATGATGTAACGCTTTTCGCCAGCGAGAGGAGAGTTCCCACGACTTGATATGGGAGGCAATGTGGTTGTAGTTGTCACGGTGGGAGTGGTGACAGCCGGTGTTGTGGTGGAGGGCGACGTGGTGGAGGGCAATGTAGAGGAGGGCGTCGTGACAACTGGAGTTGTGACTGCTGGGGTTGCTGCATCTGCGGGGTCTGTCGAAAGAACTGGTGCGGCCGCGCATAGCAACACGGCTGTTGCGATCAGGGCTGTGAAGCGCTGTGACTTTTTCATACGTACCTCCAAAAAATGGGCTGGCAAGTATGACGCTACTGACTAATCGGTATGTGTGTCGTGCAGGAGGTAAATCAACGGAGAAAGTCAGAACGGTCTAGGAGCATCTTCTATTGAGGGGCGTCTTGCATCCAGAAACTGACCAATCCTGCTGGTGAATCATCAATGGTGACAGAGATGTCTACTTGACCCGGACGAGGTGCGGCGATCGTTTGTAGTGGTAGCGCGAAGTGAAAGTTCAGACCTTCGCCAGGATTCAACTCGGCATCGCCTTCGAATTGAAATTCGATGCGCGCAATCTCTTCGATTGTGTCGGGATAGCGCATGATGAGTCGGCCTGAATGAACTTGTCCAACGCGATGCGGATGTACGTACACAGACATGGCCACAGTGGCATCAATGCCTGTTGGGAAACCGTTTGTGACGCCGATGCGGGTGATGCCGCCACTAATGATGTTCAGCATCCCCTCACGAATGTTGGCGAAATCACACAACAAGAGGGTGGTGAGGTCAATGCCGGAGTCGGCGAGCGGATCGAGGTTCATTCCCTCACGGTAGTTACTCGACAGCAGGAACGATGACTACTGGCACTTTTGCGTGTCGAGAGACATAATCGGCAACGGATCCGACGAGAAGTCCGACCACGCCGCCGTGGCCACGAGCGCCCACCACAATGAGGTCGCACTTGGAATCAAGCAACGCATTACGGGGGTCATTGTTCTCGAAATGAACCGCAAGAGAGACACCCCGGTTAGCTGCGGTTTGTGCGACACGCTTGTTTTCTTGATCCAGAACGCTGCGGGCACCCGTGTCATCAAACGTGTACGACATCGCCATATCTGCAGGCACCACGATGGGGCTCCATGCAGAGAGAAGAACCACGGTGTCGCCAGAGTGAGCAAACGAGATGGCCCAGTCAACAGCTTTCATTGAATTCGGAGATCCATCGACCCCTACAACGATCCGACGCTTACCAGCTGTACTTGTTGTCATGACTTGACCGTACCGCTATCAAGGATGCTTGTGAAGCGCTCACACGTAAGTTGGTAAACACATACCTTGTGTGAGGGATGCCTCACAAACATCAATGAAATCAGTGTGAATGATCGTGGTCGTGATCATGTGTGTGATGCACGTATGTGCGATCTGACGTTGCAAATCGAATTGCATACAACACGATGAAGACAGTGGTGGCGCCCAATGTGATGGCCGGCCCTGGTGAGAGATCAAAGTGATACGCAACAATGAACCCAGCAAGAACTTCAGTGAGGCCAATTGCAATTGCTGCCCGCGTGATAGTTGCGACATTATTGAAGAAAAGTCGTGCTGTTGCAGTCGGTGTGATGAGAAGTGACACGGTGAGAGCAATACCAACCGTATTGAGACACACCACGACGCACACAGCAAGAAGAACCAACATTGCAGCATCTAGGCGCTGGACGCGAATGCCGATTTGTGTTGCATGATCGCGATCAAACGTGGCGAACTTGAGATCGTCGAAGCGGAACCATACGAATGTCACTGCAGCGACGGTGAGAATAAGGGTGATCCAGAGGTCGGCGGTGTTGACGGTGAGGAGCTGTCCGAAAAGGAAGTGACTAATGGACACCGATGTATCCACCTTGCTCAGTAGGAGAGCACCCAAGGCGAACATTCCGCTCCCAACAACGGCGATAACCGAGTCAGTAGCAATCCTGCGGTTTTGGGAGAGAAAGTGAATCACAATCGCCATGAAGATGCCCGCGACAAGTGCTCCGGGGAGAACAGCATTTGTGCCGAACCAGGCGAAACCCAGGGCAACGCCTCCGAGAACACTGTGTGACATCGCGTCGCCGAGGTAGGCAAGTTTGCGAAGAGAGATCCATGTGCCAACGACGGGAGCAAGGATGCCCACCATGATGCAGATCAGGCCGGCACGTTGTGTGAAATCAGATTGAAACGGGTCAAGTAACCAACTCATTGTGACTCTCCCCGTGATGTGGCACTAAAGAGAGCTTCAAGTTTGATGCCTTCAAGTTCGGTGGATGGTGTGCCATCACCCATCACGCGGCCATTCACTGCAAGGCAACGAGCAAAGCGAGAGCGAACAAGCCCTAAGTCGTGAGTGGACACCAGGATGGAGGTGCCCGAGGCGCAGAGGTCGGCAAAGAGGGCAATCAACTCTTCGGTATGTCGTGTGTCAACACCTGACAATGCCTCGTCAAGCAGTAACACATCGGCTTCTTGAGCAAGCGCGCGTGCGAGTAGCACTCGCTGTACTTGACCACCGGACAGTGTCGACAGCAAACGATCATGCATGTCAGCAAGATCAACTTGTGCGAGACACTCGGTCACCCGCAAAATGTCTGTGTCTGTTACCTTCATTCGGGTCCCGTGAAAGCGACGACGACCGGCCATGACGACTTCGCCCACGCTGATGGGGAAGCGAAGATCAAGATCAGCTTGTTGCGGAATGTAGGCAATTGCCTTGCGCTCGAGGTGATGGCAATGCTCGCCATGCACAACTACATCACCATCGTGGTCAACGAAACCGGCAAGGGCCTTAAACAAAGTGGACTTGCCAGCACCATTAGGGCCGACAACAGCGACTAATTCCCCTGCACCGATGGCGAATGAAGAGGACGAGAGAGCCTTGGATTCTCCGTAGGAGACAGCCAGGTCAATGGCCTGCAGGACAATTCCGTCGTGGGTCACTTGCACCCAAGAGCGGCCGCAACCTTGGTGATGTTCGACTTCATGATTGAAGAATAGGTGATGCCGGCGTCGAGGTCGGACTGAGAAATCGTTTCCACGGCATTGATGGAGTCAACAGAGGCGCCAATTGCCTTGGCAACAGTGTCGGCAAAGGCCTTGGGAAGAACTTCTTCAAAGAAGACAGTGGTGACATTGCGGTCTTGAGCAATCTTTGCAACTACTTCGAGTTCCTTTGCTGATGGTTCATTCTCCGGATCAACGCCAGATATAGGAACAGCAATGAGGTTTGCACGCTTTGTGAAGTAGGTGAATGCATCGTGGGCCGAGACGAGTTCTTTGCGCTCGCATGATGCAAAGGTGGTGTCCATCAGTGTTCCGACTTCGGTGAGTTCGTTGGCGTATTCGGTTTGTCGGCTGGTGAGATCTGATGCGAGTTCAGACTGCACCTTTGCGATTTCCTGAGAAACAATCGCGGACATTTTGACCATGTTCGCTGGGTCAAGCCATACGTGCGGGTCAGTGTCGGAGTGGCCATGACCGTGCCCGTCAGATTCCTCTTCTGCATGATCATCCCCATGATCATCTTTCTCTTTCTCTTCTGAAGTAATGACGTCAACAGACTTCAAGAGGTCAATAGCAACAGTTGTCTTGGGAAGTGATGCAACTGCCTTTTCAAGATCGGGCTGGAAGCCTCCGCCGATGTAGAAGACAATGTCGGCCTGCGAGAGAGCATCTAATTGTTTTGCGGATAACTCTGAGTCGTGGGGCTCAATGCCTGGTGCGGTGAGCGCGAGTAGTTCAATATCGTCGCCACCAACGCGCTGCACGATTTCAGCAACGGGGTAGAAAGACGCGGCCACGGTGAGGCGGTCAGCCTTTGGTGCAGGGGTGCTGTCTTGGCTAGCACCACACGCGACAAGGAGACCAGTGAGAGCAAGGAGAGAGATGATTCGTGACGCTCGCATGACTCCACAATACAGATAATGAGAACCATTCCCAATACTGGAGCCTGATTTACTCAGGGATTGAGATTGCTCTATTCAGTAATTCGGGGGAGGGGCGCCGACCACTGCTTCCAGCGGCTGATGACCCGGAGACCGAAAGCCACACTGATCGCCACAGATGCTGTTGCGACATTGTTGAATTCGGCTTTGTCGCCAACGACAACAATCACGGCGGCGAGCAGGCCAGCTGTTGCGTAGATCTCACGGTGAAGAACAGTTGGAATCTCGCGTACCAACACATCGCGAAGAAGGCCGCCACCGATTGCAGTGAGAAGCCCAATGCCGCATGCACCGACTGCAGGCACGCCGAAGTCGAGTGCCTTACGCGCACCAGCAACAGCGAAGAGACCTAGACCTGCTGCATCGACCAACAAGAAAACTCGAGATAGCCGCGCCATCTTGGGGTGCACGTAGAAGACGATGAGTCCCACCACAACGGGCACCAGGAGATAACGACCATCGGTGAGAGCTGCTGCGGGTGTTGCACCGATGAGAGCATCACGAATGAATCCGCCTCCGAGGGCAGTGGCGACAGAGAGGAAGAGCACGCCGAACAAATCGAGCTTTTTGTCGACCCCAGCGAGGGCTCCTGAGACTCCGAAGACGGCAATTCCGACGAGGTCGAGGACGAGAAGAAGGGTTGTTGCCGACATGTCCCCAAAGTAGGCGATGGAGGTCACCTAGGGTGACCAAATGACCTCACGCAATGTTCTGTTTTGGGATCTCGACGGCACGATTGCGGACTCGGGAGCGGGCATCACTGCGTCACTGAATGATGTGTTCGCAAATGTCGGTACTGATGCAATGACCGACACTGAAATTCGACGTGTGATTGGTCCACCATTGCAAACGACGATGCCCGAATTGTTGTCGCGCCGCAATCTTGATGTTGCGCGATCCGAAGAGTTCATTCAGGAGTACCGACGCATCTACATCGAGAACCAGCTGCCTCATACGCCGGTGATTGACGGCATGCGCGATGTCATCGAAACGTTGTCGCAGCATTGGCATCTTGCACTCGTCACCGCAAAGCCACAAGCACAAGCTGAAGTTGCAGTTCGCGCGATTGGCATGGATCATCACATGGTCACCGTGGTTGGTCCTGCGGCAGATGCACCCGTTCATAAATCAGTTTTGTTACGTCGCGCGTTAGTGGATTGTGAACGCGAATTAGGTGTGGCTCCGACACTGGAAAAGTGCTGGATGATTGGTGATCGCAATCACGATATTGAGGCGGGTGTGCAGGTCGGCACGAAAGCTGCGGGAGTTCTGTGGGGCTTCGGCGACCATGAAGAATTGACATCTGCTGGAGCACATGCAGTTGTTGCTACCCCTGCCGAACTCTTGTCACTGCTGCTTCCTGGCCATTAATAGGGGAGCCCGAAGGGGTGCCTCGGTACAATATGGCACCCCCCATTTTTGAAGGACACACCAATGTCGAACACATGGTTTGAGACAGTCGCAGAGGCACAACGTCGCGCAAAGAAGCGCTTGCCTAAATCTGTGTATGGCGCGTTGATTGCAGGTTCTGAAAAGGGTCTTTCAACTGCTGACAACCTTGCATCATTCGATCTTCTTGGTTTCGCACCACACGTTGCTGGGCTCTCCAATGAGCGCACCATGAACACCACAATCATGGGCCAAGAAATTGGTATGCCGATCATCATTTCGCCCACTGGTGTGCAAGCAGTGCATCCACAAGGTGAAGTTGCAATCGCACGTGCCGCACAAAATCGCGGCATCCCGATGGGTCTCAGTTCATTCGCATCAAAGTCTGTAGAAGACGTTGCTGCAGTGAACGACAAAACGTTTTTCCAGATGTATTGGTGCGGCGACAAAGACACTCTCGTACAGCGAATGAATCGTGCGCGTGAAGCGGGCGCAAAGGGTCTCATCGTGACCCTCGACTGGTCATTTTCGAACGGTCGTGACTGGGGCAGCCCATGGATTCCAGAAAAAATCGACATCAAGGCAGCAATCAAACTGGCTCCTGAGGTTCTGCAGAAGCCAGGCTGGCTTTTGGCATTCGCAAAGACCGGTCGCATCCCCGATCTGACGGCTCCGAACATGGCCAAGCCGGGCGAAAAGGC
>WLHL01000026.1 GCA_009702755.1 Actinomycetota bacterium
GAGGAATCCAGAAGAACTCAAAATGATCATTTGATAAACGAAGTTCATCGATGTTGTCCAGAACATCATCCAGACGCATTGGTTGTTCATGAGCATGAAGACGGAAAGCATCCACCACTCGAATCGTGCATTCGGTGATGGCACCGAGGGCACCTACCGACACTCGCGCGACATCAAGTATCTCTGAGTTCTTCTCGCTATTGCATTCCACGAGATTGCCATGACCATCGACAATGCGCATCGCAGTGACTTGCGCAGCTAGTCCAGGAAGAGCGACTCCCGTTCCATGAGTGGAAGTCGAGATTGCACCGGCAACAGTCTGATAGGCGATGTCGCCGAGGTTTGCCATCGCCAGACCCTCTGCTGCAAGAAGACGATTGAGATCACTCAGTGTCGTGCCAGCTCCCACACGCACTTCCATACGGGATCGATCGATGGAGTAAATGCCGCTCAATGCGTTAATCCGGACCATGCGCCCATCTGTGACAGCAGCAGGGGTGAAACTATGGCCAGAACCAGGAATCTTGACCTTCTCGCCTCTGCTGGCAGCTTCGCGAACTATAGAGACCACCTCATCTTCATTCCGAGGGTTCTCGATTGACGTGGGATGGGCAATCTCGTTGCCTGCCCAGTTTTTCCACGTAGAAGCCATCCCCCTTTCCTAGCCGAAATTAGGTGCAGATGACGGTGTCCATCTTCACAACCCCCCACCTGAGCGACCTAGTGTGAGAGAAACCGTTCGTCAGGAGCATCGATGACCACCACGCAAGTCCCCCTGGTTGATTACCTCGTACTGGGCGATAAGCCCCACCTCATAGCGAATGAGTGCACCTCGTGTGGTGCGAAGTTCTTTGACCGGCGCAATGCTTGCGCTTCTTGCTTTGCGACTGACTTCAAAAAGGTTGAGATCGCTACTGAAGGAGAAGTTCGGTCGTTCACGATTGTTACCTTTGCCGCTCCTGGCGTTCCTGTCCCTTTTGTTGCCGCCATCATCAACTGCGGTGGCACAAGTGTGCGAGCCAACATCATCAATTGTGACCCCACACCCGAAGTGGTCAGTCTCGGCATGAAGGTTCGCCTCGCCACCTATTCACTCGGCAACGACGACAACGGATCTGAAGCCATCGGCTTCGGATTTGAACCCATCAAGTAATCAAGAACAACACAGAGAACACTGGAGAACACCATGGCATCAGACGACATCTACATCCTCGGCATTTACATGACGAAGTTCGGTAAGTATCCGGACAGAGACACAGTTGACCTTGCAGCTGAAGCCGTAATGGCAGCACTTGCAGACGGTGGCGTCACCATGAAGGACATGGGCATCTTGGCTGCAGGCTGCCTTATGGGTCAAGGTGGCATCGGCCAGATGATTCAGAAGCAGGTCGGTCAGACCGGTATTCCTGTATACAACGTCTCAAACGCATGCGCTACCGGCGCCACTGCACTGCGTACAGCAATCATGGCCATCAAGGCCGGAGAGTGCGACATGGGCCTCGCTGTGGGCGTTGAGAAGTTGGCAGGAGTTGGACTCCTCGGTGCAAGCTCAGGACCAAAGGGTCCTGGCAAGGAATGGAAGGCAACAGGTCGTTACGGCTCCGTCGCCAACACCGATGGTCTCATCGGAACAGCAAACATGCCCGGCACATTTGCTCAAGTAGGCATGGAGTACGGACACAAGTACGGCGGCGCAACTTTCGAGCTCTTCGCAAAGATCTCCGAGAAGAATCACGCACATTCCACACTTAATCCTCTTGCTGCGTACAACAAGCGCATGACACTTGATGAGATTATGAATGACATCATGATTGCGTATCCGAATACGCGCCCCATGTGCTCTGCTAACTGTGATGGTGCAGCTGCGGCAGTAGTCGTGAGTGGCAAGAAGTTGAAGACACTCTCTCTTGAGCAGCAACGTCGCGCAATCAAGGTGTCGGCTTCCGTTCTCACCAGCGATCCGTACCAGGAAGCATGTCAAGTCCTTCCCGATGTCAACACGCTCACACGTATTGCAGCAAAGCAGGCATACGAGCAGGCTGGCGTCTCCCCTTCCGATCTCAACTTGGTTGAACTGCATGACTGCTTTGCAACAGCTGAGCTTGTTCATTACGACAACCTCATGTTGTGCGAAGAAGGCGGAGCGGTTGACTTCTTTAACTCAGGCGCAACATGGCGTGACGGCAAGACACCAGTAAACGTGTCTGGTGGACTTGAATCAAAGGGTCACCCCATTGCCGCAACAGGTATTGCCAACATTTGGGAAGTGTGTCATCACCTTCGTGGTGAAGCAGGTCCGCGCCAGATCGAAGGCGCCAAGGTAGGCCTCGCACATGTCATCGGCCTCGGGTCAGCATGTGGCGTGCACATTCTTGAGAAGTCTGCTCTCTGAGCGAAGACGCCCTTGCACAGGGTTTCGTAGACCCGGCTTTCGAGTCTGTTCGCGAAGCATTCATCAATAACTTCAACGAGCACGCCGAGATCGGCGCGTCGGTGTGTATCACCGTCCACGGTCGCACAGTCGTAGATATATGGGGCGGGCATGCCGACCCGCAGCGCACGCGAGTCTGGGATCAAGATCAGTTGGTCAATGCCTTTTCTGTTGGCAAAGGCATCACGGCGGTTGTTGCTGCACAGTGTGTCGCTCGCGGCGAACTCTCTTACGACACAGTGGTCTCCTCGGTCTGGCCCGAGTTTGAAGTCCACGGCAAAGAGTCTGTGACATTCCGTGACTTGTTAGGTCATCGCGCCGGACTGCCCGCAATTAGACCTCGGATGGCTCCCGGCTCAATGATGCAGTGGTCTGCAATGAGCGACGCTCTAGCGACCGAGAAGCCTTGGTGGGTCCCAGGAACAGCTCACGGATATCACGTCAATACCTTCGGCTTCCTTGTGGGAGAAATGATTCGACGCGCAACAGGACTGACAGTTGGGCAACTCATTGCACGAGATATCTCTGCTCCCCTGCACGCCGACATATACCTCGGTGCTTCAGATCATCTACATCAACGCATGGCTGATTTTGAATGGCCGGGCCAACCGATGGCGGAAGAGGAACCACCCGGACTCACTGAAGAACAACTGATGCAAATCAATACGTATTACAACCCTTCAGGTCTCTCCGGGTCGGGCGTTGTCAATTCACCTGAATGGCGTCGTGCCGAGATGCCCAGTACAAACATGCATGCAAGTGCACGTGGGGTTTCGTCGTTGTATACAACTCTCGCCCACGGCGGTTCGTATTCTGGCGTGCAGATACTTCCGACCAATGTTCTCGCAGAGGCAGTACAAGAGGTTTCACATGGCGACGACGTGGTGCTCGGTCGCGTCTCGCGATTCGCACACGGGTTTCAAATACCCATTCCGGAACGTGGGTTTGGCCCTAACTCCGAAGCATTTGGTCATTACGGCGCAGGTGGCTCTGTGGGCTTTTGTGATCCCGTCGCCAAGGTGGGCTTCGGGTATGTGATGAATCAGATGGGCCCTCGGTGGCAGAACCCTCGCAACAAAGCGCTCATTGAGGCTCTGTACGCCTGTCTTCAGTGACTATTTCTTACCTCACTCCTGTAAAGATGCAGTATGAGTAAAAGCACCGCAATTCGTCCCACAGACTTATTGCGCATCAAACCATTTCGGTTGCTCTGGCTCAATAGCTTCATCTTCATCTTGGTGCAGAGCACACAACGATTCGCATTCGTCTGGTTAGCACTGGGGCTCGGTGCAAAGTCAGATATCAGCGGGCTCATTCTTTTCGTCATGGGACTCCCCGCCCTTCTAATCTCGCTTCCCGTCGGTGTGATGAGCGATCACATGAATCGGCGAACGTTGCTGATCGTCAGCCAGATCGGAGCAGTGGGCATCACCGTGGCTATTGCAACGATGATCACATTCGATGCAATGACAATTCGTTGGGCCATTGTTGGTTCCTGCATCTCTGGAATCTTTATTGCTTTAGGCACGCCCGTCCGTTCGGCAATCGTTCCGACTCTGGTTCCAAGCGACAAACTTGTTGGTGCTATTGCCATCAGCACAATCGGCAACAATTTCGGCCTCATCATCGGACCAATTGCTGCTGGTCCCGCTATTGATATCTGGGGAATCAAAGGTGCGTTTTGGCTTCAGGCCGCGCTGTACGTCATCGGATTCCTCACGCTCATTCCACTTGAGTTACCACCTAGCCACAACACACACAGAAAAAGACTGCGTGAAGAGATCTTTGGTGGAATTTCCTTCATCCAAAGCAACGCAGCAGTACGTTCGTTCTTCGTACTCCTTGCAGGTTCAGTTCTCTTCATGATGGCTCCGTGGATTGTTCTGGGACCACAAATCGCCAAGGAACAAGCTGGGGCTAGCGCCAGTCAAACCACAGTCCTGTTCGCGATGCTCGGAGTGGGACAACTCCTCACCTCCACGCTCATTATGCGCTTCAACCACAAGATGATTCGCAAAGGTATGTGGTTCATGTGCGGTTTGTGCTGGGGTGGCTCTATCCAAGTTCTCTTGGGTCAATCGACATCAATCTTTTGGATGGGAGTGCTGCTATTTGCGTGGGGAATGGGTGGCGGCTTCTACATGAATCTCAGCCAAACCCTGATTCAGAACAACACACCACCTCAGGTCATGGGCAGAGTGATGGCCTTCCATTCTCTGCTGATGAGCGGGCTCGCCCCCACCGGAGCTCTCATAGTGGGCATCATCGCCCGCCATCTCAATAATGCACCGTTGACGTTTTCAGTTGCCGGAGCACTCATGCTGTTGCTTGCAATCTTCTTCCTCACCACGAAGAAGCATCTGCGTCCAATGGCCTAACGAGACACGTCGTCTCGACGCAGATATACGCGTCTAATCGGGCTCCCGATGCAACAAGATTGTGTCGGCATCTGAGCGTGGATGAAGCCGGGAAGCACAAACAACGATCTCATCACCGCTCTTGAGCATGTTGATTTCTTTGGTCAACTGAATCGCTGATGTCACAGCCGACGTGAAGTTTCTATCTCGTTCCAGAACAAGCGGATACACACCACGATTGACATTCAGTCGCCGAGATCGATCTGCGCTCGGAGTAATGGCCACGATCGGGCAAGAAGGCCGACACGATGCCATCAAACGAGCAGAGAATCCGGTGAGCGAGATGGACAAAATGAATTTGGCTGATGTTCGCTTCGCCAGTGCACTCGCTGCTGCCGTCACGGCGGCTGCGCCGGGATTCGCATCGGCAAAGTAGTTCGCCATGGCCACGTGTTTCTCTGACTCTTCACAGATACGCGCCATCGCGCGTACAGCCTCCGCAGGGTGAAGCCCCACAGCTGTTTCGCCCGAAAGCATCACAGCATCAAATCCATCTCTCACTGCACCACTTACGTCGGCTACTTCAGCGCGAGTTGGTCGAGACGATGTCGTCATCGACTCCAGCATCTCCGTCGCACATATTGAAACAACTCCATGTCGCAACGCACTCAGTGCAATGCGGGTTTGTGCTGCGGGAACACTTTCATACGGTGTCTCAACGCCAAGATCACCACGAGCCGCCATGACGCCATCGCTGACCGCGCAGATCTCGTCAATGCGTTCCAATGCCTGTGGACGTTCGATCTTCGCGAACAACAAGATGTCGTCACCAATCAATTCACGAATGGAAAGAATGTCTGATGGTGTTTGCACGAAAGACACTGCGACGATCTCAACTCCGAGATCTCTCGCAACGGCGACATCAGCGAGATCCTTGTCTGAGAGAAGACTTCCGCGCACCTCTGTATCGGGAAGATTCACACCCTTCCCATGTTGCAAGAATCCACCGCGACGAACGCGAACAGAGAACCTCTCGCCGTCAACATTCTCAACCACGGTCTCAATGCGACCGTCGTCCATCAAGATGCGATGACCAACTTCAAGTCCCCGAGAATCAGTCGCATCAGAGGTTTCGATACCAAGATCTGACAACTTGTAGGAGACCACGGAGTCGTTCACAAGATCGATGGACTCCGGTGCAAAACGAAGTTTCGGACCTTGAATGTCCACCATGACTCCTGCCTCAGGAGCCGCTTCACGTACCAACGCAATCAACTCGGGTAGATCTTGAGTACTCAGATGGGAACAGTTCAGGCGAAACACTGAAACGCCGGCCGAGACAAGGCTTTGGATACCGGGAACGGACAAGGACGCTGGCCCAAGAGTGGCAACAATCTTTGTTAATCGCATTGGTGTCGAAGGGGGGACTTGAACCCCCACGCCCTCACGAGCGCCAGTCCCTTAAACTGGTGCGTCTGCCTATTTCGCCACTTCGACGTGGAACTTAAAGGTTAGCCAGGGAAGCCCTGGGAACCAACGGGCTAGTTGCTCAGCAAGAAAGCCAAGGCAACAACGGTGAAAAGCCACACGGTTGCAAAGACCGCTGTAATGCGGTTGAGATTGCGCTCAGCAGCCGCTGAGCCGAGTCCTGCACCAGCTCCGCCTCCGAACATGTCGGAAAGCCCTCCGCCCTGACCACTATGAAGAAGAACACCGACAATCGTCGAGAACATGGCAATCACATTGATAACGAGGGTGAGATAGAGAATGACTGAACGCACGGTTCTAAAGCCTATCTCTCAACAGGTGGCTTCCCAGCCCCCTCAGAGGGCTCCATGGGGTGATGACACGCCACCAAGTGCCCTTCTCCCATATCAATCAGAGGTGGTTCATGGGAGGCACAGAGTTCCGAGGCCTTCCAACATCTGGTGCGGAAACGACAGCCGGACGGAGGGTTGACTGGGGATGGCACATCGCCTTGTAATCGAATACGCCCTGAGGCGCCCCGTTTCTTTGGGTTGGCGACCGGGACAGCGGACAAAAGAGCTGTTGTATACGGATGTAGGGATCGACCGTATACAGCAGATGAAGGACCCATCTCAACGATCTTGCCGAGATACATCACCGCAACTTTGTCTGCAATATGTCGCACTACTGACAAGTCATGAGCAATGAAGATAAACGAAAGCCCTAGATCTTGTTGCAATTTTTCCAACAAGTTCAAAATCTGCGCCTGAATCGAGACATCTAACGCAGACACTGGCTCATCAGCGATGATGACCGAAGGATTGAGAATGAGAGATCGAGCAATACCGATTCTTTGTCGTTGACCGCCAGAGAATTCATGCGGGTATCGGTTGTAATGCTCTGGATTCAATCCGACAAGTGCCATCATTTCTCGTACACGCGACATCAGTTCATCGCCACTGACAATTCCCTGCACCTCAAGGGGTGCCGAAATTATCTGACCGACACTGTGTCGGGGATTCAGAGATGAATACGGATCCTGGAAAATCATCTGGATTTGACGACGCACGTCTCGTAGCCGTCGACCTCGCAGATGTGTGATGTCTTGTGAGTCAAGAATCACTTGTCCAGACGATGGGTCAAGCAACCTCGTGATGAGACGAGCCAGTGTCGACTTACCACAGCCACTCTCTCCAACAATCCCCAGTGTCTCGCCTTTCGAAAGAACAAAAGACACTCCATCAACTGCTTTCAATTCCTGCGAGGGGCGTCCTAAAAATCCCTTATGGCCTGTGGGAAAATACTTCACAAGATTTCGTACTTCAAGAGCAATAGGTTTCGACATCACTTCCCTACCTCTCGCCCAATCTGAACAACGCGAGCAGACTGTAAATGACACGCTGATGAGGAGTGTTCCGGACCTTTCTGCATCAGACTCGGAACCAAAGTCTCACACTGACCATTGTTCTCTGATGAATATGTGCAACGTGGATGGAATGCACAGCCAGTAGGCAAATTAAGAAGTGACGGTGGTGCGCCCTCAATGGTTTTCAGCTGCCCACGATGACTATCGTCAAGACTGCTCACCGCACCCAAAAGACCCCATGAATAAGGGTGTGTAGGAATCTCGAACAGATCTTCTACATCAGCTTTCTCTACAACCCGTCCTGCATACATCACGAGAACATCCCGCGCGACTTCGGCGATCACACCAAGGTCATGCGTGATGAGAAGAATTGCCATTCCATTTTCCGCCTGCAAGGACAACATCAAATCGAGAATTTGCGCCTGCACTGTCACATCAAGAGCAGTAGTAGGTTCGTCTGCAATCAAAATCTTAGGATCATTCACCAAGGCAATTGCGATAACAATTCGTTGACGCATTCCACCAGAAAACTGGTGTGGATAATCTTTTGATCTTTGCTCTGGATTGGGTATTCCAACCTTTGTCATCATGTCAATGACCTTCATCTGTACTTCAGACTTTGAAGCATTGGGATGATGCACTTCATACGCCTCAGCAATTTGCGCACCAACTGTGTAGTACGGATTTAATGCAGACATTGGGTCCTGAAAAACCATTGCAATTTCGCTACCGCGAATTTGACGCAATTCATCATCACTTGCTGCCATCAGATCTTTTCCGGAAACTTGAACACTGCCCGAGGTAGTCGCCGTCACAGAATTATTCAAACGCATTAATGAAGAAGCAGTAACGGATTTACCGGAACCGCTTTCCCCGACGATTCCAAGTGTTTTACCGCGATGCAAGACGAAGGACACATCGTTCACTGCGTGGACGATGCCATCGGGGGTTTCAAAAGAAACACTGAGATTCTCCACAATGAGAACCGGGTGCGAGGCTTCCATCACTTCTCCCTCACACGCGGGTCCAAGAAACCATAGGAAATATCGACAATCACGTTCGCGAGAACAATGAACACTGCAGCGACCATCGTTGTGCCGACCAAGACAGGCAAGTCAGATTCCACTACTGCACGAATCGACAGCTTGCCCATACCAGGAAGTGAGAAGACACTCTCGGTGATGATCGCACCTCCCAAAAGTGCAGCAAAATCCAATCCAGCAATCGTCACGATGGGAACCATCGCAGAGCGCATCACGTACTTCCGAAGAACGACACGACGCGTCAGACCTTTGGCGACACCGAGACGAACGAAATCCTCATTCATCGCCTCAAGCATTCCATTACGCGTCAGACGCGTGTAACTAGCTGCGGACAACACCGCCAAAGTGATCCACGGAAGGATCATGGCATTGAGGAACTTCACCGGATCTTCCAGCGGAGATTCATAATGCGGGAATGGAAGAATTCCTAACCAAATGACTACTGAGAAGAGAACCAAGAGCCCAACGTAGAAAGTTGGGAGGCTCACACCAATAGCGGTGAAGGCATTAGCCAAACGATCTTGCCACTTGCCTTTATTGAGTGCCGCAATCGCACCACTGCCAACACCGATGAACATCCAGAGAATGAAAGCACCTATAGACAAGAAAGCAGTGACAGGAAAAGTCTTGCCTATCAAAGTTGTTACACATTCATGTTGGGAAAAGGAGTAACCCAACGATGGTGCCGGACATGAGAAGGCAGCTTGCCCCATTCCGTAATCACGACCGACGAAAATGCCCTTCAGGAAGAGCCAATACTGCTCCACCAGTGGTTTGTCATACCCGAGACGAACCCTGTTTGCAGCAATCAGTTCCGGCTTGCAGTTCTTTCCACACGTCAACGCCGCAGGGTCCACGGGCAAAGCCGAGAACAACAAATAGGTCACAACAGAGACCGCAAATAGAAGAAGCAACGCGAAGAAGAGACGGCGTGTGATGAACAGAAACATTCTCTTCTCCTTGTGATTGTTGATTATTTAGTACAAGAGAAAGGGGCGCCGACCAAGCCGACGCCCCTTTCCACGTTCATGTTGAAGTCGAAGTTACTTCACCCAAAGATTGCCGTAGCAGAAGGCACCAAATGGTCCCCACTGGAATGCTCCACCAACTTTTGACCCCCACATGCTCTGTGCACGTGTGAAGGTACCTGGCAAAGCCCACAGGCGATCAACCACATACTGGTTCAATTCTTGCCACTTCACACCCTGTTCCTTACGGTCAAGAGTGTTGCGAGCTTCCTCAATCTTTGTTTCAAAAGTCTTGTAGTCAGGGTCATCTGCATTTCGAGTGAGGTTAAAACCGCCACCAGTGGTGAAAAGTTCTGGAATCACTGTTGATGCATTCGCCCAGTCTGGAGCCCAACCACCACGAGCAATGTCGTATTCGGTCTCTGGGTTCATCACTGTTGGCCAGTATTGGGCAGGGTCACCCACTGCTTCAGGCTTGATCTTGATGCCAGCCTTGCCCATGGAATCAATCCAAATTGCAAGAGCCTTCTTCCACACCTCTGTATCTGGGTAGTAGAACTTCAAACCATCTTTTGCGCGAGCTGCAATTTCAGGGCAATTTGTTTCTGCCGCTGCCATTGCTGCCTTTGCTGCCTCAACATTTGGCTTGCCATCTTCATTCAAGCCATCCAACTGTGTTGGCTTCTTGTAGTCAAGAGCAAGTGCTGGCTTAACGAAACCATCAGCGAAGTCACCCGTGTACGGACCTCCACCCGCCTTACGGAGCGCATCACGATCCAGAGCCAAATAAATGGCCTTACGAACGTCGAGACATGACAAGGACTTGACATTGAGGTTGGTGTACATCACGTATGGGTCGTAATAGTTGACCGCACGCTTCGCGAGCGCCTCGTCACCTTCAAAGATGGTCTGAAGATTTTCGGGAAGAATTCCATAAGAGACTGCAGTCTGATCTTCGCCAGTATCAGCGATCATTCGCTCATCCATTGCTGATTCATCAAGTCCAAAGTTGTATACAAACTTGTCTGCATACGCCTTGCGCTCAGAGTCGGTTTCTGGATCCCACTGATCGTTGCGAACGAGTACAAGCGACTTGCCAATTTCGTAACTTTCAATCTTGTATGGGCCCGAGGCCACTGGACGCATGTCGTACTTTTCACCAGTGTCCTTCGCCTTTGGCACTGGGCTAAAGGTGAGAAGTGTTGTGGTGTAGTTGAAGTCAGCAACAGTCGACTTGAGATTAAAGGTGATGACATTTCCATCGCATGTCACAGCCTTGTCGTAGGCCGCCTGCTGTGCTGCTGTAGCTGTGTAAGGACCTGGGTATTCGCCCTCAACATTAAGATAGGAAATGGCATAGCTAGGACCGTCCGTGATGACATCTGTCGCAAAGCTGCGTGAAACTCCATATGCAACATCTGCACACGTGATATCGGAGCCATCTTCAAACTTGATGCCATCCTTCAAAGTGAACGTCCACACTTTGCCGTCCTCGCTTGATGTTCCGGTGTCGGTAGCGAGGTCGCCAACAATTTCGGAACCAGCATCGCCTTCAGACAACTTGTATGTGGTCAATGAGCGCTGCATAGTAGAGCCAACAAAAGCAAGGTCGTCTCCGGTGTAGTTACGCTGAGGGTCCAAGTGAGCAATTGACTCTGCACTCGACAAAATGTTGATGGTGCCACCCTTTTGAGGTGTGCCGCCTTCGCTACCGCTGTCTGAGCCACCACCGCAAGCTGCGGCAACAACTGAAGCAACGAGAACGAAACCAATGGCAGCGCTAATACGACGCTTTTTCATTTCTTCTCCCGATCTGTCCCAAGGACACTGAGTTATCCGAAGAGTAGTAGATACCGACGGTTGTCGGTACAACCGTACCGAACGCCTAGGCGATATTTTGCCTGTCAGCTTTCGGGTCTAAGGCATCCCTAACAGCATCACCGACGATATTGAAAGCTAAGACAAGCACAATGAGGGCGATACCAGGAATAAACAAATATGTGGGATCAGCTCGGTAATAGCGGACAGAGTCACCAAGCATCGCCCCCCATGAAGCGGTCGGCGGAAGCATTCCCAGACCCAAGAATGACAAGGTTGATTCAGTGGCCACATAGCCCGGCATCGAAAGGGTCACGGTCACAATGACAGAAGCCCATAGATTTGGCATCAATTCTTTGAACACGATTCTCCATGTACCAGCACCACTTGCGCGTGCAGCCTCAACAAATTCACGTTCACGTAAAGACAATGTCTGCCCACGAACGATGCGGGCCACATACACCCAACCAAACACTGCCGAGATGAGGATGATGTATGCAATACGCGCTGGATTTCCCTCAGGGATACCGAATGACTCAAGACGCTGAGTAATTGGTCGAGTCAAGGCAATAATGAGAAGCAGCGAAGGAAATGCCAGAGTTAAATCTGTAAAGCGACCAATGACTGCATCAATCTTTCCGCGTTTGTAACCACTGATAACACCAACGACAATTCCGATCGCTGTCGTCACGATCGTCGCCATAAAACCTACAAACAAAGAGACGCGGGCACCATACATAAGACGTGCCAGAAGGTCGCGTCCTGTGCCTGGCTCAACTCCCAACCAGTGCTCTCCACTGATTCCGCCAAAAGAACCTTTTGGAAGACCAAAGTCATTCAGAGCATCACCGTCTAGTCGATAAGGGCTGATACCCAACACTGCGCAAATAACAGGAGCGAACAAGGCAACGAGCACGTAAAAAGTAATAATGCCAAGAGCAAACTTCGCCACACGATCACGTTGAAAACGCGCTATCGCAAGTTGAAAAGGAGACTTGCTCGCAATTGAATTCTGATGCGCCTCAGCTGCCACTGATTGATCAACCGTTCCTGAAGCACTCATGAATCACTCTTGATGAAGTCGATATTGAATGATGCGAGCAAATTCATCGGGATCAAGGCTGGCCCCGCCCACCAAGGCTCCATCAACATCGGGCTGTGCCATGAGTTCTGCAATATTGGAGGCCTTGACTGAGCCGCCGTACTGGATCCGTACCGCCTGGGCAGTCTCTGCACCAAACAGCACACCAATCTCGCGCCGGATTGCACCACAGACTTCCTGAGCATCTTCCGAGGTTGCCGTCTTGCCTGTGCCGATAGCCCAAATGGGCTCATAGGCAATCACTAAGGACGAGACCTGTTCAGGTGTGAGTTTGGCGAGTGCAGCTCGTACTTGACCAAGGACCTTGTCGCTTGTTGATCCGGCTTCACGCTCTTCTAACGTTTCACCGCAACAGACAATTGGAATCATGTTGTTCGCAAGAATTGCGCGGACCTTCTTGTGCACCACTTCATCAGACTCACCAAAGATCTCACGTCGTTCGCTGTGTCCACAGATCACGTAGCGAACATTCAATTTGCTGAGAAACGCAGGTGACACCTCTCCGGTAAACGCACCCTTGTCTTCTTCGTGGCAATGCTGCGCGCCCAAGACAAACCTCATGTGGTCACCTTCGAACAGCGTTTGAACGCTTCGAATATCAGTGAATGGTGGATGGATCGTGACATCGACCGCATCGAAGTCATCCTTACCCACGAGGTAGGCCAACTTTTGAATGCACTGAATCGCTTCATAGTGATTCAAATTCATCTTCCAGTTGCCACTGATAATGGGTTGTCTCTTGTTATTTGACATTTGGTGCACCTCTTAACGCAGCAAGACCAGGAAGATCGCCTAGTTCGAGAAGTTCTAATGAAGCACCGCCGCCAGTTGACACATGGTCAACTTCATCATCAAGCTTGAATTGTGCAAGTGCTGAAGCACTGTCGCCGCCGCCAACAATGGTGAAGGCTTTAGTCGCAGCCATAGCCTCAGCAACGGTGCGGGTGCCAGCAGCGAAGCGCTCGTCTTCAAACATGCCCATAGGGCCGTTCCAGAAGACTGTCCGTGCATCCATAATCACATCAGAGAACGCGGCAGCAGATCCAGGACCTATATCTAAGCCCTTGGCGCCTTCAGGAAGTCGCTGACCAAATGTCGCGAAGTTGCCGTTGGCATCGAGGCCGACAAGATCATCGGGAAGATGAATGGGCTTGCCCGAATCAAGAAGTCGACGACATGTTGCAATCTGATCGAGTTCGCAAATTGAGTCACCCACTGGGTAACCCTTTGCAGCAAGGAAAGTAAAGCACATGCCGCCACCAATGACGAGCGCATCGACCACTTGCAAGAGCGATTCAATCACGCCGAGTTTGTCGCTGACCTTGGCACCACCGAGAACTGCAACGAATGGCCTCTTCGGGTTATCGCGCAATCCACCCATCACTTCAACTTCCTTCTCAAGGAGTCGACCAGCAGCGGAGGGCAAAGTTCGTGGAGGACCAACGATGCTCGCGTGCGCACGATGGGCCGCACCGAATGCATCATTGACATACATATCAATGCCCTTCACCAAAGACGCAGCAAATTCGGGACTATTGCCCTCTTCGCCGGCATTGAAGCGCAGATTCTCCAGTAGTTCAACTCCAGGAGCCAACTCAGCCAAACGACGCCGAACAGGCTCCATTGAGTACTTCGCCACGGGTGCACCCTTCGGACGCCCAAGGTGGCTTGCACACACAACCGTTGCACCACGCGATGTCAACCACTCAATCGTTGGCAATGCTGCACGGATACGGAAGTCATCCGTGATCACACGAGCATCATCGGGGCCTTCCATCGGCACATTGAAGTCAGTGCGAACGAGAACACGTTTGCCAGCTACATCTCCCAAGTCTTCAAGGACTGGTACACGCGACACGAGGACGCCTACTTAGAGACGTGAAGGGTGAGATCAACAAGGCGGTTTGAGTAACCCCACTCGTTGTCGTACCAACCAAGAACCTTTACGAGTGAACCCATAGCCATAGTGAGGTCGCTGTCAAACACGCACGAGTGTGGATTCGTGACGATGTCACTAGACACGATCGGGGCGTCGGTGTATTCCAGAATCCCCTTCAACGGACCATCAGCAGCAGCCTTATATGCGGCGTTGATCTCTTCAACGGTTGCAGGCTTCTTCAAGTTGGCAACGAAGTCAGTGACGGAGCCGGTAGGAACTGGAACACGCAGAGACGTTCCATCGAGCTTGCCCTTCATAGATGTCATTACAAGGCTCGTTGCACGTGCAGCACCCGTACTTGTAGGGATGATGTTGATGGCTGCGCCACGAGCACGACGTAAATCGCTGTGCGGGCCATCGACCAGCGACTGGTCACCGGTATATGCGTGAATCGTGGTCATCAATCCGTTCTCGACGCCGAATGCATCGTCAAGAACTTTCACCATCGGAACGAAACAGTTAGTGGTGCAAGATGCGTTGGAAATCACCTTGTGCTGAGACTTATCGAAATCATTGTGGTTAACGCCGTACACGATTGTGGCATCTGCACCATTAGACGGCGCAGAGACAATCACCAAAGGCGCACCTGCATCCAGGTGCATGGCTGCCTTGTCGCGGTCGGTGAAGATTCCGGTGGATTCAATCACCAAGTCCACGCCAAGGCCTCCCCACGGAAGAGCCTTTGGGTCACGCTCAGCCAAAACCTTGAGGACTTTGCCATCAATGCTGATGCCGCCGTCGACAGCCTTGATGTCATTAGGCAGTACGCCGAGAACTGAGTCGTACTTCAACAGGTGGGCCATTGTCTTCAATGAGCCAAGATCGTTGACTGCCACGATCTCAATGTCAGCTCCACGGCTAGCTACCGCACGGAAAAAGTTACGACCAATACGGCCGAAACCATTGATGCCTACACGTACTGTCACGACAGTTCCTTTCGTTCGCGAAGGCGCACAGGAACCCCTCCGCACCGCCTTAGACCCTAGTTCCCCTGCCCCCATGGGACAGGATCAGTCAGGCATTGATGTCGCGATGGGTTACGCGGGGGTGATATCCAGCGACACTGAGCCGCTTCGCCACTTCTTCGACCATGGCAACGGAACGATGCCTTCCGCCGGTGCACCCGATGCCAATTGTGAAATAACTACGACCTTCTTGCATATATGCAGGAAGAATCAAGCTAATCAGGCCATCAATACGGTCAAGGAATTCAGAACTGAGTTCTTGTTCAAGTACAAATTCTCTCACGCTTTGGTCAAGGCCACTGAGGGGTCTCAGATTTTCGTCCCAATGCGGATTCGGCAAGAAACGAACATCAAGAATCATGTCTGCATCAATGGGGACTCCGTGTTTGAAACCAAATGACAGAACAGACACCTGCAATGCATCGCCAGGATTCTCAGGACCGAAAAGATGAACCAACTGATTCCGCAAATTATGAACGGTCAGACCTGTTGTGTCGATCACTAGGTCGGCAAAACCTTTCATGCCGTTGATGGCGAGTCGCTCGGACTCAATCACTTCCTCGAGACCCATGATTCCGTCACTCATCGGGTGCTTTCGCCGAGTGGCTTCATAGCGTCGAACCAATTCGCGGGTTGACGCTTCCAAGAAGAGAATACGAACGGAATGCCCTTGATCTCGCAACGATCGAACAGCATCCAAAATTGCTGTCTGATGGCGAGCATTGCCCACCACAAGACACAACTTGACAATTTCTCCACCAGCTTCGCCCGACAGTTCAACAACTTTGTCGATGAGAACTACAGGAAGATTGTCAACGACGAACCAACCAAGGTCTTCAAGATCATTTGCCGCTTGAGAGCGACCAGCACCTGAAAGACCCGTGACAACGAGGATGTCAGTCATGGCGCTTGACCAACCGCAAATACAAAAGACGCGGAACCGTGTGGGCCAACTGATACTCAGGCGCCCTATCTAAGAAACCTTGCGGTGGTGATGGCTCAAGCATTCGCTCCAACACTAAGCCATGTGCAAGCAGCGTGTTGATATAGCGACTGAGTGGACGATGAATGAAGCGAATGAAGACACCAAGCTCCACTTCTTCAATGGACTCTGCCTCCACCAAATAGGGCCCAATACGCCAGTACTGCTCAGGCGGGTCAATGATGTGATCATCTATCCACCCACTTCCAGGAGTCTGGAGAAGTGGATGATTCAGAAAGAAGCTGAACTGTCCGCCCGGCTTCAACACACGTGCCACTTCAGCAATGGCCGCATCGACTTCATCGATGTGCTCAAAGACCAAACAGGCCACAACAGCATCTTGTGTGGCATCGCCAACAGGAAGTGATGTCGCAGAACCGAGAACATACGTTGGTCCGCCGCCACGCTCTTGGGCGATATCGATATGCATTTGGGTTGGATCAATACCAAGAACTTGAGAACCCTGTTTGGTCAACGCGCGAGCAATCTGCCCGTCTCCACAACCGACATCAAGAACGACTGTGCGGCCTTCCAGTTCTTCCAGTGCTAGCGGAATGATCTGTTCGACATACTCAGGGTCCGCACCATCAGTAAATCCGTCGATCCACCACTGCGCATATTTATCCCACAGACCGTTGTTCGACATCACGCTTACCTTAGGTCTCAGGATGGAATCGTTGGTAGATAGCCAAAGCCACGGCCTCGGGCAACCAAGACAGAACAGCCAAGTCCTCCATGCTGGCCTTTTTCACAGCGTTGACCCCGCCCATCTCTTTCACCAAACGTTTGGCACGAACATCTCCGAGTCCTGCAATTCCCTCAAGAGAAGAAGACACCATCCTCTTGCCGCGCAACTCTCTGTGAAAGGTGTTTGCGAAGCGATGTGCCTCATCTCGTATGCGCTGCAGCATAAAGAGTGCCTCACTACCTCTCGCGAGAAGTATTGGTGCGCTTTGACCCGGTACATAGACCTCTTCGTATCGCTTCGCCAAAGAGGCCACAGGAATCTCATCAGCAAGACCCAACTCGTTCACAACCTCTATTGCAACACCCAGTTGGCCCTTACCGCCATCGACCAAAAGCAACTGAGGTGGATAAGCGAATTTTCCGGGGCGTTCGCCACGTTCCGCCAAGGGTTGATCTCGCTCAGCAACATATGCAGACAGACGTCGAGTGAGCACTTCTCGCATTGCGGCGTAATCATCATTGCCCGGCACATCTTTCACTTTGAATCGTCGGTACTCGCGCTTGTTCGGCAATCCATCTTCCATGACAACCATCGAGCCCACGTAGTCAGTTCCTTGCAGGTGCGCCATGTCGTAACACTCGATACGCAAGGGTGCCTCAGGGAGACCAAGTGCATCTTGCAGTTCGGACAACGCCCGACTGCGCGAATTGTGGTCCGTGGCACGGCGCATTCGATGACGCACAAACTCTTCACGGGCGTTAATCGTGACTGTCTCTTGCAGTTCTCGCTTATCACCACGCTGTGGCACACGAATCTGAACGATGCTCCCCTTCAGATGACGAAGCCACTCTGCGTATGTTTCCGCGTCCTCGGGTACGACAGGAACTAGGACTTGAGACGGAATACCTAATGGAGGTTGGTCGCCATACATCTCTTCAAGCACACGATCCACCACTCCACCTGGGGAGAGCTCTTCCACCTTGTCCATGATGAAGCCCTTACGACCCACTACTCGACCCTTACGCACGAAGAAAACCTGAACGGCAGCTTCCAGTTCATCGTCAGCAATACCAATGATGTCGAGATCTTCGTCACGCTCGCCCACCATCTGTTGCTTCTCGATAGCGCGCTGCACTCCACCTAATCGATCGCGGAGACGTGCCGCTTTCTCGAATTCCAAAGCGGCTGATGCAGCAGCCATTTCATCTTGCAAGCTCTGCACAACTGCATCTGTGTCGCCATCAAGGAAAGATATGAGTTGCGTAACATGGTCTGCATACACTTCCGGCTGCACTTCACCTACGCATGGCCCCGAACACTTCTCAATGTGGAATAGCAGGCATGGCCGGCCAAGCCGTTTGTGTTGGTTGAATTTCCCTTGGCTGCAGGTGCGCACAGGGAATGTGCGAAGTAACAGATCTAATGTTTCCCGAATAGCCCAAGCATGTGGATATGGACCGAAGTAGCGAGTTCCTTTGCGCTTTGTCCCGCGCATGACGACAGCTCGTGGATAGTCCTCATCAACAGTGACAGCTAGGAACGGATAACTCTTGTCATCACGAAGTCGGACATTGAATCGTGGGTGGTGCTGCTTAATGAGCGAATGCTCCAGAATAAGTGCCTCGACTTCATTGCGCACCTCAATCCACTCGACCGACTGAGCTGTCTGCACCATCGCAGCTGTTCTCGGATGTAGTTGGGCAGGATCCTGGAAATAATTGGACAGTCGCTGGCGAAGATTCGATGCCTTGCCGACATAGATCACGCGTCCAAGGTCATCCTTGAACTGATACGAACCCGGCGAGGTGGGAATGGAACCCGCCGGAGGTCGCTGTACCGACATCTCTACTTCTTCGATTTGGCTGGCGTCTTTGCAGGAGCAGCCTTTTTCGTAGCAACAGACTTCTTAGTCGCCGACTTCACCGGCGCCTTCTTTGCTGCTGTTTTTTTGTCCGCGGTCTGAACAGGTACAGGTAGACCAAGTAACGGCGCAAGATAACGCCCGGTGTGACTCTCGGCAATTGCAGCAATGTCCTCGGGAGTTCCTGTGCCGACAATGGTTCCTCCACCGTTGCCGCCCTCCGGTCCAAGGTCAATCAACCAGTCTCCGGTCTTGATGACATCAAGATTGTGCTCAATCACCAAGACTGTATTTCCCTGATCTACCAGTCGAGACAAGACTGTCAAAAGACGACGCACATCCTCGAAATGCAAGCCAGTAGTTGGTTCGTCGAGTAAATACATCGTGTGTCCTGTTGAACGTTTCGCCAGTTCACTTGCCAACTTCACACGCTGAGCTTCGCCACCAGACAGCGTCGGTGCTGATTGCCCAAGGCGTACGTAGCCAAGACCAACATCGACAAGTGTCTGCATGTACCGCGCGATCGACGGTTGATTAGAGAAAAAATCAAGAGCCTCCGATACAGGCATGTTGAGAACCTCGGCGATGTTCTTGCCTTTGAATGTGATTTCTAAAGTGTCTCGGTTATAGCGAGCCCCCTTACACACTTCACAAGGCACATACACATCCGGCAAGAAGTGCATCTCAATTTTGATGGTTCCGTCGCCCGAGCACGCTTCACAACGTCCACCGGTGACATTGAAACTGAAGCGGCCCGGCTGATAGCCACGAACTTTAGATTCAGGTGCTGCAGCAAAAAGCTTACGGATGGAGTCGAAGACCCCTGTATAGGTTGCGGGGTTCGAACGAGGAGTGCGTCCAATTGGTGATTGATCCATATCAATCACCTTGTCAATGGCATCAATGCCCTCAACTGTGCGGTGTTTTCCAGGAGCCTCTTTGCTCTTGTAAATACGTTGCATCATCGCAGGCAACAAAATGTCCCGAATCAATGTGCTCTTGCCACTTCCCGACACACCGGTAACAGCAATAAAGCATCCGAGCGGAATTTCCACATCCAGTTCTTGCAGGTTGTGTTCTCGAGCACCTCGGATTGTGATCACTTCACCACTCGGACTGCGCCGTTTCTCTGGGACCGCAATGGAAGCCTTTCCCGTTAGATATCGACCAGTAATTGAGTCTTTAGCCTTGGCAATTCCAGCCACAGGGCCGCTGTAGACAACTTCACCGCCATGCTCGCCTGCACCAGGACCAATATCGACAATCCAGTCGCTCTCCTTGATTGTCTCTTCGTCGTGCTCAACAACAATCACGGTGTTTCCAAGATCACGAAGTCGAAGCAAGGTTTCAATCAGACGCCGGTTGTCTCGCTGATGCAAACCGATACTCGGCTCATCCAACACATACAAGGTTCCAACGAGACCAGAACCAATTTGACTCGCGAGACGGATGCGCTGAGCTTCACCACCAGCAAGAGTTCCGGCCGACCGAGACAGTGTCAGGTAATCGAGTCCGACGTCGAGGAGGAAACCAAGACGAGCATTGATCTCTTTAGTGATTCTCTCTGCAATCATTGCGTCACGATCACTAAGAGTCAGACCAGCAAGGAATGACGCCGATTCACCAATTGACATGTCACACACCGCTGAAATGTGTTTGTCGTTGACAGTCACCGCAAGAGAACTTGGCTTCAAGCGTGCACCCTCGCATACCGGGCATGGGACTTCCCGCATGTATGTCTCGAACTGTTCGCGTGTCCAATCGCTCTCAGCATCAACATGGCGCCGCTTAATCCAAGGAATCACACCTTCGTACGACGTACTGAACTGACGAGTCTTTCCAAAACGATTGCGGTACTTCACCTGCATCGCGCCAGCCTTACCGTGCAACACAAGTTTTTGATGCTTGGTCGGGATCTTTGACCATGGCTTATCGAGATCAATGTCTTCCTGCTCAGCAAGGGCGACCAACATGCGATGGAAGTACTGCGTATGAGCACTACGCCATGGAGCGAGTGCCCCATCACGCAGCGACATCGAAGGATCTGGAATCACCAGTTCGGCATCCACTTCAAACTTGGTTCCGAGACCATCGCAGTTCTCACACGCTCCGTATGGCGAATTGAAAGAGAAGTTACGCGGGGCAGGCTCTTCAAAACTTGCGTCGCACTTTGGACACGCGAGGTACTGGCTAAAGGTGAGTGTTTCACTTTCCTCGCCGTCTTTACCCACAAGTTCTACGCCAGCGACGCCGTCAGCAAGCTTAAGGGCTGTTTCTAAGGAGTCCGTGAGGCGACGATCGATGTCATCACGACGAACCAAACGGTCCACCACGATATCGATGGTGTGATTTTCGTATCTAGCTAATTTCTCACCTGAAGCAAGGAACTCGGCAATGTCGCGCACTTCGCCATCAATGCGGGCTCGAACAAAACCTTGACCTGCCAAATCGGCAAGCAAGGTGTCGTATTCGCCTTTACGACCGCGAACCACGGGAGCAAGAACTTGGAAGCGTGTGCCTTCCTCCAACTTCATAATTCGATCAACGATCTGTGATGGAGTCTGTCGCTGCAGCTTCGTGCCATCAGTCGGACAATGTTGCACACCGATGCGCGCGTACAGGAGACGCAAATAGTCATAGATCTCTGTGATTGTTCCGACGGTAGAACGCGGATTTCGCGAAGCAGATTTCTGGTCGATGGAGATGGCGGGGCTCAGACCCTCAATGACATCCACATCTGGCTTATCCATCTGCCCAAGAAACTGACGGGCATAAGCAGAAAGGCTCTCCACGTATCGGCGTTGCCCTTCGGCATAAATGGTGTCAAAGGCGAGGGAACTCTTGCCGCTCCCAGACAGACCGGTGAAAACAATGAGCTTGTCACGGGGCAGTTCAAGACTGATGTTCTTCAGATTGTGTTCACGAGCTCCGCGAACGATGATTTTGTCAGCCACGTAATGAGGCTACTCACCCGTCACTTAGCGTCACGAAGTTCGCGTCGCAGGTCATTGATTTCATCCCTGAGACGTGCGGCATACTCAAATTTGAGGTCTGTTGCGGCGTCGTTCATCTCTTGCTCGAGAGTCTGGATCAGCCGTTGCAATTCCTGCTGAGGGAGGGACTTAATCTCGGCCTTGACCTTGTCTCGCTCACGATTTCGTCGCTGTCCCTTACCAGGCACAGGCGCAGTGCCGTCCCCTCCAGTGATGACCGAGAGAATGTCTCCCACTGCCTTACGAATCGTCTGAGGATTAATCCCATGTTCCAGGTTGTAGGCAATCTGAGTTTCACGACGACGCCGTGTCTCCCCAATTGCGCGCTCCATAGATGGCGTGATCTTGTCGGCGTACATCACTACTTGACCGGCAACATTTCGAGCAGCGCGACCGATCATCTGAATGAGAGATGTCTCACTGCGGAGGAATCCTTCCTTGTCCGCGTCGAGAATTGCGACGAGCGAAACTTCCGGCAAGTCGAGACCCTCGCGAAGAAGGTTGATGCCAACAAGAACGTGGAACTCACCAAGGCGAAGCCCGCGGAGAATCTCAATGCGTTGCAGGGTGTCAATGTTGCTGTGGAGATACCTCACATTGAGGCCTTGCTCGAGCAGATACTCCGTAAGATCCTCAGCCATCTTCTTTGTCAGTGTGGTGATGAGAACTCGGTCTCCGATTTCAATACGACCTCGCACCATTTCAATGATGTCGTCAATCTGGCCCTTACTCGGACGAACAATCACTTCAGGATCAACAAGACCCGTCGGGCGAACAATCTGCTCTACCACCTTGGTGCTGTGCTTCAGTTCAAAGGGAGCAGGCGTTGCCGACATGAAGATGCATTGATTAATGCGTTCAATCGTTTCCTCAAAGCGAAGGGGTCTATTTTCCTTGGCGCTGGGCAGTCGGAAACCGTGTTCAACCAAAGTCTCTTTTCGACTTCTATCTCCTGCAAACTGCGCGTGCAACTGCGGGACAGCGACGTGGCTCTCATCAATGATGAGTAAGAAATCTTTCGGGAAATAGTCCAGCAAGGTAAATGGTGGCTGACCAGGTTCACGACCATCGATGTGCATCGAGTAGTTCTCAATGCCGTTGCAGTAGCCCATCTCTTGAATCATCTCCAGGTCATACTGCGTTCTCATTCTCAGACGTTGAACCTCCAGAAGCTTTCCTTGTGATTCGAAGAGTGCCAGTTGTTCCTGCAATTCCTTCTCGATACCTGAAACAGCGCGACGCAACCCGTCGTCACCAGCAACATAGTGAGTTGCGGGGAACACGACAATCTCGCTCAGCTCTTGCAAGGTCTCACCAGTAAGAACATCAATCATCGTGATGCGATCAACTGTGTCGCCGAACATCTCAATGCGGAGAACATTCTCTTCATACGCGGGATGAATCTCTACGGTGTCTCCGCGGACACGGAAGTTGCCTCGACCCAATGTCATGTCGTTGCGGTCGTACTGCAAGTCCACCATTCGACGGAGAATGCTGCGTTGGTCGTAGTCAACTCCTACGTGAAGCTCGAGAAGCTGCCCTCGATACTCCTCTGGGTCTCCCATGCCGTAAATACACGACACACTGGCGACCACGATTGTGTCGTTGCGCGTCAACAAGGCGGCAGTTGCTGAGTGACGCAAGCGATCAATCTCTTCATTGACTGACGAATCCTTCTCGATGAATGTGTCACTCGAAGGTATGTAGGCCTCAGGCTGGTAATAGTCGTAGTAACTGACGAAGAACTCAACTCGATTATTCGGGAAGAACTCCTTCATCTCTGAAGCAAGTTGCGCTGCGAGGCTCTTGTTCGGAGCAAGGATCAGAGTTGCTCGCTGGGTCTTTTCAATTGTCCAGGCGATAGTTGCCGACTTGCCTGAACCTGTGATCCCGAGCAGCGTCTGGAAGCGTTCTCCCGCTTCTATGCCTGCACTGAGCTCTGCGATAGCTGTGGGCTGATCACCGGCTGGCTCAAAATGAGAAACAACTTCAAATGCCGGCATGGGGTGAATCGTACCGACAGCAGATGTCAGGGATTCTCATTTGGAGAAGTCTTACTCTCACGAGTACCTGCATCTTCACTTGCAGGAGGTAGTTGCAGAGCCCACTGCCACACCGCGTCCACTTGTACTTGCAAGGATTCCAAATCTCCAGAGTTGTCAATCACTTGATCAGCAATCTTTGTTCGCTCTTCGCGAGTTGCCTGCTTTGCAATCACTGCCCTCGCGTCTTCTTCCTTCATTCCTCGGAATTCAGCAAGACGAGCCACTTGCACTTCCACAGGAACGTCTACGACGACAATGCCGCACAAGCCTTTACGCGGGTTCTCCGTCAGGAGAGGAATGTCGAGAATGACCACCTTGTCGGTGTTGCGCACTTCTTCCATGCGACGATCCATCTCGGTTGCCACCGCTGGGTGAACAATCTTGTTCAGGTCCTTCAGGGCATCTGCATCACTAAAGGCGATGTTGCGAAGTTCCTCGCGAATGAGAGAACCATCAGCTGCAATGATGTGAGCACCAAAGCGCTCAGCAAGCACACCAAGCAGTGGTGCACCAGGCTGTTGCAATTCGCGGGTTATCGCGTCTGCATCAATGATTACGGCACCACGTTTCGCCAACAATGACGAAACGGTGGATTTGCCGGAACCAATCCCGCCGGTGAGCCCGATCAGGATCATGAATACAGAGAGGTTTAGGCCTGCTCAGCTTCGGGTGCTGCAGGAGCTGCACCCTCTTCGCCAGGCTGACCGTATTCCTTGTAGTACTCAGCCCATGCAGCTTCACGTTCAGTGTCATCGCCACCGACCCAGTTGCCGTGCTCATCAACGTCGAATTGACCCTGGTACTCAGCGGCGAGTTCGCCACCTTCAGCAGCCTGCTTGATGGAGATTGAGATGCGACGACGTGCAAGGTCGAGATCAATGATCTTGACCCACAGCTCTTCGCCCGGAGCAACGACCTGCTCGGCGGACTCGACATGGTGTGCTGACATTTCGGAGATGTGCACAAGACCTTCGATGCCATCGCCCACCTGGACGAATGCACCGAATGGTACAAGCTTCGTCACGCGGCCGTAGACCAACTGGCCCACTTCGTGACTGCCAGCGAACTCTTGCCATGGGTCTTGCTGCGTTGCCTTGAGCGAGAGGCTGATGCGCTCGCGGCTGAAGTCAACGTCAAGCACTTGAACTGTGACTTCGTCACCGATCTGCACGACTTGTGATGGGTGCTCAACATGCTTCCAAGAAAGTTCGGACACGTGAATGAGTCCGTCCATGCCACCGAGATCAACGAATGCACCGAAAGCGACAACCGAAGAAATCTTTCCGTGGCGAATTTCGCCGGACTTGAGATTGTTGAGGAAATCGTCGCGAGTTTCCTTCTGGTTCTCTTCGAGGAATGCACGACGAGAAAGAACGACGTTGTTGCGGTTGCGATCGAGCTCAATGATCTTGGCGTCGATTGTCATACCGATGTACGGCTGAAGGTCACGAACGCGACGGAGTTCAACAAGAGATGCAGGAAGGAATCCGCGAAGTCCGATGTCGACGATGAGTCCACCCTTGACAACTTCGATGACGGTTCCGTGAACAACGCCTTCTTCTTCCTTCTTCTTTTCGATTTCGCCCCAGGCCTTTTCGTACTGCGCGCGCTTCTTGGAAAGAACGAGGCGACCCTCTTTGTCTTCAAGAGTAAGAACAAGAGCTTCAACTTTTTCGCCGAGCTTCACAACATCGTGCGGGTTGACATCATTCTTGATTGCAAGTTCGCGTGTTGGGATGACGCCTTCGGTCTTGTAGCCGAATTCAAGGAGCACTCCATCGCGATCGATCTTGACGACGGTGCCTGTTACAAGCTGACCATCTTTGAGTTCCACCATGGTGCCTTCAATGGCATCTGCGAAGGTGGTGGGGAGATCACGCTCTGTGATCTGACGAGGGGTGTAATTGCCTTCCGCGTCGAAGGTTCCCATAGGGGCGGAAGTGAGTGCTGCGTCGGACAAGGAATTGGTCTTTCGAAATGGATAGGGATATATCGATGAAACCCGCTAACGGGTACCCATCCGTCGGACGGGCGTTGCAAACGCTACCACCAGAAATTCGGAACTCTCAGTGGTCGCCGGACCCTCCACATAGCCCCCTGGGTCGACACTGGAAATGCTATGGGTTTCGAAATCACAGGCCGACAACATGAGCCGCAACTCCCGTGGCGTGTAGCACCCTGTCCACAAATCAACGGTCTGGCTCTCGCCTTCCTGGTTGCGGATCTCCGTCACCTCGTGGTTCACGCCTGAGCCTGCATCGAAGGTTGCTTGCTCAAAATATTTGACCACGAAATAAGCGTTGAAGGCCGACAAAGCCAACCCGCCACCGTCTTTCAATGCACGCCGGATCCCCTTCAGCACATCGACGTCTTGCCCGTTCGCGGTCATCAAGCC
>WLHL01000027.1 GCA_009702755.1 Actinomycetota bacterium
CAAGTCCGTATTCAAGAAGAACTCTGTTCTGTGCTCCCGTTGCAGGCAAGGTTGGAGCAGAACTACTGATCGTCAATGAAATTGAATCATTTCGAAGTACACCTTTTGAATTCTTTATGGAGACTGGTGTTCGAACGTAGCCAGTGAATCCCCGAATTGGCTTGAATCGGATTCGCCCATTTTCGTAGACCCATGTTCCCTGAGGAGTAACGAGGCGCTTTACAGACTTACCATTAGGGCCAACAAAACCAAACGAAGACGGAACAAGAGTTTCGCCAGGCAATGCATCAAAAACATCAGCGAAAGCAATATTCACCTGGGAGCCCGGCTTGAAACTAAATGAGTCAGTCGATTCCTGGGCAACGACAGGACCAATATCTTCCGGTAGCGCATCAAGAGCAGCTATCAGAACAGAGTGAGAGCTCACAACCGATGAACCGTCGTTGTCGGTGATCTTGAAAGTGAATTGCTTCATCGTGACTTCACTTGAGCCGGATGCTGGCTCAACAACAACTTGCCCGTCCACAACTGTGTACTTGCCAGAAGAGTCGGTATAAGACGAAGTCCACTTCTTGGATTTAGGATCAAGAATAACGAGCGAATTTGTATTGAATCCGTTAGACGGTACAACCAAACCATTTAACGGATTGACTTTTGCAGGACCATCTGGAGTCACAACGCTGAGGTCCTTGGCACCGTCGACTCGATAGGCATCAACTGCACCACCCGACGATCCACCTCCGGATGTATTCGAGTTGTTATTCGAGTTGTTATTCGAGTTGTTGTTGTTATTCGAGTTGTTGTTGTTATTCGAGTTGTTGTTGTTATTCGAGTTGTTGTTGTTATTCGAGTTGTTGTTGCTCGGGCAACTTCCTGGAACCGTTGTTGTAGGTGCAGATGTCGTAGTCGGAGCAACTGTTGTCGAAGTTGAAGCTGGGATAGTTGTTGTGGTCGTTGCAGGAATGGTTGTTGTGGTGGTGGACGTCGTCGTAACAACAACCAGCCTCTGGGCGACATTCACTGTTGCGGCAATAATAAAGGCATCTTCCAGTCGACCACCGATGTATGGATTTCCGTTATTGACGGAGCCGAGATCTGCCTGCAACGTGATTTCGGAGAATGTTCCAGAGAACTTCACGGAACCACATCCAGCAGACGCCGTTGCGCCATATCCGTTTGACGTAGTACTGCAATTAGCAGTCGGGTTCTTTGATACCAATTCGATTCGATTCGAACCAACCAACCGAAGATTCTTTTGCCCCAAGAGGGTAAGTGTCACTCCAGGATTCATGACTTGAAACTCCGTCCAACTGGTGGATTTTCCGTTATTGGAAGAGTTAAATCCACCGCCACCTAGGCCAGAGAAATGAAGAATGGGATCTGTCGCCGCTGGCGAGAAGGAAATCTTGAATTGTCCGCGATTAGGGCACATCTGCCCGTAGGTGCACCCATCATCTGTTGTCACCAACTGCGCACCTGCCACTCCAACAACTGCATTTTCTGAGAACATCCCATTGGCGCCGCCACGATCGCTCATTTTTTGCGGATTTGCTTGAATGCCAACACCGTCTCCCACTGCTCTCACAGTGACCCGAGTACCAGAGGGAAGTGAGGTTGCACGTTGTGAAGAAAAGTTCCACGCAACACCATCAATGGTTCGTGAAGTTCCCGTCGCACCGGAAACCCAATTCCAACCACCATTAGTCGTCATTCGTGGAACTTGCGCGATTCCTGTCGTGTTTCCTACTTTACTTACGCTTGCGCTTCCGACACTCTTCATTGAGCGCAGTGATCCGCGGACAGAAACGGACGATGCAATGGGGCATGTCAATGTCGTCGATGCGGCTGAACTAGCTGACGTCGGTCCTTGATTTCCTGCCGCGTCCTGCACAGCATTTACATTTAAACGTGCAATAAGAGTTCCGGCACCAGTGCAAGTGACTGACACTGTGATTGAAGTACCAGAACTTCCTGAAGGCGAAAAGGTACAGCCCGTTGCGGTGCCACTATTGGTGAAGTCAGATGAGGACAGACCAGAAACTGTCTCGCTGAAGGTCAATGTAAACGATGACGAAAAACCATTACTTGCACCTGATGACCAAGAAGCAGCCGGTGGGGTGGTATCTGAGAGTGGAACATTAACGGAAATGGAAATTGTTCCTCCACCAAGTGTTGTTTGGGCATTTCCTGCTGAGTCCGAGAGGGAGAAGGACCCTGATGCCGTCAAAGATGAAGTTACTGATCCACCACCAGCAGTAGCAGTAGATGTGGCATTTACACGACAAGTTGTGGAGTTGGTTTGAACAATTGAGTCGATACTCGCGATGTTTGTTGTCGTGAATTGACTTGAGGACAATGTTGAACAATCGATTGCCTCATTACTTGAAATCGAGAAAGCAATCGAAGTACTAGTTGATGAAGTAGAAATTGCGGCGAGTGTAAGGTTCGGTGCCGTGGTATCCGCAATCGTCACAGTGACCGAAGACGGTGATCCACTCACTGCTGTTTGAGCATTTCCAGCAGTGTCTGATACAGAAAAACTTGAATTTCTAGTCAAGGTTGACGTTCGAGGAGTCCCAGCTACTGCTGTGGACACAGCGTTGATTGTGCACACTGACGATGAAGTCTGGACAATTGAAGTGATGGAGGAGATATTTGTGAATGTGAAATCCACTCCGCTCGATGAAGACAAAGTTGCGCAATTAATTGCTTCATTGCCAGTCAACGTGAATGAGATCGCTGTTGAGTTTGACGTTGATGAAGAAGCTGCAAGCGTCAATGTCGGAGGTGTTACGTCGACTACTGATGGCGTGTAGCGAACAATGACGACGCCATCACCTCCTTCAGACACGCTGCTTCCTGTTGTTGGTGCACCTGCACCTCCGCCGGTGTTATCGACACCATTGTTTCCAATGGTTCCCGATGAGCCATTTCCCCCACCGTGTTGGCCAATTCCCGGGGTGGATCCACCGCCACCGCCACCGCCACCGTAGAACTGTGTTGATCCCGTGATGTCACTCGAACAACCAGCACCACCGTCACCTCCAGTCGTACCGTTGCCTGCTTGCCCAATTGAACAAGCGCCGCCACCGCCACCGCCACCGGCTCCAGCACTCGCTGTATTTGATGAACTTCCGCCCGCGTAGCCAAGACCGACAGTTCCGACTCCAACACCACCAGCATTGAGTCGACCAGTGGATTTAGCGGAGGCTCCTCCTCCACTGCCACCGTTGTCATCTCCTCCAGTTGTATCGCTGGTGCTTCCCTCTCCTCCGGATTTAGCGCTCACAGTGGCTAGTCCACTGGTCGCTGGGTCAAAATAAGAAGCGGAAGTGGAACCTCCCTCATAGGGAAGCATGTGCACAGATTGTTCAGCCGAAGTGAACGCATAAGACAGTTGTTCCACAACCTGTCCTCCCCCTCCAGCACCTTTGCCTGCTGAACCGGAAAGTCCACTATCTCCGCCGCCTCCGACCAAAAGCACTCTGACTGAGGTAACACCCAATGGCTTCGTCCATGTTGTACGCGTTCCACCAGCACGAGTGAACCGAACAACACAATCAGCGCCAATGTCCGTAACTACTACACCACTGTTTGCATCACCACCAGCTCCATCGTCATAAGTGACCGAACAATCTCCATCTGTCACAACTAACGCCGATGCTTTTTGCGCAAATGGCGTGATCACTACAAGACAACCAACTAAGGCAAAGAGGACTGTGGAAAGACGAGTAATTCGAAGTGAAGAAGGCGACACGGTGTAAGTGTAGAAACACAGTCGATACCGAGATTGGAGAAAAGTTTTTCTTTTTCTCTTGTCTTGATTCAAGATGTTCACAACCAGACGGTGACACCTCAGTCATATCCCTATACAGAGGCAATGAAAAGCAACATCACGATGACGAACGCAATGCCGTTGTATTTCGCTCCGGGAGGTGTTCCCTTGGTGATCACACTCCTCTTGCGGCTCGCAACGTAACGCATGACTGGGTCGAGTGCGACCGTGAGCAAAATCAAGGGAGTGAGCCCTGGATATCGGACGTACAACACAATGAGAATCACAGCAAGAATGAGTTGAATCGCGCCCCATTGATGGAACATCGCGATGATGTTATTGCCGCCTTCCACTGATGTATCAACACCACCGATTCGTTGAGCACCGCCATCCGATGCAAACAGATGAACACAACTACGCGCAACCATCACGAACAAGAGCAGAGCTAACGCAACACGAATAAATTGGGATCCTCCATAGCTCGAAGGATCGTGTGGGAGCACCGCGCTGAAGTCAAGTTCCATCATCAAATCAATGTACTGAAGGCATTCAGCTAGGGGTGTTACGTATCAAAATATGCCCCATTCGAAGCGCGAGTGGCTGGCCATAGGTGACATAAACTACCGAGGTGGCCACTCCTCCAAAGCAAGAACGGAGTAAAGCGACCGAGCAGAACATGCTGGACGCTGCAGAAGAGTTATTGCACAACGGCAACGCCGAACAGGTCACAGTCGAGAGCGTGGTACGCCTCTCTGGAGCAACAGTCGGTTCTTTCTACGCACGTTTCGGGAACGTGGAAGGGCTGTTTGAAGCACTCCATCAGCGATATCTCACCTCTCTGTATGAATCGAAGATCTTTGAGGCACTCAACCAGAGCATTGAGCAACCCGACTTAAAGAGTGGTCTTCGTCTCGGTTGCAAAACCCTCATCGAGTTTGCCTACGAGAAGCGAAAGTTGTTTGCGTACTTCATCACGCATCCTTCAGAGGATGCAGTGATGGTCCGCCGGGTTGGGTATGAATCCATGCTCAACAATTTGAAAGCGCACCGGAGCGAGGTCGTGCACAAAGATCTCAAGCGCGCCAGCGAGCACACAACACGCTTGATCTATCAGACGATTCTGGGAGTGGTCTTTGTTGAGCCAAGCAATTTCATTGGTCGCAAAACAAGTATCAAAGAAATCGTTGACTCCACCACACAGATGGCGTACGCCTATCTAACAACTGAATCTTGAGTCCTTGAAGTAGTCCTAGCCTGCGATTGCTGATGCCACTGCGTAATACACAGGGATTCCTATCGCGATGTTGACGGGGAACGTGATTCCAAGTGCCAGGGTGAAGTATCGGCTTGGTCGCGCTTCAGGAATGGCGTAGCGAATAACCGCTGGCACCACGATGTAGCTGCCACTGGAAGCAAGTGCCGCCAACAACGTGAGATCCCCGACCGCAAGTCCCAGCGGCCAACCGATTGCGAAAGCCGCAGCAGCATTCACAAATGGGACGAAGAGTCCAAAGCAGATGAGAAATGGGCCGACATCTCGCACCTCGCGCAACTGCCGCGATACAAGCAAGCCCATCTCGAGGAGAAAGAACGCAAGCAGGCCCTTAAATATCCCCTGCGTAAATGGCGCCATTGCTTCACCGCCAGTTTTGCCACTGACTGCACCGATGACCATTGACCCGATCAGCAGCAAATGCGCACCGTCTGTAAATGCCTCATGCAAGACCTCTTTGATCGAGAGAGGTTTTCTTGACTCTTCTACCCCGCTCTCAGCGGGACTGTGCTGACCTACAGAAACTTCTGCTGGTCTATTTGTTCGCACCCATGTTGCGAGTAACACCGCCATGATGATTGCCGGCGACTCCATTATTACTAGCGCAACAGTGAGATACCCACCTGCTTCATCGCCTCTATTGACGAGAAATTGAGACGCAACGACGAATGTGACCGCACTCACGGATCCATATGTGGCTGCAATTGCTGCTGCGTCATATGCGTTGATCCGACTGCGCAAGAAGAGAAACCAGACTCCAGGAATCATTAAGGCCAACAAAACGGCTGCACCCAAAACTTTGACTGCTTCGCCTGTTAACCCTGTTTGAGAGAGTGCTTGCCCACCTTTGAAGCCAATAGCCATCAATAGATAAAGAGAGAGGAACTTTGCAATCTGTGGGGGGATCTCAAGATTTGAGCGGACGACGCCGACAAAAAGCCCCAAGAGAAAAAACAAGACTGCTGGATCGGTCAAACTCTCAAGGACTTCGCTATTCATATACCCTCCACAGGCTCTTCATTGATGTGTTCTTGGCTTTTCACCAAGCCGACGACGTCTCGAACGGTGCAGCCTTTTTCAAATCGCGATGACGACTCTGCGTCCAACAACACTCGATAACTGTTGTTGCGACCTCGACGTTCAATACGAAGAAAACCTTGTTCTTCAAGTTGATTCAGAATTCTCAGAACAGTTCTCTCTGTCACATCCAAGACAAAAGAGATCTCACGGATCGTGACCATCGGGTCTTTCACGAGAATGAGAAGAACATGTGCGTGCCGAGAAAGAAGATGGATGGACTGTGCCGCTTGATCTTCAGATGAAACTTCTTTTCTCATGGGTTACACCTCTCACACCATTGAGGATCAGCAGAATCAGTAATGGCGGCCCACTGTGCTTGCTCTTCTGTACATGCCGCGCAGCCAAAGACTTGCTCGCGAACAAGTCGTGTTTCGGTCGCGCACCAGCGACACGGCAACCCTCGGTTGACTCGGACAACACCCCAACCCGGGGTGGAACAAGTCGGACATAGCGCACGTAATCGGTTTGCGAGTTTGGAAGCAGCTGCTTCAATGTTTTCTCGGCGACTCGGGCAATGATGCGCCCTCAAATCTGTCTCAATGATCACGCGTGAATCACTCGATGCCCTTGAAACGTCTGACACCAGACATTTCAATGTGTCGAAGTCATGAATTCCTTTATGAACCAAGGAGTGAGAGCCGTCTGCTGGGCGAACAATCAGACCATGGTTGGGAAAGTCAGCCGACACCAAGAATGCATCCAGGTCATCGATCTCCGTGACGCACGCCGAACGAGCAATGATCTCATGACTACGAAATGATTCCCACACTTCGTAGTCGTCTTCGACATTGACGAATACGACGATCTCCTCATCCACCATGACTGGCAGCATCGAATCTCCGCCGATACTTCCCTCTGACGCAAGGCCCAGCTTTTCGCCGGTGGCAGTAAGGCCCAATCGCGCCTTCAGAATTGCGGTCTCAAGCGGGCCGCCCGTGCGGTCAACCTCGCCTGCAAACGTGCCGAGTGCATCGGTGTCAGCTTCGACCTCGCGCACAAGTAACCCAACAGCAGATTCCATTGCCGGAGCAATCGAGGAGATCTTCTTGTGTTTTGTGGAAAGGACTGCCCTTTTGCCTCTTAGTGGGTGACCATCAAGCACAGCCTTTTCACTTTCTCAACACATGTCCTAATTGACATGATTTAATTATCATGGTTTCCAAGACATGTCAAATGCATTGTGTATTTCCCGTACCATGACCCCATGCCTCGCAAATCCCCTGCGCCCATTCCTGCCAAGAATGAGGTCAGAAACTGGACTTTTCTGTCGAACCACGGACACGTTCTCGTGGTGATCTCGAAAAACCCAGACGTCCGTGTTGCTGAGATCGCCGACCTTGTCGGCATTGGTGAGCGTGCGGCAGTTCGCATCGTGCAAGACCTTGTTGACGGCGGTTACCTCACTCGAACAAAGATTGGCCGACGCAACTCGTATGCCATTGACTACTCACAAAGCCTTCGTCACCCCAATGAATCAGAACATGCTCTCAGTGAGATTTTTCTGAGTTTTAGCAGTTCCCAAAAGTAACGCAACCCTGAAGTTTGGTTCTATGAAAACAGTCGGACTCGTCCTCTATCCACGATTCACAGCTCTCGACATTGTCGGTCCATTCCAGACCTTGGTCGACGTTCCCGGACTCAACGTGTTTTTTGTTGCTGCTAAGAAGGGACCAGTCGTTGATCACACGGGGAAACTCACACTCGAAGCAACACACTCGTTTGATGAGATTGATTCGTTAGATGTTCTCGTCGTGCCTGGCGGAATGGCTGATCGTGACATCGATGCATCCAACGATGTCGTGCAGTTCATCAAGAAGATTCATCCGACAACGACGTGGACCACGAGCGTTTGTACCGGCTCCATCTTCTTGGCTCATGCAGGAGTCCTCAATGGACTTACTGCAACAACGCACTGGGCTTCGTACGACAGATTGCAAGCTCTCGGTGCAACCCCCACCGAACAACGGGTCGTGACCGAAGGAAAAATCATTACCGCTGCGGGAGTCTCTTCTGGAATTGATATGGGTCTTGTCTTAGTCGCATCGATGGAAGGCGAAGACATGGCAAAACTGATTCAGCTCGCAATTGAATACGACCCGCAGCCGCCTTTTGATTCTGGTGCGCCTTCAAAGGTGAGCCCTGAGTTCAAGCAATTCGCCTTGCAGATCTTCAGTAAACCCTCCTAATTGCTAGCCCCGTTCCGAGCAACAATCCATACATTCAAGAGACAACTCACATCTGCCGTTGTATCCAACACCTATCTGCGCAACTAGTATCGGAGCATGACTTCAGACGCGCGTGCCCTGCTGCTCACTTCTGCACGTAAAGAGATTGAAGAATTTGGGGTATTGGGTTTTCGTGTTTCGCGTGTCGCAACCGACGCCAATTGTTCAATCACACAGATCTATCGTTACTTTGGCAGTCGCAATGGCCTTGTTGCCCGCGCGTTGTCCGATCTGTATCAAGAGATTCTCGACGCAGCGCTCGACTCTGCAGAGAAGTACATGAGTGGTTTCCAAACAATGACCATTGACGATGTCCTTGTGATGTTCACCGGACCAAGAGAGATGGCTCAGATGTCGATGATGCCTGTTCGACTACAAATTCTTGCAGTTGCATCGACGATTCCAGAGTTAGAAGAACAACTCTCTGAAATTACTGAAAAGCAGTTTGTTCGATGGCTACGTATCATTGAAGAAGTTCGCTTCAAATTGCCAAGCGATGTCGTTCTTGATGAACGAGCTATCACTATTGACCTTGTGATGCTGATGCCTTATTACGCTCGACTATTGGGCTCTAGTGCAGTCGAAACGAATGATTATGTTGCTTGGGTACGCCACAAGCTTTTCCCTAATCAGTGACATCTTTTGGGCAATTGTCGCTGAAATCGCCGTGCTACCACTCCACGGAAACTGGTGTCACTTTCCCTCGACATGCCTCTAGTGCAAATCCTGCGTCAATGATCAGATCTTCCCGCCACGCGTGAGCTGCAATCTGAACACCCATCGGAGCACTCTCATGCTTCCCCATTGGAAATGACATTGCAGGGATTCCTAACGCTGGGATATTCAACATGTAGCGTGCGAGCTCAGCCACTGTAAACATTGCTCCTGCACCTTCACGGTCTTGACCGCGACGCATCATTGGTTCTCCAAATCCTGGCAGCACTACAAGTGGATACTCTGCAAAGAACTCATTCCATGCACGAATCACCTGGTCACGCAGCATATGAGCCTTCATAAATCCTTGCGCCGAATGGTCGACGAATGCATTCTCCCAGTCTGCAAAAACACCTGATAGTCCAGCATCGTTTGCAGCAGTCATTGCAGGGAGAAGTCCGAATGTGATGTCAATCGAAGCAAGGGAGGTCCACAGCAAGAAGAACTCATCTAACATTGGCGGAGTTCTTTCTTCCACGATGTAGCCGGCATCAGAGAGCACTCGGCCTGCTTCACGCACCGATTCTGCGACTGCGGGATGGAGTCCGAATGAGTCTTGGGTGACTAGCGCAACTTTTGTTGGAGTCGTTGGTCGCGGGAATGAGAGTGGCGCAGGAACCCAGAACGGGTCCGCCCAATTCGGGGTGTTCATTGCCGTAAATGCAGCCTCAAGATCTTCCATGGTGCGCGCAATGGGGCCGTGGGTTGCCATATTCGCAGGCATCCAACCACGCAGGTTTGCATTCGTTCCGCCGACAACCATTCGGCCCATGGTTGGTCGCAGACCAATCACACCATTGCAATACGCCGGCCACCGAAGAGAACCACCCACATCACTCCCTTGGGCAACATGGCATAGACCGGCTGCGACTGCCGCGGCAGCACCGCCACTTGAGCCTCCACATGAGATGTGCTCACCATGTGGATTCAGTGTTTCGCCGTGCAGTTCATTATCTGTATGAAGACGCATCGAAAGCGCGGGTGCATTCGTTCTTCCCATCATTGTCATGCCGGATCCCAGTAGACCTTCAACACAGGAAGCAGTCTTGAGTGACTGATTCTCGGCCATACCTCGCACACCATTGTCGTTTGCATAACCAATGTGGTCGGTATTGATCTTTGTGGTCATCGTCATCCCATTGTTCGGAGCGACAATCTTTCCGTCGTCGATGAGCTGTGCAGTGGCACGAGCATCATCAGGCTTAGAGGCAACAATGGCATTAATTTTCCCATTGACATCTTCGATTCTTTGTATCTGGGACTCAACAACTTCCCGAACGCTGATCTCTTTCTCTCGCACTAACCGGCGAACATCACCACCACTCATAAACCATGGCTGGCTACTTTCATCATGAAGTTGCATGACCATTCCCCTTCAACAGCACAACAATCGGCTCAAGTTTGATTCTGAGTGCAAGGCATCCCACTACTGGAAGTCAAAAGAGAAAAAATATTTCTATGTAGTGCGGATTGAATCCAAGATCTCTGCAACCCGGAGAGAACTCGATGTAGGGAAGACTTCTGCGCTTTCACCACGAATAGCAGCGCTCACATCTTGCACCATCAGCGCAAACGCATCATCAGGTGCGAATGTCTCCACCGTGTCGCCAATCATCAACGTGGCATCTTGCTTCCACAAAGTGAATGCTTCACCATCTCCAGTGCGCATCGCAGCTGTTGAGCCCATTACGGATATCCGCTGTTCAGGGGTCATGTCAAAAGAGCACAGTGCATCAGCGCGAATGGAACCGTTCAATATGGTCTGCACTGACGTTGTGAGGTCAATTCCGGTGGAGCCTTCTGTTCGCTCCACTGACTCAATGGAATAGTCAATCGTTTCTCCGAGAAGCATCATCCACAGATGTGCCTGGTAACAGCCCACATCTAACAGCGCACCGCCACCCATTGTTGGGTCTGACCGGTAGTTACCAGTGAGGTCGCCTTTGAAAGTAAACGCTGACGAGATCGACTGAATGTCACCCAGATCACCGCGCTGAATTACTTGAGCCATTCGCTTCATGCGAGGTTGCCAACGAGTCCACACAGCTTCCACAAGAAGACGCTGGTGACGCTCAGCAACTGCATTCATGCTGCGCACTTCATCAGCATTCAAAGCAAGTGGCTTCTCACACAACACATGCTTGCCAGCTTCCAATGCTGCGATCACCCACTCTTTATGTTGGACATTGGTAAGGCTGATATACACCGCATCGACGTTTGGGTCTTCAATCAGCGCACGATACGAATCATGCACAACAGCTGGTTCTAATTCGCCAGAACGAGCCGCATCACGGCTTGCAACTGCATACAACTCCGCCCCACTTGCTGCATGAACTGCAGGAGCCATTGCCCGGCTGGCTACATAGCCAGCCCCAATGAACCCCCAACGAACGGTCACGAAAGTGCGATGTTTGGAACGACAGGAAGTGCGTTCGTCAATGCAGATTGCTCAGCAGCTTCCATAATGGCGACAACATTGCGCGACTGCAATGCCTGCACAGACATTGGAGTCTTGTTCGTCAAATACTCAACGATGGAGTGATGAAACGAGAAGGGCTTCACAGCATCGAGCGCAACAACCGACTGTGCGCCATCGTTGGTGTGCACTGTGAGAATGGCTGGCAAGTCCGCTACCGCAGGTTCTGCTGCAGGGTCCCAGTCACCCACAATCGCACCTTTTGTTCCAAGAACGTAGAACTTGGGCTTGCGAGCCGCTGCAAGATCTGAGTTCACGAAAACGGCCTGAGCACCCGACGTAAATGTGATGGTGACTTGCGCATGATCTGCATTTGTTGCATGCATCCACACACGCTTGTGATTCTGGCCGCTCACGTGCGCAATGGCATCGGGGATCACGGACAAGATCTGATCAATGAAGTGACTACCCCAGTCAAAGATTGCACCGCCCGAAACCTCTGCATTGGAATGCCAATACGTGCATGGCTCGGAAAAGCCACCGACGAAACTGTCATATTGAAAGACATCTCCAATGGCACCTTCAGAGATGAGGCGAGCCATGGTCACAAAATCTGCATCGAACCGACGGTTCTGATACACCACGAGGAGCAAGTCCTTCTTCGCTGCAAGTGCCATCAATTCATCACACTGATCAGCCGTCAATGCCATTGGCTTCTCCAGCACTACATGGACATTGCGCGTCAGTGCTTCCTTCGCCCATGAGTAATGACTGTTGGGTGGTGTCGAGATCACGACCAGGTCGATCAGACCAGAATCAAGCATTGCCGTTGCATCGGAGAACGCCTCAACAGTGGGAGCTAATTCACGAGCAGCTGCGACTCGCTCGGGGTTGACATCACAGACCGCTGTGAGAGTAAGACCTGGAGTCCCCTGCACCGCAAGATTGTGTTCATGTCCGATTGCTCCATAAGCAAGAAGACCGACTCGAATAGATGCGTTGTTGTTCTCAGAAGACATTGTTTTGAATCTTATTCCATTCACTTGTGCACGAGACCCACGAGATGAATGTGAAGATAAACCTTTGCTAGCGGCCTTGAGCCAAGCTCTTTCGCCAAGAAGAAAAGCTCTTCAGAGAGCCCGCATGAGGCGTTCTCAGCCATGGGTATGGATGGATTTCTGCAAGATTCTTGAACTTCTTGAACGAGGGAACAGGGGCAAAAGTGACTGCCACTGCGTTTTCTCTCGCGTATAGATAAGGATCACCGATGTACACAGTGAGATCCCTCCGAGAAGACAAATCTTGAAGAGTCTGAATGTAAAAAGCAATGCGACGAGAACTCAATTGCAGTTTCCGCAATGCCTCCTCATTAAAGACAAAGACCACTGGCCGTTTTGGATGAGCAGCCATCGCTGGGTCACCGTCACCCATGGACTCGATCGTCAACAACACAGATTCTGCCTGAGAGTTGATGACCGGCGCGTTTGGACCCCGGGTAGCAGGAAGATCTGGGTCCGCGTCGAGGAGGCTGTTTCTCTCGCTGGGGGCAAGTGTGGTCTCTTCTGGAAATTCCGCAACAGGACACTCGCTCACCAACGAGCAGTTCATGCATAAGCCAGGGGCACGTTTCTCCACTTGCCACTGTGAGAATCCGTACGGTTTGCCGGTTCCTGAGCCAACTGTCCATTGCCATCCGAGAAGATTCGCGGCTCTCGACCCATCGAGAAGGTGTTGGAACATTCGCTCTTGTCCGAAGGACCATCCCTTGTCATCACGCACAGTCCACTGGGAAGCCAACCACATGCGGGTTTGGTTGACGAGCCATCCATCGGTTTCTAATTCTGAAACAACCTCGTCAATACACAACATGTTGCGATTCCAGCCATCGCCAACTGTGTTGATATTCGCTTCAAATCGCAGATTTTCAAAAAGTTGAGTGCCCACGCGGGCATACAAATGACGGGCGTACTCCTGCCACAGAAGTTCATCTTGAAACTTCTCTCGATCTTTAGACGGAGCATTGCGAACTGCTTGATACACGTCGCGAAGAGTCAGGATGTTGTGGCGAATGTACGGAGAGAGAACAGATGCACCACGATCTTCTCGGGGCAACACTTCACTTCTTTGACGGGCATATCCCGTGATGTCCAGATTTTTTAGAGCCGCGCTAGCGGCTGTTTGTCCACCTGAGATGGAGCTGATTCCCAAGTCCCCCGAAAAGAGACCCTGGAAGTCACGTTTGATTATTTCGAGCGGATCCTGAGAATCATGTAAAGAAACTTTCAACATGAATTCAGAATTGTACTAGCGGTTGCGTTCTTGAAATTCCTTGAGTGATGCCATACCGAAGAGCGATGCTCCGGTGAACACAACGAAGAAAATCACAGCACCAAAACCAAAGAGTGTTGCTTCTGACATTTTAGTTGTCCTTTCGGCCGGCAAGGAGGAAAGCACCAAGCGCCAGAATTGATGGCACCCACACTCCGACATAAATGCCATTTAATTTGTCGCTCTCATCGTTACCTGCGAAGTACAGCGAAATGCTCAATGCAAGGCTGGCCGCAGCTGATATCAAGATCGAGGCTTGAAGAATCACTTTGGGTTTCATATTGGGCATTCCTTTACAAAGGCTGCACTCCATAATGAACGCAACCGACTCCGCGCAACGTAACACCCATTCGATCACTGTTACGGTTCTTTGCTTCACAAAGGTAAAACGGTCGCACTTAACAGGTAAAAACTCACCATTTGCTTGCAGTTAGCACTCATTGCAACCGATACCCTCACGGTATGTACGTCCTTCAGCGATACACACGTTCACTCGTCATTGCTCACATGGCTTCCACTCTCTTTATGGTCGGGCTCATCTGGACAATTCACTATGTGCACTATCCACTCTTCGCTCATGTGGGTGAATCCACTTATGTCGCATTCCAGTCAGAACACGTGAATCGAATCGGAAAACTTCTCCTTCTCCCCTGGTTGATCGAGGGCATCACATTGCTCGGTGTTCTCATCCTCGCTTTCCTCGGAAACCGCCGCAATCTTCGTCTCCCCGCATTTCTCAACGGTGTGGGTATGGCAATCGCACTCATCATCAGCGGCGTCTGGTCAGCCCCTGCTCATGGCGATCTCGCCGATGGTTTTGATGCCGCAATTCATGATCGCTTGATGACAGCAAACCTTGTGCGCACTCTTGCGTGGACCCTCAGTGGCATCTGTGCAGTGTGGATTCTTGCTCGTGTGTGGTCATCAGAAATTCGCGACTCACGGACTCCTACTGAATCATGATTTTTCAATATTGGGGAGCAACCCAGAAAGAAATCAATAGTCCTGTTGTCGGTGATGACTTGTGTACGAATGCAACTGTTGTTGCAACTCGTTGCATCACCATCCCTGCGTTACCTGAAGAAGTGTTCCCGTGGATTCGCCAAATGGGGTTTGGCCGCGCCGGTTGGTACAGCTACGACTGGCTTGACAATCTAGGGCGCAAGAGCGCGACTCGAGTTCATGAAGAATGGCAAAACGTGAACACAGGCGATGCTGTTCCTGCGGGCCCCACTTCTTTTCGCGCCGCCATTGTGAACTCACCACAACACTTTGTCTTAGAAGTAAAGAATGGAAAGAAGAAGATTCCCCGCCTGCACTTCACCCTTGCTTACGAGTTGCGTCCCGCACCTGAAGGCACACGACTTGTGACTCGCATGCGATCACACATCAACCTCCCCGGCGGAAAGTTAATCGAGCGTCACATCCTCGGTCCCGGCGATGGCATCATGCTGCGTCGGCAGTTGCTCACACTCGTAGCAAGAATCTCTGGCAACCAGTCTCCCAAAGCCACATAATCCTAAATAACCACACTCTTTTCCCCTATAAAGACTCCGTGCACTGCTAATTTTTCCTCTCATGGAATGGATGTCTGACCCCACAGCTTGGAGCGCCCTCGCTGCTCTCCTCACACTCGAAATTGTCCTCGGAGTCGACAACGTCGTCTTCATCTCGATCCTCGCGTCAAAGTTGCCCGTCGAACAGCAAGATAAGGCCCGCAAGATTGGCCTTCTCGCTGCCGGTGGCATGCGAATCGTTTTGCTATTGGCAATTGGCTGGATCATTACCCTGAAGAAGGAGCTGTTCACCATCGGCTCCGTTGGTTTCAGCGGGAAAGAATTGATTCTTCTTGCCGGTGGACTCTTCCTTATCTATAAGGCAACAAAAGAGATCCACCACAAACTGGAAGGCGAAGAAGGCACAGTTTCTGCCAAAGTAGCCCCCACCCTCGCAGCCGTTATCGGTCAAGTGCTCTTGCTCGACTTGGTGTTTTCCGTTGACTCAGTTATCACCGCTGTCGGCATGACTACATATGTTCCGGTCATGGTGATTGCGATTCTCACGTCAGTCGTCATCATGCTTGTTGCATCAAAGGCCATCTACACCTTCGTGAACGCACACCCATCCGTGAAGATTCTGGCGCTTGCCTTCCTGCTTCTCATTGGTGTCACACTTCTTGCCGAGGGATTCGGCGAGAAGATTCCGAAGGGCTACATCTATGCGTCGATGACCTTCTCTGTGTTCGTGGAAGTACTCAACCTTCGCGTGCGCAGCAAGAAGAAGCCGGTTGAGCCAGTGCACCTTCGCGAAACAATCACGAAGTAAATCTCTGCCTTGAGGGGCTCATCGCCCCGAATGAAGTGCGTTCTTTTGCGGTGAAATAGCCCTGCCTCGTAAGAGGTACGGTGAGGTCATTCACTGGGGAACGAGGTCACCATGTCCGAGAACAAGCCGCTCAAGCACAAGTACGGAACCATCGACAAGGAATATGGAATGTTCCTTGCCACTCGCCCGCCGGAAGAAGATGGCCCGATCTACATGGTGAACCTCATGAAGTATCACGAGGTGGCTCAATACACCGATGGCGAAGGTGTCGGCAAGGAGATCAGCGGCAAAGAAGCTGACGACCGCTACAACCCATCATCTGTTCTCAACAAGATTGGTGCCGACGTTGTCTTCTATGGAGACGTTGCCAGCAATAACAAGGGTGTGGAAGATTGGGATCGCATCGGCATCGTTCGCTACGCAACTCGTAAGTCGTTCATCGACATGCAAAGCCGTTCTGACTTTGGCGAGAAGCATGTTCACAAAGCTGCCGGAATGGCGCGCACCACCCTCGTGTGCTGTCGCCCAGTTGATGAATCCATCGATACACGTACCCGACCAATGCCGTTAGAGAATCGCCTTGTTGCAATGGTCGTGCGTCAATCTGCAGATCGTGATGCTGCATTTGCCGATTTATCCGAAGCAGTGCAGTTTCACGTTGAAGGAACCATCATTGGCGATGGTCGCAAATGGGACACTGTGCATTTCATCTCTGTTTCTAATGCTGCTGAAGTAGAGGCGATTGCTCAGCGTGTTTCAACCGAGAACGGCGATGCATACGTGATGGGCGTACAAGTCACGATGGACAGCATCACTCTTGCATGAGAACATAGGAGGTATCACTACTGTCACCTACAAAGGTTCTCATGCATTTAGAAATTGACCGCACCGACATTCGCAACCACCGCATCGTTGACTCCCAACCTCGTGCACTGCAATCAGGTGATGTACTCCTCAGCATTCAGGCACTCGCACTCACTTCAAACAACATCTCCTATGCACACGGTGGAGACTTCCTTGACTACTGGGGCTTTTTCCCCACAAAGGAAGGCTGGGGTCGACTCCCTGCGATGGGTTACGGCATCGTCACTGAATCACTCAACGACGGCGTGCCAGTGGGCAGTCGTTATTGGGGTTTCTTTCCAGTCGGCGATCACCATGTCGTCAGTGCGCAGGCAACGAGCTCTGGCTTTGTTGACGTGGCGCCGTACCGCGAAAAGCACGCAATGGCCTACCGTGGCTTTGATCGAGTGTCTGAAGTTGCCGAGCCAGCAGACGACGCGAACAGTTTGTTGCGCGGGCTCTTTCTCACATCATTCCTCGCAGAAGATTTTCTCTTTGAAAACGGCATGTTTGGTGCCGGCCAGATTGTCATCAGTAGTGCTTCTAGCAAGACCTCTATCGCACTCGCCCATCGCATTCGTGCACGCGGCAACACACACTGCATCGGTCTCACCTCTGCATCGAATACTTCCTTTGTCGAGAAAGTCAACCTCTACGACGAAGTCGCCACATATGACGACATCGAAACTCTTGCCGAGTGGTCACCGACTGTTTTCGTCGATATGGCAGGAAACGCATCTGTTGTCTCACGCATCCACCAACATTTCGGTGACGCCCTCATGTATTCCTGCAGTATCGGCGCAACTCACTGGGACCAAGGTGGATCCAAGTCCAATCTCCCCGGTCCAAAGCCCACTTTCTTTTTCGCTCCATCACAATTAGCAAAGCGTGGCAAGGAATGGGGACGTGACGAAGTGAATTCCCAAATCAATTCAGCACTCGACAAGTTCATTGCCGACTCCGCACGCTGGATGAATATCAAGCATTCCACTGCATCCTCCGTTGAAGCCGTGTACGACGAACTGGTAACTGGAAAAATCGCGCCTGAAACCGGGCACATCTTGTCCTTCTAGAAGAGGAGAATTCAATGAAAGTACTCCGCACACCAGACAGCAATTTTGCTGATCTCAAGGATTTCCCTTTTCAGCCGAACTATTTCGAGAACGACGGCGTGCGCATGCACTATCTGGATGAAGGCCCCGCAGATGCACCCGTTGCGTTACTCATGCACGGCATGCCCTCGTGGAGTTACCTCTATCGCTACATGATTCCCGCACTTCGCACTGCTGGGTATCGCTGTGTTGCTCCCGACCACATCGGTTTTGGTAAGTCCGACAAGGTGGCCGACCCCGAGTGGTACAACATCGAACGACACACGGCGAACATCACTCGCCTTGTGCAACATCTCGAACTACAAAACATCACACTGTTTGTGCAGGACTGGGGTGGCCCCACCGGGCTCGCTCAATACGCACAGATGCCAGAGCGATTCTCGCGTCTTGTCATCATGAACACATGGCTGCACCACGCGGAGTACGACTACTCCCCAGCCATTCAACAGTGGATTACCCAGAACCTTCCTGGCGGCATCTTCCGCGACAACATCCCGGAGAAGACCAACTGGGGAACATTGATGGCAATGTCTACGGGTCGAGTTACTCCACCACAATCACTGATGGCGGAACTCATGGGCACGCCTACGGAGTACAGCGATTATGCAGCAGCAGTCAAGCGCGCATACGACGCCCCCTTCCTTGGACTTGGTGATGAGGGAGTCACAGGACCGCGTCGCTTCCCCCTCAGCATCCCTTTCCATGATCCCATCTCAGGCAATGCGGTGGAACAAGAGAAGCACTTTGCATTCGTGAACGCAACGCAGCTTCCCGTTCACTTCATCTGGGGAGACTCTGACGGTGTTTTTACGTTGGACTGGGGAAAGAAGTGGCACTCACTCATTCCACACTCGACGTTTGACGTCATGGAAGGCGCAGCGCACTTCTTACAGGATTCCCATGGCGCAGAAATCGTCACGGCATTCCTGAACCGCACCGCTGCCGCATAGGGAAAGCGAACTCGAAAAGTTCGCGAGCACCCTCACTAGAACGTGAAGAGCACTCCGCGAACCATCAAGAAACCAATGACAAGGAGTACAACTCCAAGAACACGCGAGATCGTCGTGCTCTTCCAGTCTCCGCCTTCTCGACCGAACCATGCGGCCACGCTTGCAACAAGACCAGGGAAGCCCAACAGAACAAACCCAACTTTCACCATCTGGTCAGGGTCAGTCACTTGCGCTGCCACCACGGATCCCCACCAACGTGCGATCAACATGATGAAGACCACCTTGAAGATGCCACGCGGCAAGAAACGATGAAGTCGTGCGAAGTTCGGGAACTTGTCCGCAACTAGGTCGATGAACTTTGGAATCATGTACAGCGCTGTACCAATCCACAGTGCCCAGTTGTTGCCGATGAAGACAACAGCGACGAAGGCAAAAACCGCAGAGCGACCGACGATTGAGAAGATCTTTTGTGCCAAAGACGGTTCGTCAAGTTCATCAGCATGAATTGACTTGAAGCGTCCAGCAGTTGCACTGCGAGCGAGATACTCAAGACCAAATCGTCCGATGAGTGCAATCAGAGCAATCAATTGGACGAGATCTCCTTGATCGGCAAACGATGGCTTGAATCCAGTGAGGCCCGGCAAGGAACCGAACATTCCGCCAGCCGCCCACGCGCCAAACAACGTGATCAATGTGAAGTCCACGAGGCGATTCCAGGTGAGACTGACTCCCCCACTCGCACGGAAGAACGGACGAGACGCTGTCGCAATCAACGGCACTCCGAAGGAGAACGCACAGAGTCCCAACATTCCTCGAATCGAATCCGATGATGAGAATCCACCACCGATTCCTGCAAGCAGTGCAAAGACCAGAATCCCAAGAAGTCCAGAGAACGCATCCAGAATTCCCACGATCAATATTGCAATCAACAACGCGAATGCAGGCATCACAATGTTGAACTCAGTGTTGATGGCGGAGAGAACTCCGATGATGATTCCTGCAATGGGCAGTGCCAACCAGAAGATGCCCAAGAGTGAACGCAGATAGGTTCCGTCCACAACAAGGCGTGCAACTAGTGGCGAAGATTGCACAAGTCGATGCGGTGACTTTGAAGACCAGCGATCCAACCACGTTGTTGAACGAGGCTGAATCACATCTGACGAACCATCGGCATCTGCCTTGCGGAACTTCACTGCGGTATCAGAGACGTCTCCCGAACCGCGTTCCTCATCATCACCTAGGTCGTCGTCATCCTTCTTCTTGCCGCGCCGTCCTGCACCAATTGCCATGAGGGCAGCTAACGCTGCTGCATTGGCCGCAAGATCAACGACCCCCTTCGGTTCACTCCGCGGGTCAAATGGCGCGCCGCCAGGACCAGGCTTCGTTGGAGTAACTGGCTTTGCCTTTGGCACCGTTGATGTCGTCACTGGGATTGTTGTCGAAGTCGAAGGAGCAATCGTTGTGGAAGTCGAAGGGGCAACTGTTGTGGAAGTCGACGGAGCAATCGTTGTTGCCGTTGGCTTCTCCGCTGCACCGGGGCTTGGCGGGTTCAAGATCTCTGCCCAATTAGATGGAATTAAGAATTGTCCCTGCGCGAGTGCTGGGGAGTCATCGAAGGCAGTGCCCGTGGCTGTGAGTTCATAGTTTCCTGGCGTCAAGGAAGCAGGCAACAACGTGTTGAGAACAAATCCACCATCACTTCTCACAGTGGCGGTGCCCAACAATGTTCCGTAATCAACCGCCTGTGCCGTGAGCAACTTCTTGACGAAGAGGCGGACAATTGTTTGTGGCTTGAGATTCGCACCAGTCACCGTGAGGTTTCGACTCGTTGGCACCATGTCTGCACGAAGAATCAATCGGATTGCAAATGTTGGATCTGGCAATGCTGCTGGTGGCACCAAAGTCTTCGTTGCCGTCACTGGTGAGGCAGCCGAAGTCAGTCCCGCATACTCGGCGATGATTCGGTACGAGTATGACGTTCCGGACGTCAAGCCAGTATCAGTTATCGATGTTGCCGTTGTTGTTGTCACCGTGATCCACGTGCGGCCACCATCAGCGGAGCGCTGCACCGTATACGTCGGTACACCGGCTGCAGTCGATGCTTGCCATGTCACCACTGTTGACGTTTGTGAAGGTGTCACCTGAGGTGCACCTGGAATTGTTGGCGGAAGTCCTGCGGTCACTGCAGTCTGGTTCCATGGGCTTTCACCCACAACGGAATATGCCTGCACTCGGAACAAGTACGAACGACCTGTCTGCAAACCAGTGACTTGCAGCGATGTCGATGTGGAGAGTCCTGCATTATCGAGAGTGCGCTTGCGCAGTGATTGGGCCTGCACCACAGCACCTAGCTGCACCGCGCTACCCCACGTTGACCCACCATCGGTGGACTGTTCGATGCGGTATCCAACAACGGCGGCTCCACCATCATCAACTGGGGCTACCCAGTTGAGTGTTGCGCCAGTTGATTGAGCTGTTGCCGCCACTGATGCAGGTGCAGTCGGAGGAGCAACAGGAGCAGATGTGACCCACGTGCTTGCTGCGCCAACACCAGCTGAGTTCGTTGCAGCAACACGGAAGACATACGCAACACCGTTTGTGAGACCAGTGATCGTCGCCGTCACAGTCGAAGAACCAGTTGTTAATGCGTTTGTCCACGTGCGGCCACCATCAACCGAACGCTGAACGGCGTAGCCAGTTAAGGCCACGCCACCATTGTCAGCTGGTGCAGTCCATGTGAGGACAATCTGACGATTACCCGCAACCGGAGTCAATGCCTGCGGCGCTGACGCTGTTGTCCTTGGCATCGCCGTGACAATTGTTGAGGCCGTTGCACCAGAAGTTGCAATGGCATTGACATTGCCCACAGCAGCATTCACTGCAAACACGCGATACGAATAAGTCGCACCGTTTGTGAGACCCGTGATAACCGAAGAGGCCACAGCAGGAGTATCCACTGTTGTCCATGTCGAGCCGTTGGTCGATTGCTGCACGACGTAACCCGTAATGGCAGAACCACCCGAAACAGTCGGTGCAGCCCATGTCAAGACAACTTCTCTGTCTCCCGCCAAAGCAACCACATTGCGTGGCGCACCTGGTGTCGTAAACGGAGTGGTTGTCGCGACGGTAGACGCCGCACCTGAACCAACCGAGTTATTGGCTCGTACTCGATATGAATAGGTTGTTCCGTTCACAAGGCCTGTCAATGTTGTGGATGGAGTTGCAGTTGTTGCTGCAGTTGTCCATGTCACTCCACCATCAGTGCTTTGCTCAACGAGGTAACCCGTCAGAGTTGATCCACCAGTATCGGTCGGTGCGGTCCAAGTCAGTGAAATTGCACCATTTGTTGGCGTTGCAATCACAGCTGTTGGTGAAGCTGCCTTCGCACTGGGCGTGACAGTCGAGCTTGCTTGCGCTGAAGCTCCCGCTCCAGCAGCATTCTCTGCGCTGACGCGGAAGCGATATGCCGTTCCATTCGCCAATCCAGTCACTGTGAATTCGCGTGCCGATGTCGCAGCCGCTTGTGTCCACGTTGAGCCATCAGTTGATGTCTCGATGAGGTACGACGTGACCACAGCACCACCATTTGATGTTGGCGCAACCCATGTCAATGTCACAAAGCCGTCACCTGCAACTGTTGCAACAGATGTCGGAGCACCTGGTGTTGTTGCTGGAGTAGCCAGGATTGATTCCGTCGCAGCACCAGCGCCAGCAGCATTCGTTGCGAGAACGCGGAATGCGTATGTGGTGCCATTCGTTAGTCCCGTTGCGGTGTACGACGAAGTTGCAACTGTTGCAACACGTGTCCACGCACCACCAGCACCGATTGCACGTTCCACGTGGTAACCGGTAACTGATGAACCACCGTTGTCTGTTGGAGCAACCCACGTGAGGCCCACTTGACTATTGCCAGCAGTTGCAACAACTGATGTTGAAGCAGCGGCGACAGTACGTGGTGTAGCGGGAGTCGAAGCGGCAGATGAACCATTGCCCGCTGCGTTCACAGGGATGACACGAACAACAACAGCTGTTCCGTTTGTCAAACCTGTGATCACTGCGGTTGTTGCATTCACCACAGTGTCTGCAGAGAACGTTGTGCCGCCATTGGTGCTGAATGCCACGCGGTAGCCGCTAATCGCAGAACCACCATTAGATGCTGGTGCTGTCCAGCTTGCGGTCACTTGTCCATCGGCTGGCGTCACAACAAGATTGCGCACTGTTGAAGACGTCGCAAATGGAACAGCAACGTCTGGCGTAGAAGCACTACCCGCACCGCCGCCATTCACTGCCAACACACGGAAGGCATAACTGGTGCCATTGGTGAGACCAGTTGCGGTGTACGACGTACCCACAACATTGGCCATCGTGCTCCAGGTTGCTCCCGAGTTCGACGACACCTGCACCGTGTAACCCGTGACAGCAGATCCACCGTTATCCAGTGGTGCCGCCCACACAAGCGCCACTTGTGTGTTACCTGGTGTCGCAACCAAGGTTTGCGGTGCGGAAGCTGTTGTCAGTGGGGTCACTGTGACCGCTCCGGTTGGCAAACCGTTACCTGCACCGTTGATTGCGCTGACGCGCAAGTACGTGGTGGTGCCATTAGCCAGACCTGTCACATTGAACGATGTCAGCGAGCTACCGGTATTCGAAGTAACAACCATCCAGGTGGTTCCATCAAGAGACTTCTCAACGAGATAGCCAGTGATTGGGGATCCACCCTTTGCAACTGGCGCAGTCCATGTCAACGCAACTTGGCCTGCACCCGGTGTTGCCACCACATTGGTCGAGATTCCAGGAACAGCACCAATGCTTGGCGTTCCATTGGCTGTTGCCCACGCACCTTGTCCGATTGCGGTGACCGCAGCAACACGCATGAACAATGGCACTCCATTGGTCAATCCATCAATCACCAACGACGTTGATGCTGAACCTGATGTCGCAGTTGACCAACCACTTGTTCCGTTTGCTGATGTTTCAACAACATACGAAACCACTGGCATACCACCAGTTGTGACTGGGGCAAGCCATGAGAAGGACAACAGACCATTACCAGTCGAGATGGAAATGTTCGTTGGCGCGGTCGCAAGCGTTGCCGGTGTTACGACCGACATTGCACTTGGCAGACCATTGCCCACTGAGTTGGAAGCTGTCACGCGGAAGATGTAGGTCGTCCCATTCGAGAGTCCCGTAGCAACAAATGAAGTTGCCATCGTGGTGGTCACTGTGGTCCATGAAGCACCACCGTTTGTTGAACGCTCAACGATGTATCCGGAAATTGCAGCACCACCATCACTTGCAGGCGCAGTCCACGCAATTGATGTTTGACCCGACTCAACAGTGGTCGTCACCGCAGTCGGTGCATCGGGCTCTGTCGGTGTCGTCGGTGATACCGCTGGTCGGAACGGCATGACAGGAGTAGACATAGACGCCCACGTTCCACGGCCAATCGCTGTGACCGCAGCAACGCGGAACATGTACCCGCTCAAATTGGTCAAGCCGGTAACGGTGTAGCCGTATCCAATGATTCCTGACGTTTCAGGCGACCATGAGGAACCACCATCTCCCGAACGTTCAACGGTGTAGGACAAGACAGGCAGACCACCATTGCTTGCTGGGGCACTCCATGTCAGTGTCGCTGCGCGATCCCCTGCCGCAGCAACGAATGTTTGCGGTGCAGTTGCAAGACCTGCAGGAATTGCGATGGCAGCAGCAGTCATCACGCTGTCACCAATCGAGTTCGTTGCAGCGAGACGGAACATGTAGGTCAGCCCATTGGTCAGACCCGTCACCGTGAATGTTGTACCAACAGTTCCCGATGAAATTGTGTTCCAGGTGATGCCGTCAGTGGAGCGCTCGATGCGATATCCCGTGACAGCACTGCCACCATTTGATGCAGGGGCGCTCCAAGAAAGCGCCACCTGGCCATTTGATGCTGTTGCACCAAGGCTTTGCGGAACTGTGGGGACACTTGCCGGCGTTGCGATAACAACAGAACTTGTTGCACCAGATCCGACAGCATTCAATGCGCTGATACGGAATGAGTAGGCCGTGCCATTCGTCAGACCCGTCACCGTTGTCGATGCAACCGTGGAATTGGTGTTTGCAATTGCAGTCACCCAGTTCGCACCACCATCAGTTGACGTTTCCACCAGGTAACCAGTGATTGCATTTCCACCATCAGAAGATGGGCGTGTCCATACGAGCACCACTGCACTATTGGTCGGAGATGCAAACAGTGATGTTGCAGCGACGGGGACTCCGGCAGGAACAACGGAACCAGCAAGGCTCGATGCTCCCACGGTGACCGCATTCAAAGCACTCACGCGGAAGTTATATGAGGTTCCGTTTATCAATCCAGTGGCTGTGTATGTCGTTGCCGATGATGCACTGTCAGAGACAATGGTGGTCCACGTCGCACCCGAGTTCACAGAGCGCTCAATGCGGTATCCGACAATGACAGAGCCACCGTTGGTGGTCGGAGCAGTCCACGACAACGATGCTGTCGTATTGCCCGGTGACACAATCAATGCCATCGGAGCCGATGGAGCACCAGCCGGCACTGTTGCACTACTTGATGTTGTTGCGCCTGTTCCCGCTTGGTTCACAGCAGCAATGCGATACATGTACGAGGTGCCGTTTGTCAGACCTGTCACGGTGAAACGAGTGAGGCCCGAATTGGTATTGGCCGACACAGTCGACCAGGTAGCACCCGCATCGTCTGACTGTTCAATGACGTATCCAGTGATGGATGCGCCATTCGAAGCACCAGCAACCCAGGTGAGCAACACTTGCGTATCAGCAGGTGTCACAGAGATAGATACTGGAGCTGCTGGAGTGGTGAATGGAGTCGAGGTAGCAATACTGCTTGCA
>WLHL01000028.1 GCA_009702755.1 Actinomycetota bacterium
CCCCAATGATTTCGGCCCAAATGCCGTGCCATAAGGTTTAGTCCACGTGAAGGTTGGCTGCCGTAGCCACACACAATCGGAGGACATATGGAACGCGAAGCTTGGATTATTGACGCAGTGCGCTCACCACGAGGCAAGGGCAAAGAATCAGGCGCCTTGCACAACGTGCACCCACAGCGCATCCTCGCTCAGGTTCTCAACGGCCTTCGTGACCGCGTGGGTTTTGACCCCGCAGAAGTCGATGACGTGGTCATGGGTTGTGGCGCCGGCAGTGGCGATCACTCCATGGATATCGCACGTATGTCCGCACTCGATGCTGGCTGGTCCATTGAGGCCCCAGGCGTGACCCTGAACCGCTTCTGTGGCTCTGGTCAGCAGGCAGTCAACTTCGCAGCTATGGGTGTTCTCTCTGGCATGCAAGACATCGTCGTTGCCGGTGGCGTCGAGTCCATGTCGCGCCCATCCCCCATGCATGTCGATGGCTTCACTGCCAACAACGCTCACCTTCGTGATCAGTACAACATGGTTCCTCAGGGCATCTCTGCAGACCTCATCGCAACTGTTGAAGGTTTCAGCCGAGAAGAGTGCGACGCACTTGCAGTCGAGAGTCAGCGTCGTGCTGCCATTGCCATTAGCGAAGGACGCTTCGAGCGATCATTGATTCCTATCTTGAACAACGACGGCACCTTGGCTCTCGCGGTTGATGAGCACCCACGTGCGGGAACAACATTGGCTGACCTCGCCAAGCTCTCACCCAGCTTCGAAGGAATGGGCGGATACAAGAAAGACCCCGAAGGTCTTTCCATCGATGAGACCGCACGTCTCGCATACCCACAGATCGCACAGATCAATCACGTACACCACGGCGGCAACTCGTCCGGTGTTGTTGACGGTGCAGCGGCAGTTCTTGTCACCTCGCCTGACTATGCAAAGGCACATGGTCTCAAGCCACGCGCACGCATCATCATGAGCGCAGTTGCTGGCACCGAGCCTGTGATCATGCTCACGGCTCCCGGACCAGCAGCAAAGCTTGTTCTCAAGAAGGCTGGCATGACATTCGATGACATCGATCTTCTTGAAGTCAACGAAGCATTCGCTGCAGTTGTCTTGAAGTTCTTCAAAGACACCGGTGTTGATCCTTCAAAGGTGAACGTCAACGGTGGTGCAATGGCATTAGGTCACCCCATCGGCGCAACAGGCGCAATGCTCATCGGAACACTTGTTGATGAACTCGAGCGCCAGGACAAGCAGACCGGCCTCATCACCATGTGCACCGGCGGCGGTATGGGCACTGCCACCATCATCGAGCGCATCTAGATTGTTCGGCATTCATTGCCGAAATGATGCAGTTATCGCAAGCGGCGAATCAGGCTGCTGGTATCCAAGCGAGAACCGCCATCTGCGGCGAGCTCTTTGTAGTACCCCAACACAAGGTCGGCTACCGGAATCTGTGAACCGTTGCGTTGCGCTTCTTCAATACAGAAGCCCAAGTCTTTGATCATCCATTCCACTGCGAAACCGAAGTCGAATTTGTCGTCCACCATGGTGTGCCCGCGGTTCTCCATCTGCCAGCTTTGCGCTGCACCTTTGGAAATCACATCGACAACTGCGTGCGCATCAAGACCAGCATGTTGCGCAAATGCAAGAGCTTCAGAGAGACCCTGCACCACACCAGCGATTGCAATCTGATTCACCATCTTCGAGAGCTGGCCGGCACCCACGCCACCAAGACGAACACACGCCCGCGAGTAAGCAGCGATGATGCCAGAGACTGCATCAAACTCTGCAGCATCGAGTGACCCACACATCACGGTGAGTGCACCGTTTTCTGCGCCCACTTGACCACCCGACACTGGTGCATCGATGTATACAACCCCGTGTGCTGCACATGACTCGTGCATGTCACGAGCGAGCAATGCAGATGTCGTGGTGTGATCAACAACAATCAAACCTTCATGTGCGCCGTCGAGGACGCCACCTTCAGACAACATGACTTGGCGAACATCGTCGTCGTTGCCGACACAGAGAAAAACAATGTCGCTTTCAGCCGCTACTTCACTTGGCGATGGGAATGCCTGTCCACCATGTGCTGCCACCCACTCCAATGCGCGTGCACCTGTGCGGTTATAGACAGAGACTTCGTGATTGCTCTTAGCGAGGTGTCCAGCCATGGGAAACCCCATGACACCGAGACCGCAAAACCCAACGCGGGCCATGTGACTAGAGGTCGTCTTCGTTCTCGTCGTCAGCTGGCTTTGGCTCAGCTTCGACTTTCTTCTTGGCAGCCTTCACAGGCTTCAAGACACCCTTTTCAAGTGCCTTGTTCAAGAACTCTTCAGCCTCTTCCTTGGTGACCTTCAGCGCTGGCTGAATTTCAGAAATGAGGTTGGTGCGAGCACGCTCGTACATAGTGCGCTCTGCAGCAGACAGAGAAGCGTCACGGTTACGGGCAGCGAGGTTACGAACAACTTCGGCAACCTGATACACATCGCCGCTCTTCAGCTTTTCCTGGTGGTTCTTGAAACGGCGTGACCAGTTGCTTGGTACGCGAGGATCGGCCTTGGAAAGAACTGCTACGAGGTCTTCGAGCTCATCGGGCGACACAGGTGGGCGCACACCGACTTCATCGAGCTTTGCCACAGGAACGCGCAATGTCATCTCGTTGATAATGGTTTCAAGAATGAGGTACTCCTCTTTCTTGCCCGTGCCGAATGGGTCCTGCTTCTTCTTCGGGTCTATGACCTTGCAAGCACCGTGCTGGGGGTAGATGACGATGTCACCCTTCTTAAAATCCACCCTGCAAGTGTAAGGGATTGACCCCTTAAAGCCTCATTTTGAGCCCGAATGGCTCGCTATTAGAGTCATTTCATCGAGACAAAGCTGCACCCCACTGCACAGAAGCTGGTGAGCACTGTGGCGTCCATGCTGGATGGTTCTAACCCCCATGACATCTTGGTGGACGAAGTTCTTCGGGTCTCGGGCATCTCGCGAGGCTCGCTGTATCACCACTTCGGCGACTTTGACGGACTGATCCATACGACCCTGATGACACGCTTTGCAGCCAACGTCGAGGCCGATGGCGCGGCAATGAGACACGTAGCCGAGTCGGCAACATCAAAAGAGGATTATTGGAATCGCATTCGACAACTGAGCGCCCAGACGCAGGTCCCCAGTCGTGCATCTATTCGTGCCGAACGCGCGCGACTCATCGGCATGGCATCTTTGGGTGGAGAGTTTGCTGCAGCACTGGCATCTGTTCAAGATCGCCTCACAGAAGTCATGGCTGAAGCAATCGCTCAAGCTCAGACAAAGGGGTGGGTGAACCCTGCTCTCAGCCCGCGCGCATTGTCGCTCTTCCTCCAGGCTTATTCACTTGGACGAGCAATTGATGACATCGCAGGCACTCATGTTCCGAACCAAGAGTGGGTCGAACTCATTGACACTGTTCTTGCTTCATTCGAAGGCTGAACACAATCAATCACTCTGCGCTGGGCATCAAGCCCATTTGAGTTAGGCAGCCTGATTTACATAGGAATCATGTCGTGAGGAACCCAACTGCCGTGTGCGCCATACGGAACTCGCTGCGGCAGGTGAATTGTTGCCACAGGAGGACCATTGAAGTTCTGCGCATCAATAATGACAAGCCGGGATTTCTCCGTGGCGGTGTCATGCACAATCGTCATTACATATCCCTCGTCTTCGGCACCATTATGCGACGACGGCGCAAACACCGGCTCCCCGCCGCGTGTCGTTGCACCTAGATGATGTTCCCAGCACTGCCCTGTCGTCAGGTCGTACTTCCACAAAGAGTTTCCGTACACGGGCTCCTCGGAATTGCCTTCGCCGCCCAACGACATGAGATATGCAAACCGTGCTTTTGACCCCACGTATTTGTCGTTCACGCGCCCGAAATCTCCTGGTCGATCATCCACCATCTCTTCGGACACTTTTCCCGTCACCGTGTCAATCGTCCACTTGTAGAGCCGACCGACTTCTGCGTAGTCATCTGAACTTGAACCAAACGCTTCGTTCTGGCGAGATACATGAATCACAATGTTCGTGCCATCGTCATAAGCGTTCACCGGATGAAAGACGTAACACGGATCAATCTCGAACCACCGAGTATCGCTACCCCGCCCGTCGCGCGGCATCACACCAAGACGAGCGCCGGCATCACGGTTGAACTTGAAGGGGAACCCGTTTGCAAGTTCGCCTAAGTCGAACACAACTGGCAAGTCCATGAAGATCACGTTGTTCTGCGTGATGTTGAAGTCATGCATCATCACCATATTCGGAACATCAATGGGATCAAGTTGCTTTAACTTTCCATCAGCACCGACGCGAATGTAGTGAACATACGGCGGTTGAAATGAGAAATAGCTAAACGCCAGCAGGTCCCCGGTGATGGGACAAATCTTTGGATGCGCAGTCATTGAGCATGTCAGTTCGCCGCCGTAGTTCTCATATCCCAGTGTCTGCAGATTGCTGTCAATCTTCCAGGGCCAATGACCTTCTTCTAACGCGAGCAGTGTTCCGTTGTGAGGAAGCACATGCGTGTTTCCTGTTCCTCGCCCAAGTTCTGGCGTGGATTCAAATGGAAGATTTCGAGCGCGTGCGACATTGGGCGTATTGATGTACTGGTTGCGATACCACTCGGCTTTGCCGTCGCGGATGCGTACACCGTGCAACATGCCATCACCAAAGAACCAGTGTGGTGAAGTACCAGATGCAGGGTTCGGACCAGTGCGGACATACAAGCCATTCAGCTCGGGCGAAATGACACCATCGACTCGTAGGTCAGTGCTGGTGATTTCAACCTGCATCGGTTCCCAGTTATCACGTAAGTGCCAAGGGGTGTGATTCTCGCCAGATTCAAGAAGACTCATAACGGGATGTTAATTCAGTAAAAACTGCTGAAATTCACAATGGCCTTGGGGTTAGGCGATGTGGCGCCCCCGGCAGGAATCGAACCTGCGACCTGCGGATTAGAAGTCCGATGCTCTATCCAACTGAGCTACAGGGGCAATGCTGAGAATTCTACCGAGGTCTATTCAGCAGAATGCCCCGAAGGAACGACAAGGCCGTAATCACGCTGTATTGGCGCATCTGATCTCGCAGCCCCGGCAAGGTGTTGGTAGTGCTGAATGTGGTGCCGTCGGGCAATGCCACACCAATACATAAGGTGCCGGCTGGGCGACCATCTTGTTCGTCGGGACCTGCTACCCCCGTGAGGGCAATTGCTACATCAGAACCGATGACTCGCTGGGCGCCTATCGCCATCTGCACTGCGGCTTCTTCCGACACAACAGGTCCGCGGTCAACACCCAACACATCAAACTTCACGTCGCTTGCATAACTGATCACGCCGCCGCGAAACACAGCCGATGATCCCGGAATGCTCGTGAGACGTCCACCGACGAGTCCGCCTGTCACCGATTCAGCAACACCAAGTGTCCAACCGCGTTCTTGCAACAGACCAAGCACAACAGACTCCATGTTCTCGGCGTCGACACCGAACACAACGTCACCTACGAGTGCACGCACTTTGGTTTCCCACTGAGACAACAATTCATCAGCTTCTAACTGCGAGTCTGCTTTTGCAGTGAGTCGCACTTTGATGCCTTCCCAGCCACTAGCTAAAAACGCCAATGTGGGGTTCCCCACTTCTTCGAGTTCTTCAATAATGGGGTCAAGGCGTTCATTCAGCCCCGACTCTGACTCGCCCCATGTGCGCAACACACGACTAGAGATCACAGCCTTCTCACCACTGCGCGCCAACAAGTCGGGCAACACAGCGCGCGACAACATGTCTTGCAACTCGTGCGGCACACCGGGCACCGCATAAATCATCTTGTTGCCGACTGGGCACATGAGCCCAGGTGCGGTGCCTCGGGTCTGCTCAATGATGCGAGCCCCAACTGGCACCATTGCTTGGCGCAAGTTGTTCGCGGACATCCGACGACCACGACGGGAGAACATCTCTTCAATTACCGCAGCAATTGATTCATCGTGCAGTAGTTCGACGCCCATCATGCGTGCAATGGCATCACGCGTGAGGTCGTCATGTGTTGGCCCCAAGCCACCGCACACGATGATTGCATCAGCATCCTTCAGGGCGATAGTGAATGCTTCAACAACACGGTCGAGGTTGTCCCCCACTTTGAGCTGCAAGTGCGATGCGATACCAACAGCGGCAAGTTGCTCACCGATGTATGACGAATTGGTATCCACGATCTGCCCCAGAAGCAGTTCGGTTCCAACGGCAACAACATTGCACCTCATGTCAACATCGCTGCTTTCTGACGTGTATTCATAAACCCTGCATACACCAGCAATGCACCGACCAACACCAATCCGGCCACTGACAACATGTGATACCCCACTGCGCGACGGATGAAGCCTGATGACAGCCCGGCCATTCCCCCACAGAAACTCATCATTAAGTCAGCGGAGCCTTGCACCGTGACTCGTTCTTCACTCGTGACAGATTCCAACAACATGGAGGAGCCACCGATGAGTCCGAAGTTCCAACCAATGCCCAACAGCCACAAAGCGGGGAACAAGATGATCGAGGATTCACCGCTCACGGCCGACAAAACAGTGGCGGCAACCAATGTGATGGCGCCGACATAGACCGCAGCAATTGTTCCCTTCTTGTCGGCATAGCGACCAACAAAAGGGCTGAAGGCATACATGCCTGCAATGTGCAGAGACACGACGAACTGGCTGATGCTCTCATGGCCATGCAACTTCATGTGCACCGGCGTCATTGTCATGATCGCCACCATCGCAACTTGCGACACCACCATGCTGCTGAGAGCAAGACGGCCTTTGGGCGAACGCATGATGATCTGCAATGCCTCTGAGATGCTCGGCAACTTGGCATCTGACTTCTCACGAATACCGCCTGAAATAACCAGGGGGTCTGGACGCAATTGAAGAGAGATGTTGACAAACGCCAGGAACAACACAATTGCTGACAAGAGCCATGGCCCTGTGTACTTATGGAGACCGAACCACTCTTGGCCTGCCGCTTCTGCGGGGCCAATCAGCATGGGTGCGAACACTGCGCCGAATGTTGAGGCGAACACGATGCGCGACATCGCACGAGCGCGCTCATCAGGCAGTGCGATATCTGTAGCCGTGTAGCGAGCCAACAAGTTCGCTGCTTGACCATTGCCGAAGAGGAAGAGTCCAATCAGGAACAACGGCAAGTTGTACATCTCTGCACCAAACGCAGCGGTGATGGCGCCGATTGTTGCAAGCCCGTATCCGGTTTGCAGACCAGGGCGGCGACCCTTACGCATCATGAATCGTGTGAGCACCTGTGCCATCACAGCAGTACCTACGGTGGTAGTTGCCGTTGCGATACCACCCCAAGGCGTCTGATCACCAAGGATCTCTTGAACGACAAACGCACCGACGGTGACAGACGATGACAATGCCGCAGCACCGACAACTTGGCCCAGTGTGAGTGTTCGAAGCGTGCGACGCTGAATCTCCGCCATCTGCTCGGCGGAGAACTGCTCGCTCATCGTGTCGAAACAAGTGCGCGTTGCGCGTACTGCGCTGCACTCACCAATGTGAGAGCAACAGCGACCCACAGACACACGATGTAGGTCCACGTGGCGTCGTTGATAGTCAATGGCAAGAGCGCGAAACCGACTGCACACTGCTGCATCACTGTTTTGACTTTGGCCAACTTGCTGGCTGGCATTGACACGCCCTTTGACCCAGCAAACACTCGATACAAACTGACTGCAATCTCACGTGCAGCAATGATCACAACCGGAAGGACCCAGAACACATCACGGCTTACCAAAGTGAACATGGCACCCAACACGAGAATCTTGTCTGCGAGGGGGTCAAGGAAAGCGCCACTACGAGTGATCCCGTGACGACGAGCCAGATACCCATCGAAGCCATCACTGCTGCACAACAGAATCCACACAGCCAGTGCTGCCCATGAACCCCCACGTTCGTCGGGAATCATGAGAAACAGGAATGGTGACGCGAGAACTCGTGTCACCGTGACCATGTTCGCCCATGTCACGATCGCAGTTTCGTCAACGGCCATGTGCGCCATCCGCGGGGACTGCGATGAGGTCGGGACCAAAAACTTGCTCCACTACAACAGTGTGGAAGCGGCCTACTTCAAGAGTGTCGGGCACTTGGACAACGCCGTCAATCTCCGGTGCTTCGCGGAAAGAACGCGCGATGCCTGGCTCATCGACCAACACTTGAATGGTTTCGCCCAAGAGAGCATCACGACGCTCGGCGGTGATGTTGTCTTGCATCTCGCGCAATTCTGACAACCGCTCATGCATCAACGACTCTTCCACATGATCAGGAAGTGTCAATGCGTGTGTTCCGTCTTCGGGGCTGAAGGAGAAGAAGCCGCACCAATCAAGTTGCGCTTCGCGCACGAAGTCGAGCAATTGATCATGGTCTTCTTCGGTCTCGCCGGGATACCCCACGATGAAGTTGCTACGGAATGTCGCATTCGGCTCAATCGAACGAATGCGCTCAATGCGCTCGAGGAAACGGTCCTTGTCACCCCATCGGCGCATGCGACGCAGATGAGCTTTGGACACATGCTGTAACGACAAGTCGAAGTACGGCACGCCCGTGGCCAAGATTGCATCGATCAATTCATCGGACAGATCGCTTGGGTAGAGATATAGCAAACGAACCCAATCGACCATGCTCGAAACATCACGCACTAACTGCACGATGGAGCCAGCACCCAATTCGTCGGGACGATCTTTGCCATAACTTGCGAGGTCTTGCGCGACAAGAACCACCTCGCGCACATCAACTTGTTCAACTTCGGCGAGAATTGCCGAGACATCGCGACTGACCTGCGGACCGCGGAACGATGGGATGGCGCAGAAGCCACAGCTACGGTCGCAGCCTTCAGCAATCTTGATGTACGCCCAAGGCGATGACGACTTCGGACGAGGAAGATTCAAGAGGTCGAACTTCGGAACAGCTCCGGTGACCTTGATGGGCTTGCGACCAACCTGGATGGGCACGCCGAAGCCAGCAATCTGATCAGCCTCGGGAAGCGCCTCTGCCAGTTCGTCGCCGTAGCGCTCGGCCATGCAGCCGGTGACAACGAGACGAGATGAACGCTTCCGCTGATCATCGAGAGTCAACAGGGTGTCGATGCTCTCTTTGCGGGCTTCGTCGATGAATGCGCACGTATTGACAACAACAACGTCGGCCTTCGACGGGTCAGTAGTTGCCGTGAGACCGTCGGCAAGCAATGTGCCAATGATCTTTTCAGAGTCGACTTGATTCTTGGGGCAACCCAATGTCTCTATGTAGAACTTCTGCCCCATTTATATGAGCCTACTGCCAGTGAAGTTTGAGCCCCTTGTATGGCCACTGCATCTTCAACAAACGGCCCGTACTTGAGGCCGTGATGTAGGCCGTTTGGTAGTCAGGACCACCAAAACAGATGTTTGTGGTGATGCGGTCATCCACTTCGATGAAATTTATGACGTCACCGTCGGGCGAGATCACGGTGATTCCACCGTTCACAAGTGTGGCAACACAAATGTTTCCGTCTCCATCCACTGCGAGTGAGTCAAACAATTGGTATCCGGGCAGTCCACACAACATGGTGGGAATCTCGGTGAGCGGCGCCACCTTGCCTGGCGCGGTGATTGCGCGTTGATACACACGACCGGTGTGTGTCTCGGCCCAATACACGCGGTCCCCTGCTGGCGATAGTCCGATGCCATTGGGTGAATCCACGGGGAAGACAACTTCCTCGATGGACGAACCGTCGGCCTTGGCGTAATAGATGCCAGTGCGATCAGCGACACGTTCGTGACGAATACCGTGATCGGTAAACCAGAAGCCACCGTGTTCATCAAACACAATGTCGTTCGGCGCACGCAGAGCATGATCGCCACAGTGCGTGTAAAGGTCCGTTACCTCACCGGTGTCGATATTGACTTTTTGAATTCGCCCACCGATGTACTTGGACGGATCAAACCCACCAGGAAACGTGAGCCCTGCCATCTCAAGTGGCGTGAAAGCTCCGCCGTTGTTGCACATGTATAAGAAGCCGTCAGGCCCGAGTGCAAGACCATTGGGCAGTCCAACGACATCAGCAACTTTTGACTTTGTTCCATCAGGCGCAACACGTGTGAGACACGCCCCAAACATCTCCGTCAGAATCACAGAACCATCAGGCATTGCCACAGGCCCTTCAGGAAACTTGAGTCCGTCACATACCTGGGTTAATGCTGATGACATTGTTCTTATCCTTCGTTTTCGAGTTCCTCGACTGTCACGAGAACTTCACGAGGCTTGGAGCCTTGTGCTGGTCCAACGATTCCTCGTTCTTCCAGTTCATCCATGATGCGACCTGCGCGGGCAAAGCCCACTTTCAACTTGCGTTGCAGCATTGAGGTAGAGCCAAGGCCTGAACGCACCACAACGTCAATCGCTGCACGAATCAAATCATCTTCATCGCTGCTACCGCCACCGTATGACGATGCTCCGCCACCACTGCTACCAGGGCTGCCGGCTTCGCCTTCGATGCCTGAGACATACACAACCTCAGGTGACTGACGACGCCAGTGAGCAACAACCTTGCGCACTTCTTCTTCGTCAACCCAAGAGCCCTGAATACGCTGCGGCACGTTGGTGTTGCCAGGCATCAACAACATGTCACCCTTACCCACCAACTTCTCCGCGCCTGGTTGGTCGAGAATGACTCGGCTGTCGGTGAGGCTGCTGACTGCAAAGGCCATACGAGCAGGAATGTTTGCCTTAATCACACCGGTGATGACGTTGACGCTGGGTCGCTGCGTGGCAACGATGAGGTGAATGCCAACCGCACGTGCCTTCTGAGCAATACGTGTGATGGACTCTTCCACGTCACGTGCAGCAACCATCATGAGGTCGTTTAATTCGTCGACAACAACAACGATGTACGGCATGCGCTCGTACTTCTTGGCGTGTTCGTCGTTCGGATCATTCACTTCGCCACGATCAAACGCTGCGTTGAAACCACCAATGTCGCGGAAGCCCACCTCGACCAAGGTGTCGTAGCGGTTTTCCATTTCCTTCACAGCCCATGACAACGCGTTCGCTGCCTTCTTGGGGTTTGTGACTGGAGCAGTAAGAAGGTGCGGCAAACGGGCGTATTGGCCCATTTCCACTTGCTTCGGGTCAATCAGAATGAGACGTACTTGCTCAGGCGTACTGCGCATCAGCAACGACGTAAGGATCGAGTTGATACCACTGGACTTACCAGCACCTGTGGCGCCAGCAATCAACATGTGTGGCGTTGCCGCAAGATTCACAAACACTGCACGACCAGCAATGTCTTTACCGACTGCAACGTCAAGTGGATGTGTCGCGGCACGAGCTTCAGCACTGACCATGAGGTCACCTAACGAGACCAACTGACGTACTTCGTTTGGTACTTCGACACCGACAGCAGACTTGCCAGGGATCGGTGCCAAGATGCGCACGTCGGTGGCGGCCATTGAATAAGCAATGTCGCGGTTCAGACTGGTGATCTTTGCAACCTTTACACCGGTTCCGAGTTCCAACTCAAAACGAGTCACTGTTGGCCCAACGGTTTTGTCGCTGAGACGAGTTTCGACACCGTGAGATGCAAGTGCTTGCTGCAACAAACGTCCGCGTTCGGCAACACGAGCATCGTCTACTTCAAAAGTTTCTGTTTGGCCCAACAAATTCAGCGGCGGCAGTGTCCATACACCAGAGGTTGCACCAACAACAGCAGTTGACGATTCATCATCACTGCCGGCGTTCTTTGTACCAGGCTTACCAACGAATTCAGGTGTACCTGCAGGCGCAGGCTCTGCCTTGCGACGCGATTGCTTTGGCTTCACCGGTGCAAGATCGTCATCGTCTGCGGCGTCGTAAATACTGAGCTTCTTTGCGCGCGACTTCTTCGTAGGCACTTCGTCGTCGACACTGTCGAAACCACGATCACGATTAGTCGTTGCGGTGCGAGCAGCATCTGCCGCTGGACCAGAGATCTTTGCGCTCCACGTACGGATGATCGCGATGAGTTCGGGAAGCGTTGTATCTGTCACCAACATCGCACCCGCGGTACCAATGGCAATGAGTACTACCCACGCACCTGCCCAGCTCAGTGTTGAACGAAGTGGCTCGCCGATGACTGCACCAATCCAACCGCCGGCCTGAGACATCGCATCGACATCAGCGACGATCTTGTCGGCACCATTCATGACATGCAAAAGACCGAGGATGGCAAGCACCACAACGGTCCAGCCAATGGCTAAGCGGACGCGATGCTCCACACTGCGGCGTCGCACCATGGCAACACCCACACCGATGACAACAACTGGCAGTGCGAATCGACCCAGGCCGAGCAGCCAGCCAAAGGTGGTGTCGATGCCGCGACCCAATGGGCCAGCCATACGCAGATACATAGCGAGAACAAAAACAATGCCGGAACTGATGAGTCCAATACCCCAGAACTCGACCTCACGGCCACGAACAACCTCACGGGCAGCCGAATCGGCATTGTCCTTGGACTTGGACTTTGCGGCGGGACGCTTGTTTCCCTTGGGTGGGGTCTTCACAGACCCACGGGACGACCCCTTGGAGCCGCCAGAAGACGAACGAGAACCCTTGCCAGACATGACTCAAAAGGTACTAGTGGGGTGAACTGACGTTCGGGATACCTCCCCAAACCCCCCAAAAGACAGGATTTATGTGGTCATCACCACGGGGACAATCATCGGACGACGCTTTGTGCGATCGCTGACGAATTTGCCCGCTGCTTTGCGTACCACGCGCTCGAGACCATCAATATCGGTGATGCCATCATCAAGAGCTTTCACCAGCTGCTTCTCGATGTGGGCTTCGGCTTCATCAAGAAGGCTGTCGGCTTCGGGTGCATAGACCCAACCGCGAGTAATGACCTCAGGGCCGGTGATGACTTTGTGGTTCGCTGCATCAACAGTGGCCACGATGACAACAACGCCTTCTTCAGCAAGAACGCGACGGTCGCGCAACACGCCTTGCCCTACATCGCCAACAATGCCGTCAACGAACAAGTAGCTCGCAGGAACTTTGCCGACAAACGCCAGGCCATCATCCGACAGTTCAACAACGTCACCATCGGTGGCTTGCAACACTTTGTCCTTGTCCGCACCCATCACGATTGCGAGTTCTGCGTGTGCACGCATGTGGCGGAATTCGCCGTGCACCGGAATGAACCATTCAGGACGAAGAATGGAGTGATACGTCTTTAACTCATCTGCTTGTGCGTGACCCGTTGCGTGCACATCTGCGATTCCGCTGTGCACCACTTTTGCGCCCGCACGCATAAGACCATCAATCACTCGATTGACATTTCCTTCGTTGCCGGGAATTGCGTGACTCGACAAGATGATGGTGTCGTCCTCGCCTACTTTGAACCAACGACTTTCACCGCGCGACAACAACGACAATGCCGACATTGGTTCGCCCTGTGAGCCAGTGGAAATGATGCAGATGTCTTGTGGCGCGTAATCGTGCACTTGCTCGACATCAACAAAAGCGCTTGCGGGAACATCAATCAGTTTGAGGTCAATGGCGAGTGCGATGTTCTTCTGCATGGAACGACCCATGAGACACACTTTGCGGCCGTGATCAAGTGCGGCTTCGATCACCTGCTGCACCCGGTGGATGTGGCTGGCGAACGATGCCGTAATGATGCGGCGATCACGATGTTCGTAGAACAACTGTCGGAGCACAGCGCCCACGCTCTTCTCGCTCGGTGCATGACCATGCTCTTCAGCGTTCGTGCTGTCACACATCAACAAGCGAATACCAACGGTGGATGCCAATTCACCCAAGCGCGCAAGGTCTGTTCGACGGTTGTCGACCGGCGTGAGATCAAGCTTAAAATCACCCGAGTGCACGATGACACCCTGGGGTGTGTGGATGATGATGGCATGTGCGTGCGGCACAGAGTGCGTCACGGGCAAGAACTCAACATCAAACGGTCCGATGTTGATGCGCTCACCATCACGAACAGTGACAAGGCTTGTTTTCTTTAACAGCCCTGCTTCTTCAATGCGATTACGTGCTAATCCAAGCGTGACCGCAGAGCCGTAGATGGGGAATTCCAATTCACGCAGCAAGAACTGCAAACCTCCGACGTGGTCTTCATGACCATGTGTTGCAACACAACCGACGATGCGATCTTTGTTTTCAATTAAGAAGGTGAAGTCAGGCAACACCAAGTCGATGCCGTGCATGTCTGCATCGGGGAACATGAGACCGCAGTCAATAAGGAGCAACATGCTGTCCTGCTCGAGGACCATGCAGTTGCGACCAATCTCGCCAAGACCGCCAAGGAAATAGATACGTATAGGAGCAGCCATGAGTTAACCGCGAAGAGCGGCACGCGCCTTCTCAAGATTCGCATGAACCTCACGAGCGCGAACATCAAGACCTGCAGGTGGCGGACCCATCGGCAAACGACACTGCCCCACATTGAATCCAAGATGATTCATCATCACCTTTGATGGAATCGGATTCGGGTTCGCATCACCGGTTTCGAATGCGTAGCTCTCTAACAAGATGTCGTTGATTGCACGAGCCTTCTTCACATCACCGCTCTTGAATGCGTTAATCATGAGTTGATGTTCTGGCGCGCTCCAGTGCGTTGCCACACCAATCACGCCCGAGCCACCGTATGCGAGGAATGCAAGTGTGAGTCCGTCATCGCCGGAGTACAACTCGAAGTCCTTCGGCACCATTGCCATGAGGTTCGCTGCTTCTGCTGGGTTGCCCGCAGCATCTTTCAACGCCTTCACGTTCTTCACGTTGTTCGCCAAGTACGCAAGTGACTCTGTTGAAATCTTGCGACCAGTGCGAACAGGAATGTCATAGACAACAACCGGCAATGTTGTTGCATTCGCCATCGCTTCAATGTGGCCGATGAGACCCGACTGCGGTGGACGGTTGTAATACGGACCAACGGCCAGGATGCCAGCCGCACCCATCTTCGTGACCTCTTTCGTGAGGTGCACAGAGTGAGCAGTGTCGTTCGAGCCACTACCTGCGATCACCGGGATGGTGACTGCGCCAATGATGGCTTCCCACAGTTCCAACTTTTCAGGGTCGGTCAATGTGGAGGACTCGCCGGTGGTACCGGAGATAACAAGGCCATCGTTGCCATTGTCTTGCAGCCATTTGGCGAGACGAACAGCCTCAGCGATGTCGAGCGCTCCATTGGAATCGAAGGGCGTGATCATTGCCGTGAGAACTTGTCCGAAAAGGGCCATGTCCCCATTATGACTGACACGCCCTTCGGCACAGCAAGGATGGAAGGCCCCTTCACCACCACATCCCTTTTGTTCGGCAGGCAAAATTCTTAATCCCGACTGTTTCGGTCGGGATTAGACCCGTTAGGATTTTGTCTGCCCAATCCCTTCCGAAAGGAAACACCATGCGCAAAATCGCGCTCGCCCTGTCCATCTCCGGTGCACTGCTGCTCGCAGCTTGTGGCGGATCATCATCTAGCGAATCCTCAGACGCTGCAACTGCTGCCGGTTCTGGCAACGAGTGCACCGCTGGCAAGACCCTCAACGACGGTGTACTCACCATCGGCACAGGCTCCCCCGCATACGGCCCATGGGTCGTTGACGACAAGCCAGAATCAAAAGAAGGGTTCGAAGCTGCTGTTGCGTATGCAATCGCAACCGAGCTTGGCTACTCAGACGCCAATGTCAAGTGGGTTCGCACCACATTTGATGAGGCAATCCAGCCAGGCAAGAAGAACTTCGACTTCAACTTGCAGCAGTACTCCATCACCGAAGAGCGCGAGAAGACTGTCTCTTTCAGCGATGGTTACTACACAACCAACCAAGCAATCGTTGGTCTTACCGATTCTGCAGCAAAGGGTGCAACCACTCTTGCAGACATCAAGAAGCTCAAGCTTGGAGCACAGAGCGGCACCACAAGCCTTGACTACATCACCAACGTGATCAAGCCAGATACCGCGCCATTCGTATATGACGACAATGCCGGTGCAAAGGCAGCTCTCGGAGCAAACCAGATTGACGCTGCGATCTTCGACCTTCCAACAGCCTTGTATGTCTCGGCAGTGGAAATCGAAGGATCAGCAGTTCTCGGACAGTTCCCTGCCGATGCTTCTGCATCTGCTGATGAGTTCGGCTTGGTCTTCGACCTTGAGAACCCATTGGTCGGCTGTGTGAACACCGCACTTGCAGCAATCAAGGACAGTGGATCTCTTGCAGAGATCACCAGCACCTGGTTGTCCAGCAAGGCTTCAATCCCCGTCATCAAGTAATTCCTCGTCTCACAACACAACGACTGATTAACGATGGTTACCACCACCAGTCGTCGTGCTGTGTACGAACAAAAACGGAAACGTCGCAGCATCGCGGTCGCTACGGTCAGTTCGCTGATCGTGGTGACCGCGATTGTGCTTCTCGTGCCACGGATGCCGCGATGGGATCGCGTGCGTCAATCGTTCTTCAACGGCGAGCGCTTTCGCGATTCATTCCCACGCCTACTTGATGCATTCATCCTTGACGTCAAGATTTTCGCCTGGTCAGCACCGCTTATTCTGATTCTCGCCATGATGATTGCGATGGCCCGCAATTCTCGCTCGCCTGCATTGTTTCCCGTGCGTGCACTCACCATCGCCTACACCGACATCATGCGCGGTGTCCCCATCATCTTGTGGATCTACCTCATTGGATTTGGCGTTCCCGGCTTAGGCCTTGATCGCCCATGGAATAGTCCCCTCTTGTGGGGTTCTGTTGCCCTTGTCCTCACATATGCCTCCTATGTCGCCGAAGTGTTCCGAGCAGGCATTGAAAGTGTTCACGAATCGCAGCGAGCAGCTGCGCGATCACTCGGACTCTCCAACTGGCAAACCATGCGCTTTGTTGTCATCCCTCAGGCCGTGCGTCGCGTCGTGCCACCGCTCATGAATGACCTTGTGAGTTTGCAGAAAGACGTGGCGCTTGTCAGCCTCATCGGTCCGATCGAAATTCTTCGTCAAGCCGGAATCGACAAAGCGAAGTTCGCCAACTTCACGCCGTACATCGGTGCCGCAGTGATCTTTCTCTGCATCACCATTCCTCTCACTCGCACAACCGACTACATGATGGAGCGCGAACGGCGCCGCACAACAGGGACACGAGTGCGATGACCACCAAGATTTCACTTCAAGCAGTCAGCAAGTCGTATGGCGCCCACATTGTCTTGCATGGCGTCACGCTTGACATTGAAGAAGGTTCCGTTGTCACGCTCATCGGACCGAGTGGTTCCGGCAAGAGCACACTCTTGCGCTGCATCAACTTGCTGGAGCCCATTGATGACGGCGAGATCTATCTCGATGGAGAAGACATCTCCGTTCCTGGCCTCGACGCGAACCCTGTACGCCGCCGAATCGGAATGGTGTTTCAGAACTTCAACTTGTTCCCACACATGTCTGTGATGGAAAACATCATCTTGTCTCCCACACGCACCCTTGGCGTTCCCAAGGCAACTGCCCGACTCAAGGCGATGGAATTGCTCGAGCGCTTTGCGCTTGCCGACAAGGCCGATTCGTATCCGGATCAGCTCTCCGGCGGACAACAGCAGCGTGTGGCGATTGTGCGCGCATTGGCCATCGAACCAGAAGTGTTGTTGCTCGATGAAATCACCAGCTCGCTCGACCCTGAACTTGTGGGCGAAGTTCTCGATGTTGTTCGTGAACTAAAGGCATCAGGAATGACATTGATTCTTGCGACTCATGAGATGGGCTTTGCACGAGACACAAGCGATGTTGTCTGCGTTCTCGACGGTGGCCACATCATCGAACAAGGTCCACCTTCACAGGTATTTACTGCTCCCAAATCAGAGCGCGCGCAACAGTTTTTACAGAGCATCATCAACTCTGGCCGCCTGTAGATCTGGCGCAACAAACAGACTCAGGGATCATGAATCGGGTCTGTTCTCTCCTGATAGTACTGAAACAGGAAGACCTCGTAATTTAGAACTCATGAGTCGCCGTATTGGATCAGTTCTTCTTGCAATAGTGACAACCGTTTTGGTGATGCTCAGCCTCGTTGTTAACTGGGCGTATACCGAAGTATTCACAACATCACGATTCGTCAACACTGCAAGCGTTGCTGCCCAACAACCTCAAGTCCAATCTGAGATTGCAGAGGCGATGATTGCTCCCCTCATCGAGGACAGAGATGTTCCCGTTGTGTTTCAGTCGATTCTGCAGTCAGCCGCCGCACGAATCGTGGCTTCACCTGCGTTCCAAACTTTTTGGTCCGATGCGATTCGGGGTATTCACCAACCTCTAGTTCAAGAGTTGAGATCAGATGCTTCCACTGCCGCCACATCACATCGAGTGGACCTGCGGCCGATGATCACACAACTCGTCAGTGACATCAGAGAAGAGAATCCACGACTCGGACTGCTGCTTGCAGATGAATACCCCCAAGCAGAGTTTGAGCTTCTCAACGCAGAAGACCTTGAGTCAGCTCGCTCCGCGGTATCCACCATCACACTGATACGAACGCTTCTTCCCATTGCCGCACTGGTGTTTTTAGTACTCAGCTATTTCACTGCACCAAGCAGCGCAAGAACAGTCCGACGACCAGCATTGCTGCTCGCAGTTGGGTCCGGATTCGCCGTGCTTCTGTCTCTGCTCTTGCCGACAATCGCCAGCGCACTGGCTAGTGCTAGCAACACAGAAATCTCACAAGCAATTGCTTCAAGCACTTCTACATCGCTTCGCACACAATCACTCATCGTGATTGTGATTGGACTGAGCGTGTTAGGTGGCGCCACACTTCTGCAGCGCCGCCGAGAGTCAACTACACCGTAGGAAGTTGATACGTCTCGAATTGTTCGCGCAGGGTCTTCTTTGAGAACTTGCCCACCGATGTCTTTGGCACTTCAGGAATGAAGACAACATCATCAGGCATCTGCCACTTGGCAAGGCTTGGCGCAATGAACTCCAGAACTTCTTCCTTTGTCAATGTTTCGCCAGGCTTCACCACAACACATGCAAGTGGGCGTTCGCTCCACTTCGGATGCGGCACACCAATCACTGCTGCTTCAGCAATCTTTGGATGAGCCATCAACTCGTTCTCAACATCAACTGACGAGATCCATTCGCCACCGGACTTAATGAGATCCTTTGTGCGGTCGACCAAACGAATGCGGCCCCTTGCATCAACCACTGCGACGTCACCAGTACGCAACCAGCCGTCTTCGGTGAAGCTTTCGCCCGAGCGAGGATCGTTGTAATAGTTCGACGCAATCCAAGGACCAGCACACTGCAACTCACCACTTGTTTCGCCATCCCACGGCTGTGGTGTTGTGGTGCCAGGCTCTACAACTCGCATCTCCACGCCAAAGGCGATGAGACCCACCGTTGTGCGCAACTCGGCTTGCTCTTCCTGAGGCAACAAGAGGTCAGCTTTTGACATGGTGCACACTGCAGCAATCGGGCTTGTTTCTGTCATGCCCCATGCTTGCAAAATCGGCAAACCAGTCTGCTCGCGGTATGCCTCGCTGAGCGCTTTCGGTACTGCAGAACCACCGCATGGAATAGTGCGCAATGCCGACGTGTCACGGCCCTTGAGTTCAGGCAACACGGCCATCCAGATTGTTGGCACACCTGCAGCAACAGTGACCTTTTCTTCAACGATGAGATTCGCAACTGCTGGGCCTGACAAGTCGGGTCCAGGCATGATGAGGTCTGCGCCGGATGCAACACCTGCGTGTGCAAGACCCCATGAGTTGGCGTGGAACATTGGCACGACAGGAAGAATCACATCAGATTCACGTGCACCCAACGAATCAACTGTCATCGCACCCATGGTGTGCAAGTAAGTGCTGCGGTGGCTGTACACCACGCCCTTCGGATTGCCTGTGGTGCCACTGGTGTAACACATGCTGGCAGCTTGGTTCTCGTCAATGTTTGACGGCCACACTGCAGGCTTCGCAGCAGCGAGAAGTGCTTCATACTCATGCACTTGGAAACCTGGTACTGACGTCGGCACTTCACCCTTGCCGTCATACATAAAGACAAGGTGCTTCACCGTGGTGAATGTTGAGAGCAACGGCTGAATCAATGGATAGATCGATGTGTCGATGAAGATGACTTCATCTTCTGCATGGTTCACGATGTAGGTGAGCTGCTCGGGGAACAAGCGAATGTTGAGCGTGTGTAGAACACGACCACTGCACGGTGCAGCGAAATACAACTCAAGGTGGCGCTGCGTATTCCACGCAAATGTTGCGACACGGCCAAGGTTGGAGATACCAAGAGTGTCGAGTACTGAGGCAAGACGACGTGTGCGCTCCGCCCATTCCCCATAGGTCACGCGCTCACGACCCGTTGCCGTGGCAGTCACGATTGTCTTGTGGTGGTGGTACTTCTCGGCCCGATCAAACAAATAATTGATCGTCAACTGAGTCGGTTGCATCAAACCCTTCATGGTGTCCCCCTGCGCTTTGGTGGCATAACGCCACGACTGTGAAAACCGTAGCAAGGAAGCGACGCCACTCAAGAGCCTGTGGGCACTACGGTTCTCCTAATGCGTCGCCTCCTCGTGGTCATCACTTCCATTCTTTTTGCCGCAGGAACAATCGGTAGCAATATCGGCCCCGCCCTCGTCGACAACCACCCCATCCTCGTCCTCATCCTTAGCGCCCGAAACCGAAACCTCTTTGGTTCCGTACCGTTCATCGACGCTTTCCCCTACTTCGGCATTGGCTTCTTCCGCATCTTGGCCGCTAGTTCTGCCCTCTATTTCACAGGCCGCATCTTTGGTGAACGAGCCCTGCGATGGACGGAGTCTCAAGTGGGCGAAATGCCCCGCATCTACTACTGGACAGAGCGAGCCACTATGCGCGCAGGCTGGCTCGCCGTTCTCTTGATGCCTAGCTCCAACATCGTGTGCCTTCTTGTGGGCCACCTAAAGATGGCTCCAAAGAAGTTCTTCGCTCTTCTCGTTCCCGGAATCATGATCCGTCTGACTGCCATCTGGTTCGGTGGCAAGGCTGTCGAAGACCAGATTCGTGCTGTGCTCGACTGGATCGACCAGTACCAGTGGTGGGTTGTTGGAATTCTCTTTGGTATCTCCTTTTTCCAGGCCTCTCGTAGAAGGTCCCCCGGCGCTCCACAAGTGTGAGCCCTGTTCACGCCGTAGGCTCACCCCTTATGGCTCAGACATCATTCGGCGGCACCCCCGTCAACACAGTGGGCGATCTTCCTGCACCAGGACAGACGCTTCCTTCATTCACACTCACTGGTGGCAACTTGCAGGACTTCAGCAACGCTGATGTTGCAGGCAAGCGCGTCATCTTCAACATCTTCCCTAGCGTTGACACACCAACATGTGCTCAGAGCGTTCGCCAGTTCAACGAACTTGCATCATCGCTTGACAACACAGTTGTGTACTGCGTCTCTGCAGACCTTCCATTCGCACAGGGTCGCTTCTGCGGTTCCGAAGGCCTCACCAACGTGCAGAACGCATCAGCGTTCCGCGGTGGCTTTGGAAATCAGTTCGGCGTGCTCTTGAACGAAGGTGCATTCACCGGACTTCTCGCACGTGCAGTTGTTGTTGCAGACGAGAAGGGCAACGTGTTGCACACAGAGCTCGTCTCCGACATTGCAAACGAACCCAACTATGACGCAGCAATCAAGGTTTTGAAGTAATTCAAAAATTTAAAAAAGGCCCGCTTCACTTCCGTGGAGCGGGCCTTTTGCATTGACGGCACATGTGTGCCGGCGAGGATTACAACAGTGAGTCGATACCCATCGTGAGGCGCTCGCTCAAGCCGGCGACTTTGCGACACGCGAGAACAACACCCGGCATGAAACTCACACGGTCATTGCTGTCGTGACGAATCACCAACGTTTGACCTGCAGTTCCCAAGATCACTTCTTGTGACGCTGTCATTCCGACCATGCGCACTCCATGGATGTGAATGCCGCCAGGCCCCACACCGCCGCGTGCACCAGGCACAACTTCATGCTTTGTTGGGTCGGCAGCCCATTCATCACTCGCTGCAGCCATGCGTTGTGCAGTGGCCATTGCAGTGCCGCTCGGTGCGTCTGCTTTTGCATTGTGATGGAACTCGATGATCTCTGCTGTTTCAAAGTACGGAGCGGCTTGTTCAGCAAACTTCATCATCAATACAGCGCCGATAGCGAAGTTGGCAGCAATCAAACAGTTGCTGCCAGTAAACGCTTTTTGAAATGACGAAAGGTCTGCATCGGAGAACCCAGTTGTTCCGACGACTGCATGCATGCCATGCAACGCAAGCCACGGCAACGTTGTGCGTGCGGCTTCAGCAACAGTGAAGTCCACCACCACATCGCACTTCGCATCTGCCAACGCCTTCAGGTCGCCCGCAATCGTGACGCCATGCACCACGGCTCCGCTGTTCTGGGTGTCAACGGCCGCAACGAGCTCCATGCCCTCAGCGGCAGCAACGGCATCACACACCGTCGAGCCCATTTTCCCTGCAGCACCTACAACACCTACGCGAATCATGCCTCTGACCGTAGTCGGTACAAAGAAAAAGACCGGCGACACTTTCGTGCCACCGGCCTTTTTGTAGTTCTACGAGAGAACGATGTGCTGTTTAGCGACGACGACGATTGCCGTTGCCACGGTCATCACGGCTGCCACGAGTGTCGGGACCAAGGTCACCGAACTCGTTACGCATCTCGCTGTCGAATTCAGCCTCGAAAGAGACTTCGACAGGAGCATCGCCACGAGGTGCACGGTCTTCGCGTGGTGCGCGATCGCGGTCGCTACGGCCACCACGGTCATCACGGCCACGTCCACCACGGTCATCGCGGCCACCACGGTCGTCACGATCACGGCGCTCGCGTGGGCCACGGTCTCCGCCGCCGCCTCCGCCACCACCTGGGATGTCGTTTCCTTCTTCGTCGACAGGAGTAAGGCTGACCTTGCCCTTGTCGTCAACATCATCAACGCGAACGCGAATGACATCACCCAAAGTGAGGACGTCTTCCACGTTGTTCACACGCTGGCCATTGCCCAGCTTGCTGATGTGCACGAGTCCGTCACGTCCAGGAAGGATGTTGACGAATGCGCCGAACTTGGTGGTGCTGACAACACGACCGTCATAGATCGCATTGAGTTCTGCCGTTGGAGGATCAACAATCGCGAGGATGCGAGCCTTGGCATCTTCCACGCGGAAGTTGTCTGGCGAACCAACAGTGACGATTCCGACTGCGCCGTCATCGCTGACTGCGATGTCTGCACCGGTTTCCTGCTGGATGGTGTTGATGACCTTGCCCTTTGGTCCGATGACTTCGCCGACCTTGTCCAAAGGAATGGTGAACGAAAC
>WLHL01000029.1 GCA_009702755.1 Actinomycetota bacterium
ACCAACGTTCAAAGGCGCAGTAGTAGTGGTCACGGGGCGTGGTCGGCCCATGTTTGTGATTGTCAAAGTGAAGGATGCGTAGTCTTCGCCGTTTGATCGCTGGAATGCATTGTTGGCAAGTGTGTTATCGACAGCTGGAGCGATGTAGGAGAACGTGATCACCGAACCGCTGTACACCGGGGATGTGAGAGTGAGGTCCATAACGGCCGACCCGAAAATCGTTAATGCGGTGGCTGGATTTGAAACTCCATCAACCTTTACATCGAAACTTGACAGTGCGGGAGGCTTGGTCGCATCGACGCTGCAGGCGCAAATCCAGGAGATTTTCTCGTTGATGTAGGTGCCTGTGGTGTTTGAGAATGTGGCCGCGCTTGCCCGAGGGGTACCCGTTAAGGGACTCGGAAGAGCCAAAAGGGCTGCGACGAGAGAGATGAAGGCGATTGCCTTTGGGGCACGGAAACGGTGGGTTGTGAACACCTAAGTATCTTAGGGGTCACTGAACTTCACTCAGAGACCCTCTGAGGCCCCCGGTAAGCGCCTATGGGCAGTGAAGTGACGGCCAGGCGACCTGCGGCGCACGACCTATCCCGTGTGGAGGCTGCTTCCGTCAGGACCTGACCTGGTTTACGGGCGATCGTCGCACAGGACCCGACCGCCACCTCACCGCCCACGAGCGAACCCGAGAACGTAGAGGATGACAGCGTACAAGGCATATATCCTGACTGCCTCGTGGGGTCAGCAATGACTTCGCGTGGAAGAGTGCGAGAGCGGCCGAACCGGCACGCTTGGAAAGCGTGTGAAGTGAAAGCTTCCGTGGGTTCGAATCCCACCTCTTCCGCCAGACATCAGTAGGTTGTGCCCATGACTCATGAGGACGCCATGCGGATTGCACTCGAAGAGGCCGCACTTGCCGGGGCTAAGGGCGATGTTCCCGTTGGTGCCGTGATCTTGCACAACGGTGAAGTGATCGCGCGTCGGCACAATGAACGCGAAGCAAGCAATGACCCCACTGCGCACGCAGAAGTGTTGGCATTGCGAGATGCAAGCAAGTTATTGAACAGTTGGCGCCTCAGTGAATGCACCCTTGTTGTCACGCTTGAACCATGTGTGATGTGCGCGGGTGCAACACAATCAGCGCGCATCGGTCGCCTTGTGTATGGCGCTGCAAATTTCGAAGCAGGTGCAACTGCAAGTTTGTACAACGTGATGAGCGACCCACGTCTTGGACACAATCCACCCGTAGAACATGGTGTTTTGGCAGCTGAATCAGCAGCGTTACTCAAGGAATTCTTCGGCTCAAAGCGTTCATAGCCCCGATAGCGTTTATTAGCGGAAGGGTGCCAGAGCGGCCGAATGGGACTGTCTCGAAAACAGTTGTGGTGTCACAGCCACCGCGGGTTCAAATCCCGCCTCTTCCGCCATTGCGACCCGGCTTCGGCCGGGTCGTTTTTGTTTGTGTCTACTTATCAGTAAACGTTCGCCACGCTTTGTCAGGGACACGACCATCGATATGGGGGAGTCCGAACTGTGCGAGGGCCACCAACACTGGTTTTGTTTGCTTGCCCCTGGCTGTGAGCTTGTACGCGACATGACCGGTATCAGCCTTCTCACACTGTTCGATGAGGCCGTTATGGATGAGGTCTTTGATTCGTTGCGACAACAAAGTGGGCGAAATACCCGTGAGACTTTTGCGAAGTTCGATGTAGCGGCATGACGAGTGAATGAAAAGATCTCGCAGGATGAGAAGTGTCCAGCGGTCTCCCATGAGATCGAGAGACATCGCGATGGGGCAGTTCAAGTCATAACTACGTTGCGTGGAGATTGCCGATTTCTTGGATCTGAATTGGCTCATACCGACATGGTACATTTTTTGTACCAAAAGGGGAAATCATGAGTCAGGTATCAACACCATCAGAAAACCGGTCAATGAGTCCGTGGCCAACATTTGTTGTCACCGCAGTTGCCGCGTACATCTCAACGTTGGACCTATCCATCGTGAATGTTGCATTCGCCGAAATTGCTGCGGACTTTCCTGAGGTCAGTCGCGGAACCATCTCGTGGGTCGTCACGGCTTACTCGATCCTCTTTGGATCGCTACTCGTTGTCTTTGGTCGTCTTGCCGACCGTGTTGGCCGTAAGAAACTCTTTCAGATTGGTTCACTGCTCTTTTTGGCAGGATCAGTTCTCTGTGCAATCGCACCGACAATGGGCATGCTCATTGCGGGTCGCGCAGTACAAGGTGTTGGTGGCGCGATTATGACGCCGGCGTCCTTGGGATTGTTGTTGTCGGTGTTTTCGTTAGAGCGTCGAAGCCAAGCAGTTGCATGGAATGGCGCAGTGGGCGCACTTGGTGTTGCCTCCGGTCCAACACTTGGCGCACTCTTCGTTGACACCTTTGGATGGCGTTCTGCATTCTGGATCAATGTTCCGATCTGTCTCGTCGTTGTATTGCTGGCAGCCAGATACGTGAAAGAAACTCCTCGTATTGATTCTCCACGGCCAGACATCGGCGCATCAGTATTCGTCACATTGTCTGTTGCGTCATTGGTGTGGGGAATCTCTCGTGCTGAAGAACATTCATTTACAGATTCACTTGTCGTCTCATTGTTTGTTGCGGCAGTGATCTTTGGAGTTGTCGTTGTGAAGCGAACAATTTCACACCCAGTGCCTCTCATGCCACCTGCAATGTTCACAGTGCGTTCCTTCTCTGTTGCCAACGCTGCAACATTCCTTTTTGGTGCAGCCTTCTCGGCGAACATCTTGAACAACGTTCTTTTCCTTCGTTCAGAATGGAAATACAGCGTGCTTGAAGCAGGGTTGTATTCAGTTCTTGCTCCCGTCATCGTTGCTGCAACATCGTTTGCTATCGGTCGACACATTTCGCGTATTGGATTCAGACGGCTTCTGGTGGGTGGCCCAATTCTCTTTGCTGTACTTGTCCTTATCGGTGCGTTCATCTTCACTGAATCGCCGACACCATGGTCAAAGTGGTTGCCATTGATGTTCGTCTTGGGAATCTCTATCGGACTGACTTTCCCCACGTTGTCTGCGGCCACAGTGCATTCATTGCCCCCAACACTGTTCTCGCTTGGTGGTGCAATCAACAACACGTCGCGTCAAATCGGATCAGCGGTGGGTGTCGCTTTAGTGGTCACAATTCAGACAACGTCGGATGGCCTTGCCGGTTTCCAACGCGGTTGGTATTTCATCGCTACGTGTAGCGCCTTGGCGGGCGTGGTGGCATTGATGCAGCCACATGTAGAAAACACCAATAGTCGTTAACAAAGTTTCTCTGCGAACGTCACTTTGGTCGTCAGCAGATACTTATTGACTGCTGTGGTGACGCAGTCATTCTCTCCGTATCCCGTGTGACGATCCGCAGTCACCACGATGAGGCGACCATCTTCCAATGCGGACGTCATTTTTCGTGAACTCTCGAGCGGTGTCGCTGCATCGCCAGTGGTGCCGATGACAATGACCGGGCCAGCGCCTTTGCCTGTGATCGCAATACGACGATCTGGCTTCGCTTTCCAGAACACACAGCCGTATCCACTGGTAAATCCGCGTGCGAGTCGCGGTGCGACTGCTTCGAATTTTGGAATATACGAATCTGTTTCTTCAATGGTGAGTGGACCTGGATCATCGAGGCACAAGATGGCGTTGAATGCTTCAAGCTCGTTACCGTATGTTCCATCGCCCTTGCGTTGGTAGTAATCATCATTCAACGACAACAAGGCAGTGCCATCGCCCTTTTGCGCATCAGCTAGTGCTTGCTCTAATTCGTCCCAAAGGGTCGACGAATACATGGCCTGAGAAATTGCTGTCAGTGCAACTGCCTGATTAACGGGAGCGCGCTTGTCACCAGTTTCCAAGGGCCGCGCATCAAGTTCCTCGATCAACGTGTCGTAGGCACCTTCTGCATCACCCTTGTTGTGGAAGGGACATTTCACATCTTTTGAACACTGCTTGAGGAACTGTGTGAATTGATTTTCAAATCCTTTGGCTTGATCAAGACCACTTTGTATGTAGTCCGCATCAGGGTCGGTGGCGCCATCCAGAACGGCGGCACGAACAGTGCCAGGAAACATCGTGAGCCATGCCGCTCCCAGTTCGCTTCCATACGAGAATCCAAAGTATGAAATCTTTTCTTCACCAAGAGCAGAACGAATGGAATCCATGTCGCGCACTGTGTTGTTGGTAGAGACATACGGAAGAATTGCTCCGCTGTTCTTCTCACATTCCTCCGAGAAAAGACGACTTGCATCGATCAGTGTCTTTCTCTCTGCGGCAGTCTGTGGGGATGGATCGACAGTGAAGTACTTGTCGTAACTGTCGATGCAGTCAACGGCTGGTGTTGACTCGCCAGTACCGCGTGGGTCCCACCCAATGATGTCGAAAGAGTCAACGATGTCGCCGCCAAAATAGAGAGTGGGGTCTTCTGCCAAAAAGAGACCACCAAAACCAGGGCCACCGGGGTTGACAAGCATGGAGCCGATGCGCTTTGCAGGTTTTGCAGCTGGGTGCTTCACCATCTTCAGAGAAAATTGACCAACTGATGGATTGTCGTAGTCGTAGGGCACCTTGAATGTGGCGCACATGGTGGGGTCAAGTTCATCCCCCGTGCACGATTTCCAATTGATGGTGCCACCGACTGCTGGCGTGATGGAGGTTGGTGTGGCTGCGGACTGTGGGGTCGTGGTGTCAGATGTTGAAGCGGACGAACATCCCGCGATGGTGACCAATAAAACAGAAGCCATCAGTGTTTTGCGAAGCACTTAAAAGACACTAGGCCCAGGTTCGCCCGTAGCCTCATCAGGGTGCGAATGGGTCCTCATATGCTTCTCCCCGGTGATGCCGATGCTGTGAAGGGTGCACGGATGAAACGTGCTTCTTTGCGTCGGGCTTGGCAGTTCTCGTCCCCATACAAATGGCAGATCATCGGCTTCCTTTTGGCCATTGTTGCCTCAGCCTTGGCCGCGCTTGCGCCACCACTTTTGTTCCGCGCGATTCTCGACACGGCTATACCTGAGGGAAACCGTGGTCTGATCACGACTTTGGCGGTCATCTTGGTGATTGCGGCAATTGCCGATGCGGGGCTGGCAATTGTTCAGCGATGGTTGAGTTCCACAATCGGTGAAGGCCTTATTTATGACCTTCGTGTCGCGCTATTCGACAAAGTGCAGCGAATGCCCATTGCATTCTTCACGCGCACACAAACGGGCGCACTAATCAGCCGCCTCAATAGTGATGTAGTTGGCGCACAGACTGCGGTGACATCAACCTTGGGAAGTGTCGTCTCTAACGTTGTAGTACTCATCACCACCTTGGCCGCAATGTTCGTTCTTGAATGGCGATTGACATTGCTTTCTTTGGTCGTCCTTCCATTGTTCATCGCACCAGCAAAACGAATGGGCCTGAAGTTGGGTGGCATTGCGCGCGAGCAGATGGAACTCAATGCGCAGATGAATACGCAAATGAGCGAGCGCTTCAACGTTGCGGGGGCAATGATTGTGAAGCTCTTTGGTCGTCGTGAAAGAGAAGTCAATACTTTTGCAACGAGTGCATCAGGAGTGCGCGACACTGGTATCAAAGCTGCGTTGTATGGGCGAGTATTCTTCGTTGCTCTTGGTCTTGTCGGTGCGATGGGAGCTGCAGCCATCTATGGCATCGGTGCACAACTTGTTGTCTCCAAATCAATCACTCCAGGAACGTTGGTTGCATTAGCTGCGCTTGTCACTCGTATCTATCAACCTCTCACTGGTCTCACCAATGCGCGCGTTGAAGTCATGACAGCATTTGTTTCATTTGATCGTGTGTTTGAAGTGTTGGATGCACCGGTGTCCATCGTTGATCGACCTGGAGCAATTGATTTGGTGGAACCCCGTGGCGAGATCGAGTTCGACAATGTCGTCTTCCGGTATCCGCCCGCATCAGATTCATCCGTTGCATCGCTGGAAACGCCAGGAGGAACGTCAGGTGATCCTGATGTCGACGTGTTGAAGGGCATCAGCCTTCATGTCGCGGCAGGTGAGACTGTCGCAGTTGTTGGTTCTAGTGGTTCAGGCAAGAGCACGATGGCGACATTGGTGCCTCGCTTGTATGACGTCACAACTGGTGCCGTGCGAATTGATGGTCACGATGTTCGTGACCTCACGGGAGACTCACTTCATGACGCCATTGGTGTTGTGACACAGGATCCGCATCTCTTTCACGAAACCATCAAGGCCAATTTGTTGTACGCACGACCTGATGCAACAGATGAAGAAGTGATTGCTGCCTGTGAGGCAGCTCGTATTCACTCAACAATTGCCGCATTGCCTGATGGTTACGACACCTTTGTTGGTGAGCGCGGTTATCGCCTCTCCGGCGGAGAAAAGCAGCGCCTGGCCATTGCCCGCATGCTGTTGAAGAATCCGGCAATCATGATTCTGGACGAAGCCACCAGCCATCTCGACAATGAGAATGAATCATTGGTGCAAGAAGCTCTTGAAGCCGCGTTACATGGCAGAACTGCCCTGGTTATTGCACACCGATTGTCAACAATCCGCGATGCTGACCGCATTGTCGTTGTTGATAATGGCCGCATTGTGGAACAAGGAACCCACGATGCCTTGATGGAACTTGATGGCGCCTATGCCTCTCAGGTTCGTGCCGGCGGTTCTTTCGGTGCTGCCACACCAACTCTCTAGAGTGTGAGCAATGTCTTCTGAGATCGAATTCGTCAACGGAATCCCTTCCTTCACTGTTGGTCAATTTGCTGGCGTCCTGAATCAGGTCATGAAGGCGTCTTTTGACGAAGGCGTCTGGGTGGAAGGTGAGATTGAGGGAGTCAAGCGTCCGAACCCTCATATGTACTTCACTTTGATTGAAAAAGTTGATGGCGCGAAAGCGCAGTTGAATGTCAATCTTTTTGCGGGGCCATTAAAGAACATTCAAGCAAAACTTCGCAATCAAGGCATCGAATTGAAAGATGGCTTGAAGGTGCGCCTCTATGGTCGGCCCGACTACTACGCGCCTTTTGGCAAGTTGTCACTTGTGGTGTCAGACATTGACACACAGTTCTCGGCCGGAGACATTGCAGCAAAGCGCGAAGAACTACTGCGAGCACTTCTTGAAAAGGGCGTCGACAAGGTCAACAAGCGCAAGCCTGTGCCATTAGTGCCCTTACGTCTCGGCATTATCTCTTCCAGCCAGGCTGCAGGTTGGGCCGACGCTCAACAGCATCTTTTGGAATCAGGTATTGGCTTTTCCATTTCGTTTATTGATGTTCGTGTACAAGGCGATGATGCTGCGCCGCAAATTATTCGTGCATTGAAGACATTCTCTCGCCGTGCTGACATCGATCTTGTTTTGTTGATGCGTGGTGGTGGATCAAAAGGAGACCTTGCGGCGTTTGATGACGAAGGCATTGCAATGGCTATCTCCCAGTGTGCTCATCCGGTGTTCACGGGTATCGGCCATGAGATTGATACAAGCATTGCCGATGTCATTGCGCATACCGCCAGCAAAACACCTACTGGGTGTGCCCAAGCAGTCATTGCTTTGGTTGAAGAATTCCTCGGAGAGTTGGCGTATTCAGCAGATCAACTGCGTCGTGTCACCGAGGGCTCTCTTGTGAGAGCGCGTTCTCGAATCAATATGTCAATTGAACGACTGACAACGAGACCACGTATCGCTTTGGAACGTCAGGCTCAAAGAGTCACAATGCATGCTTCAGCGATCCGTTTACTCGATCCTGTCACCACCATGGCTCGTGGATGGAGCATCACTCGTGATGAAGACGGAAAAGTTGTTCGTTCTCGAACCGATGTTTCTCCCGGCCAGAAAATCACCACGTTGCTTGCCGATGGCAGCATCACCAGCACAGTAGAAGGGGTTGCATAATGGCAACAAAGAAGGCTCAATCAGCAGACCCAGCGGGTTATGCAGAGGCAATGCGTGAAGTGGAATCAATTCTTTCTGAATTGGATTCTCCATCGGTCGACGTTGATGTGTTGTCGACAAAAGTTGAACGTGCATCATTTCTCATTAATTGGTGCAATGAGCGCATTTCTTCTGCGCAGATGACAGTTGATGCACTTGTTGCTGATCTCGGAGTCTTTGAAGAAGACGAATCTGATGAAGATGATTTTGACGATGATGACTTCGATGAAGAAGAAGACGACGAGGACGAAGACGACGAATGAGTTCAACGAGTGAACTCATTGCTCGTGTTGACGCATTACTTGCGCAGACTCTTGAGGAGAATCAGCAACGGTGGGCACCACTTCAGCAAGATCTCCACACCATCTTTGAAGAGATTAAGGCTCTTGTCCTCGGTGGGGGCAAGCGTTTGCGTCCACAGTTCAGCCATTGGGGATGGGTAACTGCTGGGGGAGACCCAACGTCGGCAGAATCACCGCGAATTGGTGCAGCGATTGAATTGCTCCATGCTGCAGCACTCTTCCATGACGATGTCATTGACGATGCCGATACTCGTCGCTCGCGACAGTCAACGCATAAGAACTTCGCCGAGAGCCACTCGACAAACGGCTGGGTGGGCGAGTCTCGACGATTTGGCGAAGGTTCTGCGATTCTCATCGGCGACATCACCTATGTCTTGTCCGACTCTTTGACCAATTCCCTTTCCGCGGAAGCGCGTCTCATCTGGCACGACCTTCGACTTGAGATGAATATCGGTCAATACCTCGATGTGTTGGGCTCTGCCCGTCAAACTCGTGAGATCGCCGAAGCTGACCTCATCTGTCGTATGAAGAGTGCCAAGTACACGATCGAACGTCCGCTACATCTCGGAGCCGTTGCGGCAGATCCGAAGCGGGGTTCAGCCTTGATGCCGATGTTGTCGGCATATGGTCTGCCGCTTGGCGACGCGTTCCAAATGCGCGACGACATTCTGGGTGCATTTGGCGACACCGCCATCACCGGCAAGCCAGTGGGTGGCGACTTCCGTGAGGGGAAACCCACCCCACTTTTGGCTCGTGCCTGTGCCGTTGCAACAGGCCAGCAAGCCGAAGTTCTCAACATGGTCGGTGCGCCAGATCTGTCTGACGAAGACATCGCAAAGATTCAACAAGTTGTCACAGAGACCGGAGCTCTTCAGGTGATGGAAGATGTCATCAGTATGAATCATGCACAAGCACTGCAGGCTCTGAAGAAATCTGAGATGCAAGGTGAATCATTTGATGCGCTGGTACATCTTGCAGATGTTGTCACGCAGCGCGTGATCTAAATCGCAGCGTAGATATCAAGCGCATCTTGCATCGTGATGTCAGTCATCACTCCTGCTTCTGCCTTAATCGCATCAATCCATGGTGGCGACACTTTGCATGTCACTGCAATCGGGTCATCGAGACCAGATGTGGCAACTGCAAGATGCGTGAACGTGACTGCATAGTTCGGTGGGCGAGCGTCGCGCGATAGTTCAATGAGTGCCCACGGATCAGGTGCTTGTCCGACTCGTGGTCCAGCGACCGAAATTTCTGAACTAGATGTTGCGTGAATAGATCCGCCAGAAAGACCAGGACCATCAACGATGACTGCTCCGCGCACCAGTGATGGACGTGCACCTGCAATCAGGAATGCAACATAACCGCCAAGCCCACGGCCAAGAACTGTTGCTTCTCCGAGGTAGCGAAGTGCAACGTCAACATCTGCCATCAGTATTTCTGCTGAGTAGCCACCACCACGCGGCACCGTGGAATCACCATGGCCGGTGAAGTCAAGTGCCCAGATGGGGCCAGCCCACGAAAGTGGCAAAGAGGCAATGTTTACAGCGCTTTCGCCAAGGCCGTGCAATAAGAGCAAAGGCCGGCCGGCGCCGTCTTGTAACTGATGCAGCGCAAGCGTGATGCGATTGTGTTGCAGAGAAATTGTCTGTATCGCAGTGCTCATGACAAGAAATCCAGTACTAGTTTGCTCACACGTTGTGGGTCTTCAATGTGAATGAAGTGCCCAATGTCTTCCAACACTTCAAGACGTCCGCCTTGTGGAATCCACGGCAACACATCGCGTGCACGTGCACCCCAGCCCATTGGTTCATCAACAGTTCCGAGTAATCCAAGAAATGGAATGGGAAGTGATGCCATGCGCAACGCACTCCACTCAGGGCGCCATGGTCCGAATCCACCGAAGCGCATCGAAGGATCAAGTTTCCATCTCCAACCATCTGCCTCGTGTCGTGCGCCAACGGTGACGAGATACTCCAACCATTCAATAGAAAGTCTTGGATTCATTTTCGCGCGGCGTGCAGCAAGGTCAACAAGTGTCCCTGGTTTACGAATTGCAGTTGCTGCATTGTGTCGGTTGTCAAGCCATGAACCAATTTCGTTTGCCATGAGACGCGTTTGATCATGATCAGGAACATCAGGCATCCGTCGCTTGCTCGGCATGCCGTCAATGTTCACCATGCGTGAAGCGCGATACGGACTTGCTTCGATCAACTGCATCATCAACGCGCCACCCTTGGAATGAGCAACGACGGGTGCGGCTGTATCGGTTGTGGATGTCATCACTGCCAATGCGTCACGGATATCTGCATCCCAGCTGTACATCTCCGCGTAATCGCTGTCGCCATGTCCGCGATGATCCCAGGTAACCACTCGCCAGCCTGCGTCGGCAATAAGCGGACCGAAGACATCGAAGGTCCGGGCAAAGTCGGAGCCGCCATGGACGAGAAACACCACGGGATCTGACTCTCGGCCCCATTCGTACACCGCAATACCAACATTGTCGGCATTGACCTGACGGAATCGGTCCGGCTGTCGGGCGCCAGGGTAGGTGCGGGTGTCTGTACTCATCGAGGTACGAGGTTAGGACAGTGGAGCCAACTGAGACCACATGGGGCGAACACGGGACAGTTGCGTCATCGCCGTAACATGAAGGGGATGTTCCTTCGCACTCGCCTCCACATGTACCTGTTGTGGAGCACGTGCGCGTTCGTGTTTCTTGCGATCATCTCAGGTCTTCTCACCGATGGCGGCTCTGGTTCAGCAAGTGACACAACTCTTGTGCAAGGTGCTGCGACCACCACCACCACAATTGCGACGGGACCAACCACTGCACCACGGACGTATGTCGTGCAGTCGGGTGAGTCTCTCTTCGCTATTGCGATGAAGTTCAATCTCAGCGCACCAGCTCTTGTGGAGTTGAACAACATCAAAGACCCAGACCGTGTGTCTGCAGGCACACAGTTATTGCTCCCGCCCAGTAACGGTTTCGTGGCCATTGGTGCATCAACCACGATGGCTCCGTAGCCATTCAGAAAAGCCACATGCTTTTGACCCCATGCGACATCGTTTCTTTCATACACTGAAGTTATGACCACAACATTTTGGCCCACGCAAGAACATTGGTCCGTTGCAATTCCTTTGCGTACTCCGCACCCGCGTCTTGAGTGTCTCGCCGAAACTGGTTTTGTTGGTTTGAAGCCCATCGCATTTGATGTTCCACAACACGAATGGGAATCGCTTGAGTACTTCGACTGGAAGAGTGGCGGCGATACAAACTTCGCTCCACTTGCATCTGCAGATGGAGAACTTGATTGTCGGGGCTTCTGGGACAAGGGCAAAACTGACAAAGATGCCATCTGGACATCGAACGCAGAACTAGCGCCAACATTGAGGAATTACGTCAATTCAGTCGGCGCCAACTTTGGTCGTGTGCGCATCATCAAGCTCGAGCCACAAGACCGTGATCAAGCAATTCGCTCAATTCATCGTGACGACAACAATCGCTTCAACCCAGAGAATGAAGGATGGGTTGTGCGTTCATGGGTGGAACTCACCGACAGTCCCGACAGCTACATGTTGCTGATGGACAATGGCTCAGACGGATTGCCAGACCCATCAACCGAGCGTCGCGTTCCGTTGGCTAAGGGTTCGCGTTTTGTCGTCGACACGCAACGCTTGTGGCATGTGGTTGTTCATAACCACGATTTCCCTCGATACGCGTTGATTACAAGTTTCGAGAGCGGCACTGCTCTTGATTCATTCATCGCTAACGAACGCGCGTAAGCACATCGCGCACCGAGCGCGATTAGAAAGCGGAGATGATTGCACCCATTACTGCAAGCGCAACGATGTCGTTCCCTGCTTCCAGTGCCCAAGCAAGAAAACCTTGGCCTGCAAAAAGTCGATGACCGACTGATGACATCGCTGCAATTCCGATTCCGAGTACAACAGCAATCAGTGCACCTTGTGCAACAGATGCATTCTCGTAGAGACCGTTGATGACTCCGGACAAGATGACTGCTTGAATGAACATTGATCCGACCAAGCTGGCAAAGATGGCGCCCATGTTTGTGCCCTTGCCGGGAACCTCATCGGCTGGCTTTCCCATGGCACGCCACCACAGAGGGAAGAACGTCTTCGGGCTGAACCAGAGGGCACCCGCACTAAAACCGGCAACGGTGGCCAAGAAAATGGCAAAAATGTTGAAAGAGCTGAAATCCATGAGTTCCCCTTGTTGGGGAATCAGATTAGAGGGCTGATTCGATAGCGGAAGTGATGACGCCGTCGTCGGGAGATGTCTTTGGATGGAAGCGAGCGATCACTGCGCCATCGCGACCAATGAGGAACTTTTCAAAGTTCCAACGGATGTCGCCCTTTTCGCCTTCTGCATCAGCAACGGGCGTCAACGATGCGTAGAGAGGATGCTGGTTCTCGCCGTTGACGTCGATCTTCTCGGTGAGAGGGAATGTGACGCCGTATGTGGTGGAGCAGAAGGTTGCGATTTCTTCTGACGTGCCGGGCTCTTGCCCAAGAAACTGGTTACAAGGAACGCCGACCACAGTGAAGCCGCGATCGCCGTAGGTCTTCTGCAAGGCCTCGAGTTGTTCGTACTGCGGGGTGAGCCCGCACTTGCTTGCCACGTTGACGAGCAAGGTGACTTTCCCATCAGCTGCAGCCAACGCGTTTGGCTGGCCGTTAAGTGTTGCGATGGGGGTTGCGTAAATGCTCATGCAGGGTGCAACCCATCAAGCAGAGGTTGGATTCCCGAAATGGGGAAATTTATGCGCGGTACGCGACAGCGAGTTCAGCGACTTCGCGCATGATGCGAGAAATGTCGAAGTCCTTCGGTGTGTACACGGCGGCCACACCTTGGCTCATGAGCAATTCGCGGTCTTCTTCGGGAATGATTCCACCCACGATGACGGGGGCATCAACACCTTCAGCACGCAGTTGACGCACGACTTCAGGAACCAACTGCATGTGAGAACCCGAGAGGATGGAGAGTCCGACGACATCGGGATCTTCATCACGAGCACTAGCAACAATCTGCTCAGGCGTCAGACGGATACCGCTGTACACAACTTCCATTCCTGCATCTCGCGCAGCAACGGCAATTTGTTCAGCTCCATTGGAGTGACCATCAAGTCCTGGCTTTGCCACGAGGAAACGAGGTGGGCCACCGGCAATTGACTTCACAAACTCAGCAACTTCAGCAAGTGCGTGAGTACGACGACCGACTGCAGCGCCAACACCAGTGGGTGCACGGAACTCGCCAAACACTTCGCGAAGCACTGCAGACCATTCACCCGTTGTGCCACCGGCTTCGGCCAATTCAATTGATGCTTCCATGATGTTTTCATTGGATTCAGCAGCTGCACGTACGTGAGCAAGTGCTGTTTGCACTCGCGCGTTGTCACGCGATGAACGCCATGCTGCAACGTCGGCAATCATTTCGTTCTCTACAGCTGGGTCAACAACGAGAATGTTGCCAGGCACAGCAAGTGGGCTGTCTTCAGACTCGGTGTATGAGTTCACACCAACAACAACTTGTTCGCCGCCTTCGATGCGACGAGTGCGGGTGGCCATCGAGCGCACTAGGCGACCCTTAAGTTCATCAACAGAATTGAATGCACCACCGAGTGACAGCACTTCTTCAAACTCTGCCCATGCAGCATCGCGAAGCTCCGCAGTGCGTGCTTCGATGACCTTTGATCCGTCAAAGATGTCTTCGTACTCAAGAAGGTCTGATTCGAATGCAAGCACTTGCTGCATACGCAATGACCACTGCTGGTCCCACGGACGAGGCAAACCAAGAGCTTCGTTCCATGCAGGCAACTGCACGCTTCGTGCACGAGCATTCTTCGAAAGTGTGACTGCGAGCATTTCAAGAACGATGCGCTGAATATTGTTTTCTGGCTGCGCCTCGGTGAGACCAAGCGAGTTCACCTGCACGCCATAACGGAAGCGACGAGCCTTTGCGTCGGTGACGTTGTAGCGCTCGCGACCAATGCGATCCCACAACTCTGTGAACGCGCGCATCTTGCACACTTCTTCAATGAAGCGAATGCCGGCATTAACGAAGAATGAGATGGAGCCAAAGACTTGGTCGAACTGTGCATCGTCAACCTGACCGCTCGCACGAACAGCATCAAGAATGTCAACAGCTGTTGCAAGTGAATATGCGATCTCTTGCACTGGTGTCGCACCTGCTTCTTGCAAGTGATACGAGCACACGTTCATGGGGTTCCACTTCGGTGCGTTCTGTGCACACCATGCCACCATGTCAACGATGAGTCGCTTGGATGGCGCTGGCGGGAAGATGTACGTACCGCGAGAGAGATATTCCTTCACGATGTCGTTCTGCGTGGTGCCACGAAGTTCTTGCGATGTGGTGCCTTGCTCGCGTGCATTGGCAACGTAGAGAGCAAGCATCCATGCAGCGGTGGCATTGATGGTCATCGACGTGTTCATCTTGCCCGGAGGAATGGAGTCGAGCAGTGTGCGCATGTGGCCGAGGTGGGCGACAGGAACGCCAACCTTGCCGACTTCTCCGTGCGCCAACACATGGTCGGGGTCGTATCCGGTTTGCGTCGGCAAGTCGAATGCAATGGAGAGACCGGTCTGGCCTTTGGCCAAGTTGGTGCGGTAGAGCTGGTTAGAAGCCGCGGCGGTGGAATGGCCCGAATAGGTGCGCATTAACCATGGGTCGTCACGGCGGGGGGTGCTTGCGTCAGTCACGGGTTCAGTATGGCAACGGGTGGGGGCGTTCCCCACAGCAGGCCTATGGCTGAATGGCTGAGGCCAGCAATTGCAGGTATTTCTCGCGCGGAATGGCGATGCAACCAAGGCTTTCCAGATGGTCGGTGCGCCATTGAGTGTCGAGCAATTCCATGCCGTCAAGGGTCATCAGTTGCACGAGATACATCAGGGCCACTTTCGATGCGTCGGTCTCGACATGGAACATGGATTCACCAGCAAAGAACTTGTTGATCCGCACTCCGTAGAGGCCGCCCACCAAGTCACCTGCTTCATTCCAGACTTCGACACTGTGAGCATGGCCTTCTTTGTGCAGGTCAGTGTAGGCGTCGATGAAATGTTGATTGATCCAGTTGCCATCAGTGCGCATGGAGCCACACAGCGTCATCACATCAGTGAATGCTTGGTTGACCGTGCACGTGAACTTCTTGGCACTTTGTTGCATGGACCGAGTGACGCGAAGTCCATTCAGTGGAATGACGCCACGATCAACAGGGGACCACCATGCAAGATTGCGCTTATTGACAAACATCGGAAACATGCCGTGCGCATACGCAAACAACAATGTGTCTGTTTCTAAATCTGCACCAGCTGCAACGATGTCGTCATCGTCGGGCCAGAGATCAGGCGATGGGAAAGTCCATCGGCATTCTGTCGGCGGTTTCATGTCACCGACCTGAATTCATCAGTACGTGTAGAAACCTGAACCGGACTTCCGACCGAGCTTGCCAGCGGCAACCAAACGGCGAAGTGTTGGAACTGCTGCGTAGTTCGCATCTGCGAACTCTGCATACAACGCATCAAGAATTGCAAGCGATGTGTCGAGACCGACAAGGTCGAGCAATGCGAATGGGCCCATTGGGAAGTTGCAACCGCCCTTCATTGCGGCGTCGATGTCTTCCATTGTTGCGGTGCCTGTTTCCCAAATGCGAATTGCATTGTTGAGGTAGGGGAAGAGCAATGCGTTCACGATGAAGCCTGCGCGGTCCTTCACCTGCACGCCATTCTTTCCGCACTGTGCAGTGAATGCATTTGCAGCATCGATGGTTTCATCTGACGCAGTGATGGGGCGAACAACTTCGACCAATGGCATTGCTGTTGCAGGGTTGAAGAAGTGAATGCCGCACACCTTGTCGGGACGACCGGTGGCCATTGCCATTTCAACAACAGGAAGCGTGCTGGTGTTGGTCGCAAGAATTGCACTTGGCTTGACAGCCTTGTCGAGTTCAGCGAAGAGAGCTTTCTTGACGTCGAGGTCTTCGACGACTGATTCGATGACGAGGTCACAATCAGCAAGATCTGCGATCTTGTCGGTGGCTGACAAACGGCCAAGGATCGCAGCCTTGTCGTCAGCGGTGATCTTCTCGCGGGACAACTGCTTGTCGAGACCCTTTTCGATGGAGGTGATCATTGCCTGTGCTGATGCAGCACTACGTGAGCGCACGATGACTGTGTAGCCAGCCTTCGCAGCAACTTCTGCCAAGCCTGAACCCATGATGCCTGAGCCGCAAATACCGATTGTCTTCATTTCAAACCTCCCGAATGAGTACTCGCGAGGCTAACAACAGGCCCTTCTTTTTGAAGAACCCGCAGTGAAAGCGCTTACTGCTCGGCGATGGTGATGGTCTTGACGGTGACCGTACGGCTGGGCTTGCCGCCAAGGCCGTCCATGGTTGCCTCATGTAGACCGATGATCTTCTTGATGACATCGAGACCCTTGGTGACCTTGCCGAAGGTGACGTAGGTGCCCTGGCCGTCGAGGGCAGATGCCTTCGGACCTGTCACGAAGAAGAACTGAGCTCCGGCCGAATCTGGTGCTCCGGTGCGAGCCATCACGAGGTCACCCTCGGAGTATGCATACGGACCACCTTCGTCTTTGATGGTGTACCCGATGCTGTCGCTCGCGCTGAAACCGCCACCCTGGATGATGTCGATGGAGGGGTCAGTACGGAAGATCGTGGTGCCGTCGTAGTACTTGTACCGAGACAACGAAACGAAGTTGTTCACGGTGCCAGGCACTGCCTGGGCGTTGAGCGCAACGACAACCGAGCCTTCAGATGTATTGAAGGTCGCGGTGTAGGACTTCGCAGGATCAATGCACTTCTTCATCGAGTCGCTGAATGTGTCAACACGCTTCTGGGAGCCATCGGTCTTCGGGCAGGCAGTGGTGCCTTCAACAATGGTGAGGGGCTTGCCGACCACAGTTGATGCGGGGGCATTGGAGGAATCCGTGGATACCGAGGTGTCGGTCGGAGCAACAGTGGTGACAGCAGGTGCGGCTGTCTCGCTGCCGCCTCCGAGCTGGGAGATTGCGAAGAGTGCAATCACAAGGACGGGGATGCCCACCCCGAAGATCAGCCCCCGCTTGGTGAGCTTGCTGCGCTGTTGTTTCCGGATGCGTTCCTGACGAGCGCGATCTCGGTTGGCTTTTTGACGTTCTCTTTTATCTGTACCCACGAAGTCGGCAGGTTAGTACCTCACGGGTATCCTCTTCCATCGGTGGCACTCATTGTTCAAAAATATGGCGGCACGTCGGTCGCAGACCCTGACCGCATTAAGTCGGTGGCGGACCATATTGCCTTCACGCGGAAGCACGGAAATGACGTCGTCGTGGTCGTTTCGGCCATGGGAAAGAGCACCGACAACCTTTTGTCCCTTGCCAATGCAGTCTCCGATGTGCATCCGGGGCGCGAGATGGACATGTTGCTCAGCACCGGCGAGCGCATCTCGATGGCGCTGTTGTCTATTGCCTTGGCCGGAATCGGCGTTGAGGCTGTCAGTTTCACGGGTTCACAAGTCGGCATCATCACCGACACCATTCACACCAAAGCCAAGATTCTGGAAATCACCGGCGATCGCGTTCGTGATGCATTGGCAGAGGGCAAGGTTGTTGTCGTTGCCGGATTCCAGGGTGTGTCGACCAGCAATGAGATCACGACACTGGGACGTGGCGGGAGCGATACCACCGCAGTCGCAATTGCTGCGGCGCTGAATGCCGATGTATGTGAGATCTACACCGACGTGACTGGTGTGTTCTCCGCTGACCCGCGTATTGCACCACAAGCTCGCAAGCTCACACGGTTGCAGTTTGATGAGATGCTCGAGATGGCCGGTGTCGGTAGCAAAGTTCTTGCGCTTCGATCAGTCGAATTCGCTCGTAATCACAATGTTCCTATCCATGTTCGTTCCAGCTTCACGTGGGAGCACGGCACGTGGGTGAGCGCAGAAAAATCACAAGGAGACACTTCAATGGAAGAGCCAATCATTTCCGGCGTTGTGAATGACGCCAGTGAATCAAAGGTCACTGTTGTTGGTGTGCCTGACCGCCCAGGTATCTCAGCTGCACTGTTTGAGAACCTTGCGAACGCAAACATCAACGTTGACATGATCGTGCAAAACACATCGAAAGATGGTCTTACTGACATTTCATTCACGATGCCAAAAGCAGATATGAAAGTTGCAGAAGAAATCGTGTCGCGAGTGGCAAAAGAGATTGGCGCTCAGGGCGTTACTCACGACTCAGAAATCGCCAAAGTGTCGTTGGTGGGCGCAGGTATGAAGACAAGCCCTGGCATCGCAGCCAAGATGTTCCGTGTTCTTGCAGATAACAACATCAACATCCATATGATCTCGACGAGCACCATTCGCGTTTCAGTGGTGGTGTCCTCTTCAGACATGGAATCAGCTGTTCGTTCGCTTCACACAGCGTTCGATTTGGACTCTGGTACTGCGTATTCGGCACCATTGCCCGAACGCAAGTAGCGAGCCTGCAATACTCAACTAATGGCTCTTCGTCGACAAATCATCCCGTGGCGTGCCGCTGGCACTCGCGCCGAGATGCGACGCAACGCTGACGAGGTCGTTCGTGACACCGGTTGGGTGTTCAACAATCAGACTGGCTCATCGCTCACCTTGGAAGAATTCGTTCAGACAGGTGATGCAGAAGTTGAGATTTATCTCGATCGTTTTCAGTGGTCAGAGATGGCACCACAATCATCAGTTCTTGAAATCGGATCTGGCATTGGTCGAATGACTGCAGCTCTCACACGACGGTTCGCTTCTGTGATTGCAACCGATGTTGATGCAGCATTCCTAGAGCGTTGCCGTGAGACCGTTGCTCGCTTCGGCACTGTCAGCGCATTACGCACCGTGCACATTGCTGATGGCAGTTCGATTAACACGGCAGATGATTCCGTGGATGCCGTGTTCTCCTACATCACGTTGCAGCACTGCAAAGCCAGTGATGCCCTTCGTCTCACCACCGAAGCACTTCGTGTCGTCAAGCCCGGCGGATACATCGCACTGAATTACCGCACCTGGGTGCCCGCCGACATCATCTTGGTGCCTGCTGGTGGCGTGATGCGTTGGTTGTGGCGTATCCCTGTGGTGGGTCAGCGTTTGTCGCAGTGGCGTTGGTCAACCCGTTTGGGCTGGCAGGCGAATCGCCTTGACCCTCGACGCGTTCTTGCATTGTTGGAGGCCAGCAATATCAGCCTGAAAGACCCTGTGATTCTTCATCATCCAGGTCGCCCTCAGCGCAGTGTTTCGCTTAATGGAACAGTGGTTCGCCAGCGTGATCTCGACGTGGCAAATAAAAGTCATTGGTGGCTGGTCGCACAAGCCCATTAGCCTCAACACCCATGCGCGTAGGTGTAGTAGGAGCAACCGGTCAAGTGGGAAGCGTGATGCGCTCTCTTTTGGCCGAACGCCAATTCCCCATTTCAGAACTTCGTTTTTTTGCGTCCGCTCGTTCAGCGGGCAGCACGTTGCCATGGAATGGCGGCGAGATTGTGGTGGAGGACGCATCAACGGCAGACCCCTCTGGTCTCGACATCGCATTGTTTTCGGCGGGTGCAACGTCATCGCGTGAACTCGCACCAAAGTTTGCCGCTGCCGGCGTCACGGTGATTGATAACTCCAGCGCATTCCGCATGGACCCTGAAGTGCCATTGGTTGTCAGCGAAGTGAACGGCGAGTTGGTGCACAACTTGGCAAAGGGAATCATCGCAAACCCCAACTGCACCACGATGGCTGCAATGCCTATCTTGAAGCCTCTTCACGATGAAGCAGGTTTGCTCAAGATGATTGCAAGCACGTACCAAGCAGTCAGCGGTGGCGGACTTGCAGGCGTGGAAGAACTTGATGTGCAAGGTCGCGCAATGGCTGAGCGTGCTGCAGAACTCACCTTTGATGGTGATGCTGTGATCTCACCAACTCCGAAGAAGTTTGCGCGCACGATTGCATACAACGTGTTGCCACTCGCCGGCTCGTTGGTCGATGATGGTGAAGGCGAAACAGACGAAGAGAAGAAGTTGCGCTTTGAGAGTCGCAAAATCCTCAATATTCCTGGGCTTTTAGTGTCGGGCTTGTGTGTGCGAGTTCCTGTATTCACGGGACACTCCATTGCAATCAATGCAGAGTTTGCAAAGAGCATCACAGTTGCTCGCGCTCATGAACTACTTGCTCATGCTCCAGGTGTTCGTTTGGTTGACATTCCAACGCCGTTGGAAGCTGCAGGCAAAGACCCCAGCTATGTGGGTCGAATTCGTCAGGACGAAACCGTCGATGGCAATCGTGGTCTGGCGTTGTTCTTGAGCAACGACAACTTGCGCAAGGGTGCTGCGTTGAACGCAGTGCAAATTGCTGAATTACTGATTAAGTAATTTCGTCACGTTATTGCGCGACTGTTTCAGCAGCATCTGCCGTGACTTCTTCGGTCACGGTTGCATCTTCTGCAACTGCTTCTTCCGCGATCTCTTCTTCAAGATCAGGTGTGGGAATACCTTCCGCGTAGCAACCGCCACCGGCAATTGCGGTGACAGCTTTGCGCAAGCGAAGTGAGTCGAGAGGCTTGATGGTCCATCCGTCGGCACCGCTACGGCGCGCCATGTGAACATCGGCAACACGATCGAGAAGCATGAGGACCGGAACCTTGGGCAATGCACCACTCGACTGGTCGAGGCGAAGGTCCATCGTGATGGCCATGCCACCCATGCTGCCGACCTGCATATCGAGGATGGCGATGTCGGGTGTGTTGGCTGCAACAGCGGGAGCAACCTCACGGCCGTTTGAAAGCACAGCAAATGTGGTGGACGGGGAGTCGAGCGCGGCTTTGACCTCGTTGACGACCCACTGGGCATCGGTTGCAATCAGGATGTGCACGGGAAGAACTCTACTGCCGAGCCTGTGGGGCTGCGAGTTGCTGGGCCAAAACCACAATGGATTCCATGTCATGGATGTCAGAGGGCATCTCGGTTGCAGTGGAGGAAGGGACCCCAGCAAATTTCTCTTGAGCACGGTCGAGGAAACCGTTGATGCCTTCTTCGGCGCGTTCGGCGTCTTCACACAGTTCTGCCAAGAGAGCGTGTGCCAGCGCGGTGTCGCCACTGCTTGCCGTGGCTGCAAGATGCTCAGCTGTTGAGGAGGTGGTACCAAAACGAGGAGGCATGCGATTCGCAACAATCATTTTCAACGCGATGCCGAGACGCTTCAATTCGGAAACGAAATGGTCCGCTTCCTTTAAAGCATCAGGTGATGGCGCAGTGACGACAACGAAGCCGGTCTTGTCGCTACGGAGTGTGTCGGCCACTGCGAGAGCACGGCGTGAGAATTCGTTTTCCATTCCGTCAAATGCCTTGAGGAATGCAGCAACACCAGAGAGTGCATCAGAACCGACAATGTTGGAGATGAGTTTGAGGACGGGAGTGAGTGCAGCATTTGCAATGCGGAAACCACCGCGACTTGGCGCAATGAGCAGACGCACAATCGGATGTTTCAAGAAACGTGCGAGACGCTCTGGCGATTCAAGAAAGTCCAATGCGTTTCTCGATGGCGGAGTATCAACAATGATGAGATCAAATCGTTCGTCGTTACTGAGTTCGTAGAGACGTTCGGCTGCCATGTAATCGCGAGTACCAGAGATGGAACGCGAGAGATTGCGATAGAAGGAATTGTCCATCACTTCGCGCGCGCGTTCGGGTGTCGGTGATGTACTGCGCACCAAGTTGTCGAATGTTTCGCGCACATCAAGCATGGTGACCCACAATTCGCCAATGGAATCAGTGACAACTTGTTGTGGTTCATTACCAAGATCATCTGTGAGACCGATGGCGTCAGCGAGACGTTTCGCAGGGTCAATGGTGATGACGCACACACGCCGACCTAATTGAGCAGCGCGAACACCGAGCGCAGCAGCCACACTTGTCTTCCCTACGCCGCCTGTGCCGCACGTGACGAGAACTTGTGCGTCAGCGCAGAGTGCATCAATCGTGAGTGTGGTCATGGCAGTGCGTCAATCGCGAGAGCAAGGTCTTCGACCATTGCGTTGACTAGTTCTGCACCATCAAGACGACGTCGAGTGATGGTCATCTGTGGAAGCTCAAGCGTGTTACTGAGAACGGCGATTGCTTCTTGTTGCGCTTGAGAACGTTGTGATGCATACGTGTACGCATCGACAAGTTCTTGCGACATGTCTGTCGTTGACAGTGACGGAACGTCAGGTTCTTTCTTGTTGACAACAACGGGTGCCAAAACAATGTGAACGTCATCGCGCAATTCTGTTGCTGCTTCCACAGTTTCTTGCACGGGTGTCATCGCTGGTGTTGTCACCATCAGAATTTTGCAACGAGTTCCATCAGCGAGCATCGCGAGAACCTCATCGGCTTGTTGCGCAATCGGGCCGGTAGCCAGTGCACGCTTCAGTTGCAGGGGAGCACGAACGAGATCAATGGCATGACCAGCTGCGGGGCCATCCACGATGATGATGTCGGCGCGCAGTTCCTTTTCGAATGCCTTGATGCGCCCAAGAACGAGAAGATCGTCGAGGCCAGGTGCCGTGGTGGCGACCAATTCGACGATGCCAGACTTGGCCAGCTGGCGTGAAATAAGTCCCATGCCCTTTGAGGCCAGGTAGTCGGTGAGGGCATTACCGGGGGTAACGGTGACCCTTTCCAAGCGTTCATGGGCAGGAACCTCAATGGTTTCAGCGTCAAAAGAGACCCAAAGGGCTCGAAGGCCACTTTGGGCAGCCAAGAGCGCCAGCGAGCCTGCCACTGCGGATTTCCCCACGCCGCCTTTGCCAGCAACAATGAGGACACGCTGTGCCGTGAAAAAGTGGTGTGGTTCCATAACGCAAGGAGAGACCTTTGAGGGTAG
>WLHL01000003.1 GCA_009702755.1 Actinomycetota bacterium
CACAACCTACTGATGTCTGGCGGAAGAGGTGGGATTCGAACCCACGGAAGCTTTCACTTCACACGCTTTCCAAGCGTGCCGGTTCGGCCGCTCTCGCACTCTTCCACGCGAAGTCATTGCTGACCCCACGAGGCAGTCACGATATCTGCCTTGTACGCTGACACCCTCTTTGTTCTCGGGTTCGCCCGTGGGCGGTGAGGTGGCGGTCGGGTCCTGTGCGACGATCGCCCGTAAACCAGGTCAGGTCCTGACGGAAGCAGCCTCCACACGGGATAGGTCGTGCGCCGCAGGTCGCCTGGCCGTCACTTCACTGCCCATGGGCGCTCTCCGGAGGCCCGAATCGGGCTCTGATGGATGTTCAGAGACCCCTAAGATACTTAGGTGCTCAAGACTGACCGATTCCGTGCTCCCAAGGCGATTGCCTCCGTATTTCTGGCATCAGCCCTTTTCATGGTTGCCCTCGCCGTGCCTAACCCAGTGTCCAAGACACGAGTTGCGCATGCGGCCGCCCCGGTTTTTGGAAACAACAACGGCAATGTCCCTCATGATGGGATGGAAATTTTTTGGATCCAGGCAAATAACGCCACAAGGCTAGGAACACTGCCAGAGCCAAGTTCTTTTACTGTCACCGCCAATGGCCAGGTAATCCCAGTGGTCAGTCTCACTCTGACAAGTGGATATCTTCTCGATCTCAACCTCACATCTGCCATTACGCGCGGTGCCGTGGTCACTTTCAGCTACACAGCTCCTCCGGTTGAAAATCCGGTTACAACAACAAATAAGGCATTGCAAGACCTTCAAGGCAATGACGCATTGTCGTTCGGGCCTCTCACCGTCTCTAATAACTCAATTGTCTCGCCGATAGCCCTTCCCGCGGCACCAACAATCGTTGCGGGGCCTGAGAGCGCGACAGCAACTGTTACTGCCCCCGCATCTGGAGCGCAACCCAGTTGGCACCGCGTTTACGCCAGCCCAGGGGGTGCCGAATGCGACATCATGACACCATCAGGATCATGCACAATTTCTGGCTTGACAGCAGGCACTGCATACACATTTACGGTCAGATCTTATGACAACACCAATTGGGGTACGGCGAAAGGTGCAGCATCTCCTGCGGTGACTGTGCTTGCAAAAACTGTTGCACCCGTTACTAATGTTTCGACCGATACCACTGCGCCGCCAGCAACTACTGCACCTCCAGTAACCACTGATAGCAATGCTCCGTCGTGGGATGTTGAGCCTGCAACTGAATCTGAAACAGATGCATTCACTGAAGGTTTCTGGCCATCTGCGATTCCGGGCAACATCATCATTACTAATGAAGTCGGCTTTACTGTCGATGCAAAGAACGGCATCAAGCCGAAGATTCGCATGAAGAACTACGCAGGAAAAATCAAGATGACAATTTCTGCGACATACAAAGATGGCGCTAAAACAAAGAAGTACAAGTGCACCTATGCACCATTCGGTTCAACCAAAAAAATGAAGACTGCAAAGTGGAAGTGGTACACACCAAAGAAGGCATGCATCCTTCCAAAGCCTCTTGTTACTGCACTTCAAACCGGCACCACAACTCTTAGTGCTAAAGGCAAGTGGTCACGCCAGTGGCTGACAAGTGCCAAAAAGGCACGCCCTGACAAGACAAAAATCAAGCCTCGCACGCTGAAGTACACCATGCGGGCAAAGCCTGCTGTCGCAAAATAATTAGAACTGGCGGCCGATCATGGCGCGTTCAGCGCGTTCCACAAGGTCTGTCATTTCTAATTGCTTAGCGATTGCCGCGAGTTCCTTTGAAGGACCGCGCCATTCCCAATCGTCGACATTGCCAATCGCAACATCGTCATCAACATCAGTCACCACGGTGGCGATGACTTTGAAGAGGTCTGCCATCTCGCGTTGATCGCGAAGAGTTGCAGCCAACTTCGCTGCGCCACGCACTGCAACACCATCAGCCGCCCACTGCGCTTCGTCGTTCGGTATGTCTGCGATATGTAGATACTTCGCCAACACAGTTGCTGCACTCTTTGCACCCCAACCAGGAAGTCCGGGGAAACCGTCAGCGGTGTCACCAACGAGACCCAACCAGTCCGCAATGCTCGCCGGACCAACGCCGAACTTCTCAATGATCTTTGCTTCATTAATGATGAGGTCATTACGTCGGTCGTATTGCACAACACGATTACCACTCACCATCTGACCAAGATCTTTATCGGGCGTCAGCATCTGCACCTGATCAACACGCGAGTCTGCCGCAGCGCGAAATGCACCAGCAGCTAATCCGTCATCGGCTTCGTACTTCACCATCGGCCACACCGGAACGCCGAGTGCGCGCAAGGCATCTTCCATCACGGGCAATTGATAAAGAATCTCTTCTTCCATTCCGTCGGATGTTTTGTATCCGTCGTAGAGCTCGTTGCGGAAGCTTTCGATTACATGGTCAACCGCCACGGTGACGTGTGTGGCACCCCCCGCAAGCAATTGCAACGTCGAAGTGACAACGCCGCGAGTTGCGGCCAGAGGCGGAGGCGTGGAATGGCGGACGGCTTGACCAAAGTGCTGTCGATACAGCTCATAGGTGCCATCGATGAGGTGAATAATCATTGTGTTTCAGTCTCGCAGACCCGTGGGGATAGACATCTGTGCAGATATGATTGCGAGCGCAACTACTTTTAGGAGCCACACAATGCCTGCAGTCACCGCCGACACATTGACCCTTCCTCGTTACGACGCCCCTGGCCTCGAAGCTGTCGACCGGCCCATTCGCTCTCTCACCACTGCCCCGCAAGGTCTTGAGGGTGAAGGCTTCCCCGTTCGCCGCGCATTTGCTGGTTTGCCAAAGAACGTCATTGATCCGTTCATCATGATGGACCAGATGGGCGCCGTTGATTACGCCCCGTATGAACCACGTGGCACCGACTGGCACCCACACCGCGGTTTCGAAACTGTCACGTACATCATGGACGGCACGTTCATTCACCAGGACTCTCACGGTGGCGGTGGAGTCATCACCGATGGCGACACGCAATGGATGACGGCAGGTGGTGGAGTTCTCCACATTGAAACACCGCCAGAGAGCATGGTGATTCAGGGCGGCATGTTCCATGGCCTGCAGATCTGGGTGAATCTTCCTGCAAAAGACAAGATGATTCCACCCGCGTATCAGAACCTTGACTCACATTTGGTGAAGCTCTTCACCACACCCGATGCTGGAACCCTTGTTCGTCTCATCGCTGGTGATCTTGGTGGAGTCACTGGGCCTGGTTCTACACACACGCCGATTGTGATTGCACACGCAACTCTCTCCCCAGGCGCACGCATGGTGTTGCCATGGAATCCACACTTCAACGCACTCGCCCACGGCCTCAAGGGTTCAGGTTTTGCGGGCACAGAGCATCTTGCAATGGGCGTTGGTCAAACAGTTGTCTATGGCGCCGGCGACACCATCACGCTTGAAGCATCCGCACACGAAGCACTCGATGTGATTCTCTTGGGCGGTGAAGCCATTGGTGAACCCGTCGAACAATACGGACCGTTCGTCATGAATACACGTGCCGAATTGCAACAAGCATTCGACGATTATCAACGTGGACGTTTAGGTGTTGTGCCAGCGAATGGCATCACACCATTTCGTGGTCGGTAGACCAGTTCAGCAATTAGCTGACTTGAGTCAAGCCACCATCGACAACAAGAACTTGTCCGGTGATGTACTTGCCGCGCACGAGTGCGAGAGTTGCTTCTGCACAATCGTCGGGTGTTGCTGAACGCTTAATCGGATTAATTGCTGCAACACCTGCGTGCTGATTTGCCCAATCTTTTGTCCATGGCGTTTCAACAAGACCCGGAGCCACCGCATTAAAGCGAACAGGGCCATGACTCTTCGCCAACAAGTGCGTCATCTGATTCAGTGCAGCCTTTGACATTGAGTATGCAATCGAAGAACCCATCGGGCGCACACCCGCAACTGATGTGATGGTCACGACATGTCCATCAGTTGACTCACGCAAATACGGCATCGCAGCCATTGTGAGATTCCATGTTCCGAACACATTGACATCAAATGTCTTACGGAAGATTTCTTCCGTCAATGAATCAAGATCACCGTGCGGCACAAGTGTTGTCCAACCAGCGTTGTTCACAAGCAAGTCAACTCCACCGAACTTCTTCACCGTTTGTGCAACCAAGTTTTCGCACTGTGCTTTGTCACTGATGTCGGCCTGCACATACATCGATTCGCCGGGAAGCGCATCGGCCACTTTCTGACCTGCTTCCACACTGCTGGCCGAGTTCACAACAACTTTCGCACCAAGTTCGGACAGGCGTTGCGCAACGCGTTCTCCGATACCGCTTGATGAACCGGTGACGATGGCAACCATGCCTGTTAGTTCGGACATTTCGGACCCCCTGTTTGGTGTGCCCTCATCGTAGAACGGCGAAGAGTGCTCCTGCGATGAGGAACGGACCAAAGGCAATGTGTGTGCGCCGACCCGCACGACGAAGAACTATCAATAGCAAGGCAAAGAGCCCTGCGGCTGCAAATGCCGTCACTACAGCAACTGCCAGATGCTCGAGAGAAAGCCACCCTGTGTACAGACCCAAGAGAAGACCCAAGCGCACGTCTCCACCGCCAAGATCTCCGCGGGACAACACCTCAAGTGTCTTCATCAGAAACCACATGATGACGGCACCAACAAACATCGTGACGATGGACCCTGTGGAATCAGTGACGGCTGCAAGAGTCAGCAATGGGACTGCAATAGCAATCGCCCGATACACAATGCCGCTGGGAAGAAGATGCGTATCAATGTCAATCAACATCAATCGAATTCCCACTGAGATGAGAACACCGAAACTAAAAACAGTGAGATCTTCTGCAAATTGATTCGCAGCTATCCACCACAAGGCAGAAGATGCAGTGGCAACCAGCGGAATGATGAGTGAAAACTCAGTGACACGACCTGATCCAAAGGTTTCCCCTGTTGCTCGTAAACGAATGACATCTCGTTGGGCTTGCAGAACTGCTCGCAGTCCAAACAAGACACCGATGACTGCCCACACAAGTTCACGCATGAACAGTGTCTAACGACATTTTCTGGAATTGTCCAAGCACCTCAGTGCTTGAGGACGTTTATTCCTGAACGAGTTCGATGAGGGTGCCGAAGCTGCCCTTGGGGTGCATGAATGCAACCGTTGTTCCACGAGAACCTGGGCGAGGAGCTTTGTCAATCGGTGTTGCTCCGGCAGCAATCATTGATGCAAGCGCTTCAGCACAATTGTTCACGCGGTACCCAATGTGATGCAGACCTTCACCGCGCTTCTCAATGGCCTTGGCCACAGGAGAATCAGGGTTCGTCGGTGTGAGCAACTGGATGTAGCTCTCAGCAACCTTCATCAGCACTTCTTCAACACCATCGGACTCCACGACTTCACGATGATCGATGGTGGCGCCGAAAGCCTTCTGGTAGTACTCAACTGCAGCTTCGAGATCGCGAACGGCAATTGCAATGTGATCGATTTCTGTCAAAAGCATGATGACTCTTTTCTGTGAGATGAATTAGCGAGGTGATGGATTAACGACGGAACCAAGTGAGCTTGTCAGCAACCTTGGCACGAAGTTCATGGTTGTCAACACCAAGACCTTCTTCAGGTGCCAAGCACAAAACGCCAAGCTTTCCTTCATGCATGTTGTTATGCACTTGGTATGAAGCTTCACCGGTCTCCTCGAGGCTGAACACCTGTGACATCACAGGATGAATCATTCCCTTTTCAATAAGGCGGTTTGCTTCGTATGACTCTTTATAGTTCGCAAAGTGTGAGCCGACCAGTTTCTTCAAACGCATCCAGAAGTAACGGTTGTCAAACTCCATCATGAAGCCACTGGTTGCAGCACACGTAACGATGGTGCCGCCCTTCTTCGTCACGAACATTGATGCAGCAAAGGTGCTGCGGCCTGGGTGTTCGAACACGATGTCCGGATCTTCGCCAACAAGTGCGCGAATGTCACCACCACGACGACGCCATTCACTTTCGTTGTGCGTGTTGTCATCGTTCCAGAACTTGTAGTTCGCGGTCTTGCGGTTGATGATGTATTCACAACCCATCTCGCGAAGAATCGCAGCCTTCTCTTCTGATGAAACAACTGCAACAGGAATACCGCCGCCGTTGAGCACGTACTGCACTGCATACGAACCGATACCGCCCGATGCGCCCCAGATGAGGACAACATCGCCTTGCTTCATGTTCGCGCCGTTCTTCGACACGAGCATGCGGTAACTCGTTGAGTTACACAATGCGCTGACTGCTGCTTCTTCCCACGTGAGGTGGCCAGGCTTTGGCATCAACTGGTTCGCCTTCACCAATGCGATGTCGGCGAGACCACCGAAGTTTGTCTCGTAGCCCCAGATGCGCTGGTTGGAGCCCATCATCGAGTCGCTGTGCGAAGAAGGATCTTGGTCGTCGACGTGGTTGCAATGAACGGTGATCTTGTCGCCTGGCTTCCAGTTACGAACTGCACTACCAACACGAAGCACAACACCTGAAGCATCGGACCCGAGCACGTGATAGTCGAGGTCATTGCGCTTTGCCCACTTGCTCTCGCGACCAAGACGGGCAAGAGCACCAAAAGTACTGATGGGCTCGAAAATGCTGCTCCACACAGTGTTGAAGTTGATGCTGGAGGCCATCACGGCGATCACTACTTCATCAGGCGCCATCTCGGGCACGGGAACCTCGGCGATATGGATGCTCTTACGAGGGTCCTTGTCCGCACTGGCAATTCCCTCCCACATCTTCTCGTCTTCCTTGCGGACAATCGCCGCGCGGTAGGTGGTGGGCAGTGGAATGGCGGCGAGTTCTTCACCCGATGCACCATTCAGGATGGCTTGGAGGATCTTTTCCATCCGATTGACGATAGCGAGTTTGGGGGAACTGGAGATATCGGGTGTGGGGGAATTAGCGATAACGAGTTTGGGGGAATCATCTCCTAACCTAAAAAGCCTCGCACCCAGTTCGGGTGCCCCACATTTCGGAGGCATATATGGCCGGTTCATACATCGTCGCAGGAGCACGTACACCCATCGGCAAGATGAGTGGCGCGCTTTCCTCATTTAGTGCTGCAGACCTAGGTGGTTTCGCAATCAAGGCAGCCCTCGAGCGTGCCGGCGTGAAGCCCGAGGAAGTCGAGCACGTCATTATGGGCCAGGTGCTCATGGCTGGTCAGGGTCAAGTACCCGCGCGCCAAGCTGCGTTCAAGGGTGGCATCCCCATGAACATTCCTTCCATCAACATCAACAAGGTCTGCTTGTCCGGTCTGAACTCCATTTACATGGCAGACCAGATGATTGCTTCCGGCGAAGCCGACATCGTGATTGCAGGTGGCATGGAGTCAATGACGAATGCTCCGTATCTCGCACAAGGTGCACGTGGTGGTTTCCGTTACGGCAACACCGAACTCAAGGACGCCATCGTCAGTGACGGTCTCTGGTGTTCATTCGACAACGTGCTCATGGGTCTTGGTACCGACAACTACTGCGCAGGCACCATCACACGTGATCAGCAAGACGAGTTGGCAATGAAGTCAAACGTTCGCGCAGCAGCAGCTATCGATGCTGGTCGTTTCAATGATGAAATCATTCCTGTTGCTGTTCCACAACGCAAGGGTGACCCAAAGATGGTCACTGTTGACGAAGGCGTTCGCGCCGACACAACAATGGAATCACTTGGTGGCTTGAAGCCAGCGTTCGACAAGAACGGCAGCATCACTGCAGCAAACGCATCACAGATTTCTGACGGTGGTTCAGCAGTCGTCATGATGTCGAAGAAGGCAGCAGAAGCTCGCGGCGTGAAGCCATTGGGCGAAGTTCTTTCGTACGGCATGGTTGCTGGTCCAGACAACGCATCGTTGTTGCACCAGCCAAGCCGTTCCATCTTGCGCGCACTTGACCGTGCAAACATGAAGACATCAGATGTTGACTTGTTCGAATTGAATGAGGCATTCGCTGCGGTCGGCATTGCATCGATGAAGGAACTCGGCATCACCGACGAGATCGTGAACGTCAATGGTGGCGCAATTGCTTTGGGTCACCCCATCGGCATGAGCGGCAACCGTCTTGCACTCACCATCCTTCACGAACTTCGTCGTCGTGGTGGCGGTGTTGGTGCAGCTGCACTGTGCGGTGGTGGCGGGCAAGGCGACGCCATCATCTTGCGCGCACTCTAAATCTGTAGATGTTCAAAGAGCCACTCAGTCGAGCGATGCATGTCGCCCGCTGGGTGGCTCTTGCATTTCTCATCGGAGTTTTATCCGGGCTTCTTTCGGCTGCATTCATTGAGGCTCTGAACTGGGCCACTGACACGCGGGAGGGTAACAACTGGCTGGTGTTTACATTGCCACTTGCAGGACTTCTTGTTGGTTGTTCGTATCACTACCTCGGTCGCGGACTCGAACGCGGCAGTAATCTCATCATCGATCAAATCCATTCCCGCTCTGAATGGATTCCTCTCCGACTCACGCCGCTCATCTTTGGTGCAAGCGTCGTCTCTCATGTGGCTGGTGGTTCGACTGGTCGTGAAGGCGCAGCTCTGCAATTAGCCGCGGGTGTGACTGACCCCATCAGCAAAAGGTTGGGTCTGAACCCAGCAGACCGCTCCCTCATGTTGATCGCCGCAATTGCTGGCGGATTCGGATCTGTCTTTGGAGTACCTGTTGCTGGTGCTGTCTTCGCCTTAGAAGTGCAACGTGTGGGCCGGGTTCGTTACGAAGCGCTGGTGCCAGCATTCGTTGCAAGTTTCGTGGGAGACGCAGTGGTGCGCGGACTCGGTGTGTCGCACACGCACTATCCCGTCATGCCAAAGGTTGCATGGTCAGTTTCCATGGCATGGAAGGTCGCTTTGTTCGGAGTGATTGGTGGCCTCATCGCAATGCTCTTTGTGCATCTCACACATTTCATCAAAGACACTCTCAAGAAATACGTCGCGTGGTACCCAGCACGTCCTGTCATCGGCGGCGTTCTTCTCACCATCCTCATTCTTTCTTTCGGATGGCGCGACTACTCCGGACTTTCTATTCCACTCGCTCTTGAAGCGATGAATGGATCAGTTGCAGGACAATGGGGCAGCAAGTTGCTGTTGACCTCCATCACGATTGGTTCAGGATTCGTCGGTGGTGAGTTCATTCCGCTGTTTGTGATTGGCGCATTGGCCGGCGCAAGTTATGCACACACCATTGGAGCCAATGTTGTGGTGTTCGCAATCATCGGTTCCATCACGGTGCTAGCCGGGGCAACGAATACCCCACTTGCGTGCACCATCATTGGCATCGAGCTGTTCGGCGGGCAGGGCCTCACATTTTTCGCGCTGGCGTGTGCTGCTGCGTATGCAACAAGTGGTCATACCGGCATCTACCACGCGCAACCTGTGAGTGCTCACAAGTCGGGTATTGCTAATTAGCTCTACGGGTCAAGCCGGCGACGATTGCCGAACGCACGACCAAGTGTGACTTCATCGGCGAATTCAATGTCTCCACCCACGGGCAAACCACTTGCTAATCGACTGACGGTGACGCCCAGTGGATCAAGCAAACGTACGAGATACATCGCAGTGACATCGCCTTCAGTGTTGTTGCTGGTGCACACAACAACTTCTGTGATGCCCTCGGGCTTGATGCGCGCGATGAGTTCTCGCACTTTTAAGTTCTCTGGGCTGACGCCTTGTAGCGGATCAATGAGGCCGAGAAGTACGTGATAGCGACCGCGGAACTCGCCAGTACGTTCTAACGCTGCGATATCGCGCGAGTCTTCGACAACACACACGATGGATGTTTCACGCTTTGCATCAGTACAGATACTGCACAACTCAGCATCTGCCAAGTTGAAACAACGATCACAGAATCGCACACGTTGCTTCGCTTCGATGATTGCGCGAGCAAGACGAGCAACATCTTCATTTTCAGATTTGATGAGGTGAAGCGCTAAACGTTGTGCGCTACGTGGCCCAATGCCTGGCAAGCGTCCTAACTCGTCAATGAGCATCTGCACTGGCGGTGTGTACGGAGAAGCCATAGTTCTTACTGCGCTGAGGTGTCGTCGATGACAACACCATCGGGGAAAGAGTCTTGCAACGCAGCGAGCACAGGATCAATCGCGTCATCGACAGCGGTTGTTTCCTTCATATCAATCTCTGCGTATGGGTCATCTTCAACAACCTTGTCGATTGTCTTGGTCTTCTCTTCTGCTACCGGAGCAGTTGGTCGTTCGATTCCGGATGTGGGATCAGCTTGCGTGAAGACCACGGTGCAACTCAGGCCACATACCTTCTTCACCGCATCGACAACAGCTGCCGACTGATCTTGTGCACGCTTCAAAGGAGTATTGGCGGGCAACTTGATGGTGAGTTTCTTGCCGTCAAAAGCCTCAACGATTGCTGGCTTAAAGATTGCTTTCGGGAGGCCCTTCATTGCATCAGTCACTTGCGGCCACATCTGCGCCGGGTCTCCACCCGCAACAGACCCTGATGAGGCTGTCTCGACGCTCGTCGACTCGCCTTGCTTCGCTTCGCTCATAATCGGCGAGCCTCCGCCGTCGCGCGCCTCATCCACATCTTTTGTAACTTCGGCTGGCGCCGCTGTGGCCTGGGTGTTCTTTGTAGAGGCCGGCGCTGTTGTGGGTGCTGTGACATCCGCGTGTGCACCGTGGGTCGGTTCATTTGCCGAAACTTGCGAGCTTGCGAGGGTTTCGGCGGGTGAAGCCGACCCTACAGGTGCACTAGGAGCTGATGCTGCGCCGACAGCAGCGCGGCCACCAATTTTTGCACGCCCTGTTGCAGGATTCAGCGGCGCTGGTGGCAATGCTGCAGCGACTCCTTGTTCCTTCAACTGCTTTACAGCTTCTTCGAGTTGCGAGATTCGTGCGAGCAAGTTTTCTGTGCTGTCGTCAAACGATGGCGCTGCAAGCTGCACGACTGCAACCTCTAACAACAAACGAGAGTCGGGCGCATGACGCATCTCCACCATCGTGCTGCCGAGTACTTCCATGATGCGAACAATGCGTTGCACTCCGAGTTCACGTGCATATCCGTTGAGTTCGGCAAGACGAGCCTGAGGCAATTGCACGAGTTCTGGCGACATGATGGACAAGAAGCAGTTTCGCATGAGTCGCACAATGTCTTCGGCATATGTGTGTGCATCGCGGCCTTGCTGCATTGCACGAGCAACTGCTGCTAATGCCTCGCCGTGATTACGATCGACAATTGCTTTCACAATCTCTTCGGTGTGCTGAGCATCCTCTGGCTCGCCACCACCAGCAGCAACAAGTTCAAGTGCTGACAACGTGTCGCGCGCACTTCCGCCACCTTGACGAAGAACATGAGCAATGCCTTCATCATCAACATCAAGTTCTGCTTTTTCAATAACGAACCGGACATACTTCTCAAGCTGGTCAATAGGCAGCAAGTGGAACTGCAGATGCTGTACGCGACTGCGAATCGTTTCTGACACTTTTTGCGGATCAGTTGTTGCCAACACAAACACAACCTGTGCTGGTGGCTCTTCCAGTGTCTTCAGCAATGCAGCTTCGGCAGCACGGGTAAGCATGTGGACTTCGTCAAGAATGAAAACACGATGACGACCAGGGCTGGTCAGTGCGGCTGCCTCGATGATGTCGCGAATCTCTTGAACACCGTTGTTGCTGGCAGCGTCCAGTTCCAGAACGTCATAACTGGTGCCCAACTCCACTGCCTTGCAGGAATCACATTCACAGCAGGGTTCGCCCTCGACGGGGTTCTCACAGTTCAGAACCTTGGCCAAAATTCGGGCGGTGGTGGTTTTACCGGTACCACGAGGCCCTGAAAACAAATAGGCCTGGCCTTCGCGCCCATTAATGACGGCATTACGCAAAGCCCGCACAATGTGCTCCTGGCCATACAGCTCGGAGAACTTCCGTGGACGGAAGCGACGGTAGAGGGACTGTGTTGCCATTGATGTGACCCTACCAATGAGGTGCATCGGGGGGGCTGTGTGTGCCATCGTTGAACACTTCAACGGCGTGCCGACTGGCTACCGTTTTCTCAACCCATGCGTCGCTTCCTCCCCTTCCTCCTCGCCTTCTTTGGTGCCATTGTCCTCGGCATCGGAACCGCTCATGCCGCAGGGGACAATTCCATCGATACCTCCACCCCTGGAAATGGCGAGACCATCACCCTCGCGCCCACCCAGATTCAATTGCGTTTCACCGCCCCGGTCGGTGGCGCAGAGGCCGTCGCACAAATGGGTCTGGTTCTCACATGTGATAGCCGCATCATCAACCTCAGTGCACCTCAACTCGCAGCCGATGGGCTCACTGTCTCAGCGGCACTCACGCAGCGCCTCTCAAATGGCAATTGCACTGTCACGTGGACATTGCCTGACACCAGCGCCGGCACTTACAGCTTCACATCGGCAGTTGATGTCACTACCACCGTGCCTGCCGCTAATCCCGGAAACACGACACCAACAATCCCTGGTGTTCCCGGTGAAGAAGCAGCGGTGTCGGAGCCACGCCTCGGCGGTCCCATTGGACTCGTGCGGTGGATTTCTTTCTTCTTCACATCAGCACTCTTTGGCGGATTGATCTTCATCAAGATCGCCTGGCCTGAAGGTGTTGAGTACCCAGTGTGCGAAAAGTATTTCCGGCAGATCAGCATCCTTGCGATTGCATCACTTGTTCTGTTGATGATGCTCATGTCAGCACGTCAAGCCGGCACTGGAATCGGTTCGACGATCTCCCCAACATCATGGGGTCCACTATTTGAAACAAACGATGGACGTGCGTTGGTGCTTCGCTTTATTGCAGTGTGTGGCCTTGCATATTTTGCGTGGATCACAGAACGCATCAACTTTGAAAACTTGGTGATGCCGAGCACCATCGCATTGCTGTTCTTTGCACTCTCTTTTGGTTTTGATCGCACAGGCGGACGGTATGCCGCACTCGGCGTCTTGCTTTCCGTATCGCACATGGCATTGGTCGCAACATGGGTCGGCGCTATCGCGATTATCTGGCGTGTTGTTTTATACGGACCCGGTAGTAACGACCTTGTTCACGCACTTCGTGGTTGGAGCCGCATTGCAAACCTTGTGATGGTGGGCATCATCGTCACTGGCGCCATTCAGGTGTACCGCATTGACAATTTCAGCCTTATCAATAGCGGACACGGTCGTGTCATTCTCTTGAAGTCACTGATAGTTGCTGCACTCATTTTTGTTGACAACACAGTGCGTCAATTTGTGTTGCGTGGTTTACAACGTGCAAAGTCGCTGAACGAAAAAGTTGTGTACCGACTCAAGCGTCCCGTCGGTTTCCAGTTGTCAATCACCATTGTGATTCTTGCGCTTTCATCGTGGCTCCTATCGATGCGCCCGCCATATGTTTTGCAAGTTGATAAAGGTCCGCGTGTTGACTACGCCATCGTGCAAGATCTCGAAGGAGCCGACAATTTCCATGTGCGTGTCTCGATCACACCTGGCAACATCGGTGCCAACAGAGTTCTGATCGAACTCTTCGGCCCATCGCGCATTCAAAAATTCACTGTGAAGTTCACGCCCGAGAATCCGAACTACTCCGGTTTCACCATCAACGTGCCGATCACTCGGCCGGGCGCTGCCTTGGTTGCCGAAGACTCCGGCATGTTGCTACGAGCCCCGGGTAACTGGAAGATGGAAATCAACGGAGTCACCACCATCGGCGAACTCAAGACACTCACGTCTCAGTTCGTCATCGCCGACGGGGTCACCGTCATCACCACCCCTAAGCAAGGTCTCTCCCCCGCCAGCACCACCACGATTCCAGCAACCACCGTGCCCCCAACGCTTGCGCCTACCATCGCACCGACCATGGCTCCCACAATCGCCCCAACGGTTCCCCCTGCCGTCGCCACCACTGTCCCCCCAGCGGGCTAAAACCCCTCTTCCAGCTCCCAAATCGGGGGCAGAACCCCACGGATAGAGCCGATAAGCCCCTTTCGGCACTAGCGTTTCCGACGTGACTGATACCGCTGGCGCCTCAATGCAGGACAAGATCAACGACCTCCGCGACCGTCAAGAGCAGGCCCGCAATGCGGGTAGCGCTCGGTCTGTCGAACGCCATAAGGGCAAGGGCAAACTCCTCGCTCGTGAGCGCATCGAATACCTCTGCGATCCAGGCTCTTTCCATGAACTCGACATGCTTGCTCGCCACCGTGCACAAGCAGCCGGTCTCGAAGAGCGCCCATACACCGACGGTGTCATCACCGGCTGGGGCACCATCGAAGGTCGCAAAGTGTTCCTCTTCTCTCAAGACTTCACCGTGTTCGGTGGCGCGCTTGGTGAAGTGTTCGCCGAGAAGATCCACAAGCTCATGGACCTCGCCCTCAAGGTCGGCGCTCCTGTTGTTGGTTTGAATGACGGCGCTGGTGCGCGTATTCAAGAAGGCGTTGTATCGCTTGCGTCGTACGGCGGCATCTTCCATCGCAACGTGCAGGCATCGGGTGTCATCCCGCAGATCTCTGTCATCCTCGGACCATGTGCTGGTGGCGCTGTGTATTCACCAGCGATGACCGACTTCATTTTCATGGTGCGCGAATCCAGCCACATGTTCATCACCGGACCCGACGTTGTGAAGACAGTGACCGGCGAAGACGTGACGCTTGAAGAACTTGGTGGCGCAATGAGCCACGCTTCGAAGAGTGGTGTTGCAACGTTCGTCTCTGCAGATGAGCAGGCATGCCTCGACGATGTTCGTTTCTTGATGTCATTCCTTCCACAGAACAACTTGGAAGAAGCACCACGTGAAGAACCCACTGATGACCCAGAGCGTTCATGCGACATGTTGCGCGACATTCTTCCTGTCTCACCAAACCAGCCATATGACATGAAGAAAGTCATTCGCGAAGTGTGTGACGACGGTGAGTACTTCGAATACTTCCAGCACTGGGCAACCAGCATCACCTGTGGTTTCGCACGTCTTGACGGAATGACAGTCGGCGTTGTGGGCAACCAGCCCATGGCATTCGCTGGTGTTCTCGACATTGAATCAAGTGAAAAAGCTGCACGTTTCGTGCGTACCTGCGATGCATTCAACATTCCGCTCATCACGTTCGTTGACGTTCCCGGATTCCTTCCTGGCGTGAACCAAGAGCACGAGGGAATCATTCGTCACGGTGCAAAGTTGTTGTACGCATTCTGCGAAGCAACAGTTCCTCGCATTCAAATCATCACGCGCAAGGCCTATGGCGGTGCGTACGTGGTGATGAACTCAAAGTCAATTGGTGCAGACCTCGCCTACGCATGGCCAACAGCAGAACTTGCTGTGATGGGACCACAAGGCGCAGTCGAGATTGTGTACAAGCGTGAATTGCAGCAAGCAGCAGATCCTGTTGCTCGTCGTGCAGAACTCGTTTCTGAATACACAGAGAAGTACGCCAACCCATACGCAGCTGCTGAGCGCGGCTATGTGGACGACGTCATCGACCCAGCCGACACACGCAAGAAGGTCATCGCCGGCTTGCGCATGTTGCAGACAAAGCGCGAAGAGTTGCCACGCCGCAAGCACGGCAACATGCCGCTGTAGAGAATCATCATGAGCGAATCAGACAACTGGCAGCCGCCAACTCCACCAACATTTGGCACCGAGTTCACAGCGCCAATTCAACAAGAACAGCGTGCAGGTTTCTGGATTCGCTTTCTCGCACACATCTGCGATGGACTGAGTTCGCTACTGGTTGCCCTACCGATTCAGTTGATCGGAGCGCTCGTTTCCGATTCCTCAAATGTTTCCAACGCTGATGGCTTCGCAGGCTTCACTAGTTTCGGCATGGGCACAACTGACATTTGGTCAGTCATCGGAACAATCGCATCGTTCTTCGTTCTTGCATATTGGATTGGGTCACGCGGTGGTTCGCCATTACGCGTTCGCCTCGGAGTTCTTGTGTTGGACCAGAACGATGGTTCGTTCATTGGAACAAGACGTGCTGTGTACCGCGGACTCATGGGTTATGTCTCACAATTGGCACTACTCCTTGGTTATCTGTGGATGCTCTGGGATCCACAGCGCCAAACGTGGCACGACAAGGTCGCACAATCAGTGGTGGTGAAGCGATGAACGTCAATGTCGGTTCCATCACCCCGAACCCATCAGATGAAGAAGCTGCAGCAATTGCAGCTGCCGTCACCATGATGTGGCCACAACCAGTGCTTGCACAGCAGAACTCCGCGAAGACAAATGAGTCGTGGCGCTTCAGTGGACGCTGGTGGTCAGACAATTCCATCGCACGTCGCATTCGCCCTGGCTCGTAACGATGAGCAGCGTCGGCGCAACTGAACTCACAACAGTCGCTGACAATCTTGCGGTCTTTCACCACGGTTCACATGTCATTCGCCATGAGAACCTTCAGCCCGATACTTCCTACACGGAACATGGCATTGACTTTCGAACCTTGCCTCGTCCCACTGGGAAACTGCTGAGCACTTTCACCACCGTCAACGATGTTCACTTTGGCGAAACTGAATGTGGTCGCATTGACGATCGACCAGATGGTCCCATTCAGCGTCCTCTGCCGGGCGAAGGACCGTATCCCGTCACTATGAACCTTGGTGCCGTCACAGAGATGCGTGCCTTGCATCCTGATGCGGTCATCGTCAAAGGTGACATCACGAATGCTGGACTCGAAGAAGAATTCGATGCGTTTCGCGAGATGTACTACGGAACATTTGGCGAGAAGTTATTCGTTGCACGCGGTAATCACGACGCATATCAAGGTCAAGAAGTTTTCACCGGCGACACGTGGATAGAACTTCCTGGCATTGCGATTGCTCTCATTGACACCACGATTCCTACTCAAACAACAGGACGCATTGATCCGTCTCAGTTCGAGTGGATCGATGCGCAACTGCACAAAGCAACAACGCCCGTCATCATCATGGGTCACCATCAGCAGTGGACAGATGGTGGTCGCAGCGATGACTACTTCGGTCTTCATCCAGACTGCAGTGATGAACTCGACATGCTCTGTGCTCGTCACGCAAACGTCATCGCATATACAGCGGGCCATACCCATCGTCATCGTGTGCGATTTATGAATGAATCGCGAATCCCCACTATCGAGATTGGCTGCATTAAGGATTTTCCCGGCACCTGGGCCGAGTATCGCGTATACGAAGGCGGTGTGATGCAAATTGTTCATCGCATTTCAACACCGGACGCACTGAGTTGGAGCGAACGCTGTCGTTTCCTCTATCAAGACTTTGGTGTGAACTATCAGGAGTACGCAATGGGTGAACTCACTGATCGTTGCCTTATCCTTCCTATTCGATGAGTTCAGATCCCGCACTGAAAGGCCTGAAGGTCATTGACCTTTCCACCGTTCTTGCTGGACCCAATTGCGCGCGATACCTCGCCGACTTTGGTGCCGATGTCATCAAGATTGAGCGACCCGATACCGGCGACAGTTTGCGCAACATGGCATGGCGCGACCCCGAAGATGGTGAAGGTTTGTGGTGGCGATTTGTTAACCGCAACAAACGCACAATTGATCTTGATTTGAAGAACGCCGATGATGCTGCAGTGTTTCTGCGCCTGATTGACGAAGCAGATGTTCTCGTGGAGAATCTTCGTCCAGGGATTCTTGAGCGTCTCGGTTTTGCACCCGAGGTGTTGCACGCACGCAATCCGAAACTGGTCATCACACGCATCACGGGTTTCGGGCAAACAGGACCATATGCATCGCGTCCTGGTTTTGCATCAATCGCTGAATCAATGGGTGGCGTCGCTGGCATCAGTGGTCAGCCGGGTGGCGAACCAATGCTTCCTGCATTTGCAATGACAGATGAAATCACTGGCCTTGTTGGTGCATTCGCAACGATGGTCGCACTACTCAGCGAGAAGGGTCAAGTTGTTGATGTCTCATTGTTGGAAAGCATTTTCCACATCATGGGACCACTCATCAGTGTGTGGAAGACACGTGGTGAGATGCAAGAGCGCATGGGTTCGGGTATTCCGTACACCGTTCCTCGTGGCGTCTACCGATGCAGCGACGACAAGTACATCGGCATCTCTGCAAGCAGTGATTCAGTTGCCGGCCGTGTTGTGAAGTTGTTGGGCTTCGAAGGTGACGTGAGATTCGCAACATTTAACTCGCGTGTCGAGAATCGTGTGGCGCTCGATGAAGCAATGCGCGGTTGGTGTGCGCAACGCACACAAGTGCAGGCACTTCAGGAGATGTCCGACGCAGATGCTGCAGCTGGCCCGATCATGTCGATGGAAGACATAGCGAACGATCCGCACTATGCCCATCGCGAGGCGATCGTGGACCTTGATGGAACCCCGATGCAAGGTCTCATCGCCAAACTGAGCGAGACACCCGGTGTCCTCAACTGGCGAGGCAAAGAACGCAATGCCGATGGCGACGACATCCGCGCCAATGGCTGGGGTTCATAGGCCTCACGCCCTCTAACCCGCCTGTTCATAATGGTGGGGAGTATTGTTCACCTGTTCGTCAGGGGGCAAACATGAAGATTCCGTTTACGCAGATGACGCGTGCTTACAAGGTTCTCAGCCTCACAGCGATCGCCACATTCCTTGTCTCGCTCGACACCAGCATTGTCGTTGTTGCACAACGCACTATTGAGCAAGACCTTGGTCACCCCACTCTGATGACATGGGTGTTCTCCGGATACAACATCGCGTATGCAGCTGGACTTCTTACTGCCGGCCGCTTTGCTGACGTCAATGGTCGCAAGCGCTCATTCATGCGCGGCCTCATCTTGTTCAGCATCGGCTCAGTCCTGTGCGGTCTTGCGCCCTCTACTCCGTTCCTTGTTGCTGCTCGCATCATTCAGGCGATTGGTGGCGCGCAACTCACTCCTGCTTCTATTGCACTTGTTCTTCCTGAATTCCCTGCAGAGAAGCGCACCGTTGCCATCGGCATCTGGGGCGCAGTGGGCGGCTTGGCCGCAGCAGCTGGCCCAACATTCGGTGGTCTTCTCGTTGACTGGCTGAACTGGCGTGCACTGTTCTTCATCAATGTTCCGTTCTGCGTTTTCACCCTCATCGTCGGCAATCGCATTCTTCATGAGAGCAAGGATCCAAACGCTTCGAAGAGCGTCGACATGATTGGCACCGCCTTAGGTTTCCCCGGCGTTGCTCTTGTGACTCTCGCAATTACGCAAAGCAGCGAATGGGGCTGGGGCGATGATCGCACCATGATCGCCCTCGCACTTGGTCTTGTGTTGTTGGCGCTGTTTGTTCAGCGATGCCGCACAGTGTCGAATCCGCTCCTTGATTTGTCTTTGTTCAAGTTGCCATTCGTTGTTGCATCGAACATTTCTGGTTTGTTCTTCTCAGTCGGCTTCCTCGGCATGTGGCTTCTCAACACGCAATGGATTCAAGCCATTTGGGAGTACAGCCCTACACGCTCAGGTCTTGCTACCGCACCAGGGCCCATCATGGCGGCTGTTCTTGCAGCGCCGATGGGACGCCTCGCAGTGAAGTGGGGCCATGCACGAGTGCTACTTCTTGGCTCAGTACTTCTGAGTTTCGGAACATTCATGTTGACCATCACTATGACGCCCACGCCGAACTATCTCGGCGATTATCTACCGTGGATGATCATCACGGGAGCAGGTGTTGGTTGCAGCATTTCAACGTTGTCGAGTTCCGCTAACGCATTCTTGCCGCCGTCACGATTCGCAATGGGTTCAGCGTTGAACACCACGGCGCGTCAAATTGGTTCGGCATTGGGTGCCGCACTCGCTGCATCATTGGCTGCACCAGCGATGGTGAACTTCGCAATGTCACAGAAGACTGGAACTGAACTCACCCAAGGAATGTTGTCATCGTTCTACAACGCATGGCGCTTCATGGCTGCGATCTACTTGTTCGCAGGCATCATCATGATCGTGTTGTTCCGCAAGCCCACTGATGAACAGATGGCCGCTGCGAACGAAGTTGAATTCGTCGACTAAAGAATTCCGATAGAGCAGGCAACGCCTGTGCCGCCAATACCGCAGTAACCGTTGGGGTTCTTCCCTAAATACTGCTGGTGATATGGCTCTGCATAGAAGAAGTCTCCAAGCGGTGCAACTTCTGTTGTGATCTCGCCGAAGCCTGCCTTCGTCAACAAAGACTGATAGCCCTCTTGCGTTGACTCTGCATATGCACGCTGTTCATCATCTGCGAAGTAAATGGCACTGCGGTACTGCGTGCCGATGTCTCCACCCTGGCGCATGCCTTGGGTGGGGTCGTGGTTTTCCCAGAACACGCGCAACACATCGGCAAGAGAAAGCTTGAACTTGTCGTAGGCCACCAACACCACTTCGTTGTGGCCAGTGAGACCAGAACACACCTCTTCATATGAAGGGTTTGGCGTGAAACCACCGGCATATCCAACTGCTGTGGAGTACACGCCGGGCATCTGCCAGAACTTGCGCTCGGCACCCCAGAAACAACCCATGCCAACGACCAACGTCGCCACATTCTCGGGCCATGGGCCAACAAGAGGAGTCTTCAACTCAAAGTGCTCTGCTGGCACTGGCATGGTCTGATCTGTGCGACCAGGCAAAGCCTGATCTGGCGTAATCATCACGGGGTTTTTTCGACCGAACATGTGGTCACGCTATCCACTCCATGGCCCACCTTGAACCAGCCAGTACACCCCTTCAGTACCATGACCGCAATGGAAATCGTGTTTATCGCCGTCGGAATCGTCATCATTGCCCTGCAAGTCCTTCAATTCATGGACCGCCGCAAACAACAACCCACGGTCACACCACTCGGCGACCCCACTGCCCCCGTCTATGTGGCAGACGATGTGCAAAAGATCGTGCGCGAGTCTCTTGATGTCGCCTTGAAATCCCTCGGTGAACAGGCGCGCGCCGATCGCGAAGAAGCCATCAAACTCAGTAGCCAGCAATTGGCGAAAGACAGCAGCGAACAGTTAGGCCAGAAAGCCGATTCCATCAGCCAGGCCCTCACCACCATCAAAGATGCGATGGAAAAGAAGATCGGCGAGCTCGACAAAGAGTTGCGAGATCTACGCGAGAACAATCGCTCTCAGTTCGACAATGTCGGTAAAGCTGTCGACACACTTTCTCGCCGTACAGAGAATCTCAATGAAGTTCTCTCTAACTCACAGAAGCGTGGTCAATGGGGCGAGCGTCTTGCAGAAGACATGTTGCGCGCTGCCGGTTTTGTCGATGGTGTGAACTACACCAAGCAAGACATCAACGCTGCTGGTGGTAAGCCCGACTTCAAGTTCAACATGCCGCCGAATCGCGTTCTGTATATGGACGTGAAGTTCCCACTCGATCAGTACTCCGCGCACTTCAACGCAGAAACTGATGCATTGCGTGCATCGTCAAAAACTGAATTCGTGAAGGCTGTCAAGGGCCACGTTGATGCACTCGCGAAACGCGACTATGTCATGAACTCCAAAGAAGAAGCTCTCGACTATGTCCTCATGTTTGTTCCTAATGAGAGCATCAGCGGTTTCGTGCACGAAGCAGACCCCACACTTATCGACTACGCGTTGTCAAAGAAGGTGGTGCTGTGTTCACCACTTACGTTGTATGCGTTCCTGGTAGTTATTCGCCAAGCAACCGACAGCTTCCACACAGAACAAACTGCAGCCACCATCATGCAGCAGATCAACAAGTTCTCGAAGGAATGGGTTAACTACGCCAAGGCCGTCGATCAAGTGCAAGCAACATTCACGAAACTGCAAGGCGAGATTGAATCCATTGGCAGCGAAGGAACTCGCTATAAGAAAATGAATGTTCCTGTTCGTGACATTGAGAAGCTCCGTAAGAACCAGGGCATCCCGGAGCTAACGGAAGCCGAGTCAAACGCTGTCATCGATAACGACGACGAATAGCCTCAAACCAAAGACCGAGAGGTTGCCTTCATTGCAAGGAACTCTTCTTGAATCTGCAACAACTCTTCGCAGCCTGGCATCACTCTGAGACCAGCGGCAACAGCAGTCATCATTAACTCGGCGTCACCTTTTGACCTTGCAAACTCAGCAAGTTCTTGTGATGCCTGCATCGCTGTAATGATGAGTCGTGTCGTCGTGCCATCCAAGTCGGCCCACTCGTAAGAAGTTCCAGAAAAGGGAACATCACGAATCTCAGATAGCTGATCAGCAAGTGTCTGATGATTCAGGCAATCAGTACGAAAAGCATCCAAAGCTTCACGCAATAACTCGTAGTCAGTTGTAATGCGGTGACTCAGCAATAGCTCGTCCGAATAGGTCGTCGGTAGAAACTCTGCACGATTCAAAGAGGAATCTAATTCCGAGAGGCCTCGCCTCATATCGGAGACAACCGTGGAGAATGTCGCATCGCTCACATCGATATGCCACAGTGCTGTTCTTGCCGCAGACCTTCGAGGCCGATCGCGATTGAGCGAAAGCCAGACAAGTAGTTCCAAAGCTCGCTTCTTACGAAATGATGCTCTCGAACCTTGCCTGCTCTTGACCTCTGGATACCCATACAGGCACACAATGAACAATGGCTTTTCACTCTTACAAAGTCGTGTCTTCTCCTTTCGCTCCACTACATCTGTCAAGACTTTGACAACGGGAAGTGATTGATCAAGTTCACCCACAACCATGGCGGGCAAGGCTTCCTTGGCCTTGCGTTGTACCTGCGACAAGAGCACAGTTTCCTCATCACACAGGACATCTGGCATCAATCCTCGCCGAATCTGATTTCTCCTTCGTTGAAGGATGTCCCTGATCAGAAGTGCGGCCATGGATGGAGTCAACATCAGTTCAACCGGGAGCCCTGCTTCCTCAGCGACGTCTACCCGATGCACTTCTGGGGATTGGCTGTGTCCGATGATCGCAAGTCCCCCCAAGAGCAGGGCAGAGAACCGGCGATGATGAGACGACTCAGGAGCATGTGAGATCACCCTCGCGTTCTTTAACCCGATGAGGGCCTCACACACTACCCACAATGAGATCACGCAAATCAATAGATGACACCCAGCTATCAATTCCACTGACGTGACATCTCGGTCGAAGAGATTACGACGTTGAAAGACGTACCGCTCCCGCACAAGATGCACTGAACTGAAAACAGGAGCAAGAACAAAAACTCCGGAGAAAATATGTCGTTTCATTTGATTTAACCGGAGACAATGTGCGCTGTGCGCACGATGTGCAAACGTTGGCTTCCGAGTCCAATAATTCCAAGTATCTGATATCGACGTAACCCAATAACTTCCACCGATACAGAATCTTGATATACCTCGACACGACCGCTGACTCCGTGAGAATGCAAGTAGGCCTGACTCGTTGTCACTGCACTGCGACTGTCAATGCGTAGGTCGCCTGCTCGCAATCCCGTGACTTCCTGCGCACCAGCTCTTGCTGCATTTTCAGCAACATCCGAAAGTTGCGTGTACTCATTCACGGAGGTTCCCGCGTCGAAAACAAGACCCACCAAAGTCAATGCAGACATCACAATGCACACTGTTAGTGCTGATACAGATCCACGTTGATTACTCATGGTCGGCGATACACATCAATCACCTCTCGGGATTGCCCCGAGTGGACTGGTGACCGAATGCCAAGTAGTGATAAGCCAACGACATTCACACGACACTGGGTTACTACCTCAACTTCAGATACGCCACCAGTAGTTCGTTTCACAACACGCGCACTGAAATCACTACATGGGGCTTGATTCAGATTCATCGCTTGCTGAGCCGATTGAACTCCTCTCGTCACCATCGACCCTGAGCGAGATTGAGAAGCTGTGCGCGCGGCAACGTCAGCTGCACTGTGGAGGTCATACTGCACCGCAACAATCCGCCCGGCATATGCCACGAAGACCATAAAGAGAACGAACACCGGAGCAAGAATGACCGCCTCCACTGCGATAGAGCCACGTTCTCCTCTCATTGACGATCCTGTTCCTCAATAAACCGCTCCGCAGGAACCGTCGCTGACCGACGAACAGATGTTGGAAGAAAGGGAACAACTCCGGGAACCAGAACTCGCACCGTCACTTGAACATTTCCTTGAAACACTGAAAGTTGAGGTTCCGATTCAAGTCTGTTCCCCATTTCTTGAACAGATCTCTGTATCTCCAACTTCATCAGAGCATTGGAATCAGATGACCCATTACTGGCAGCTGAGATTTGCGCACCTCTCATCGCCGCAAGAGAGGCAACTTGTCCCCCATGAGCCAAGGCAGCAGCGTGAACGCAAGTAAAGAACACCGAGAGGATGATCGGGACGAGAAGCACCACTTGAATACTGGTCTCGCCCCGATCATTGCTCGGAAAGGTGGCAGCCTTCATCCGAGATTCAGGGAGTTGGCCTTATCGCGAACTCGTGAACTGATAACAGCACCAACTGAAATAGCAAGCGCGACGAGTGCAGCCGCCATCACGATTGTTGTGGCACTCACTTCACCTCGATCCCTATCTCGTTCACGAGATGCTGTAAATCGCACCCCGTAATACTCAAACATTTGCTTGATTGTTGACATATTTGCCTTTCTATTTAGAGAGCTGCAACGGTTCCAGCAAAAGCCGGATAACCAACGAGAAGAATGAATCCAATAAACAACAGCACGACCGGAATACCCATGCGCTCAGTGCGCTGCTCAGCCTCATGTTCGATTCGTGCAAGATTTCTGATGCGCAAACTTGCAGCCTTGGCAGCAAGAGATTGACGAATTCGGGCACCATGTTCTCCCGCAAGTTGCACACTGTTTGCAACTTCCTCGAGAGATTCAATACCGAATGCCTCACCCGTCTCTCGAAGGGCTTCCCAATAAGAACGGCGCGAACTTTGCGCACGTGCCATTGCAGTTCGAAGTTGTTCAAAACCCCAACCATCACCTGCTCCAGCTGCCGCAATCATCGCTGTCTCGACTCCTGCTCCACCTGCAAGCAGCACATTGATGAGATCTAGAAAAACTGCAACCGATAGATCCATGTCTCGTTGAAGTTTTGTAGCCATCTTTCGTAGTTGGGAGATGGTCATTGTCCATGCGGCAAGAGGTGCTCCGACAATGAAGACAACAACGAAAGAGAAAGAAAGGCTGATTCCTTGTGTTCGTAGGAATAGAACGAGCAAGAACACGCTTCCGCAGGCCACCACAGCACGAGTTGCACACCGTCTACTCAAGAGGTCTGGACTGATTCCGAGAACATGTACATGTTGCGGAGAAAGAACGAAATTCGTGTCTCTCATGATTTGGACCCCACACGATGAGCAAGAAGTCGACCAGGAACTTCCACTCGTGCAATCTGCGACATCCAATAAAGAGAACAACCAAAGGACACTGCAATAGCTAGAAGAACAAAAACCCCTTCTTGAGAAAGGAAAGGACGCAAGTAGCTCATGTTGAAAAGGAGAAGCCCGAGCCCAAAACAAAATATGGTCCCAGAGATGATTCGCACAGATGTTCTTGTTCTTGCTCGCGACACCCAGATTCGTAAATACAACTCACACTCAGAACGTGAACATTCAGCAAGGTGTGTCAATAGCTTTGCCAAATCTCTTGAGTGATGCGTTGAAGCTGTGATAAGTGCAGCAACTACGAAGTCGCACGATGGATGTGCGATGTCATCCGCAAAACGGCGGAGTGCATCCTCCAGTGTCCCGTAACGCAATGAAGCAACGAGTCGTTGTACCGGCTCGTTAATTGCCCGTGGGCAATGATGCTCGGTTGCGATGATTGCCTGCTCGAGACCAGCAGCAGCTGAAATGGTGTCTCGCAAGCTTTCAGTCCATGACGCAATCGCCTCCACCAAGACTCTCTGGTCTTCATCTGGTTTTGAATCAGTCTTGAGTTTCATGTCAGACCCAACTCAGTTCTCGTGCAGAACTGAATCCATGTGCAGAAAGAAGATCCGATGTCCCCCCTCGTAGGGACAGAAACTGATTGCCGGACTTCTGGTACGAGAAAATCTCATTGGAAACAATTGAGATGCCATCACTATCAACCACTTCGTGGATTGACAGCACGCGACGCGTGTTCTCTTCTATCCCCACATGAATCACAAAATGTATTGCGCTACCAATCAACAAATTCACCGTGTCGCTCGGTAAACCGGAACCCGACATAGCTACGTAGGCAAGAAGTTTCGGGAAGACGGTGCGGGCACTGTCCGCGTGCAAAGTGCACATCGAGCCATTGTTACCTTGACTCATCGCCAACAACATCGGAAAGGCCTCTGCACCTCGGACTTCACCCACCACCACTCTGTCGGGATCCATGCGAAGGGCCATGCGAGTGAGATCAACCATCGTGATCTCCCCGTTTCCTTCCATATTTGCTGTGCGAGATTGCAAAGCATCATGGTCAGGATGTGCATCTTCAAAGTGCTCAATTCCCAATTCAAACGCATCTTCAATAGTGACGATTCGTTCATGGCGTGGAACTTCATTCATGAGTGCGCGCAACAAGGTTGTCTTCCCTGATCCTGTTCCACCAGCAATCACGATGTTGCGTCGACTGCGCACAGCTGCTGCAAGAAACTGAGCAACCTCTCGGCTCATTAGATTTCGCTCAACTAATTGGCCTAGATGTGAGATTTCAAAACGGTGTCGACGAATGATGAGTGTCGGATGAGAAGTCACTTCCATAGCGGCGAACAGACGTGAACCATCAGGTAGTTGAAGGTTTAGCTCTGGATGAGATGGATCAAATCTCTGCTCGCGGTGACCCATCCGAGATGCAATTCGGCGAATCAGATCAATTAGTTCACCATCCGAGTTGACAATTGGTGCGAGCTGAACACGTTCTCCATTTCGTTTCTTGATCCACACTGGTCGATTGCCTCTGATGTGAATATCTGAGATGTCGTCATCTTCAAGAAGCGGCTCGAGGCGTCCTAAGCCAAGTACTTGTGCGATTGCCTCTTCCACAAGAGATCGGTCGTCAACGTCTGGAATAGCTCCAAAGCCCCATGAATCAATATTTCGTACTTGTGCGAGATGATTCGTTGCTGTGAACCTTGCGAGTTGCCGCTCTTCATCAAGCGACGGGGCGGGAAGGTCTTGGTTATGGCGTCGAACTCTGTCATCTGCCAAAGCGCTCGCAATCTCACGTGCGACCTCAAGTACCGACAATGATGCAGTACTCACTGCTGAACCTTCCTGATGACTGCAAGATGCACCGGACCAGAGGCCGCAACTTCCTCCGCAACAGATTCAATTCCGCTCACAGTGACAACGAATCGCCCACCAACAGCTGACGTTTCACGTATCGACTGAACAATGGTCTCAGCGTCCAAGCCTCGGGCAACATCGGTTCCATCAGTGTTGGAGGTGACAATGATCCGAACCTGATCACCTACAGAAACATCGGGCGGAAAAGCCCCTTCTTCAACGGAGATTGCAATCAAGGCATCGCCGATTTTCATCAGCCCCCCGTTCTCTTCTTGCTGCGCGACTATCGACGTTGTGGTTGTCATCTCCGGCGAAGGCGAACCAATGGCAACAAACAAGAAAGCAATAACAAGAAGAACTCCAATGGCACCAAGAAGAAGATCGATGCGAATCCTCCGCGGGGTTGACACACCCGCAAGGGCCTGAGAATTCTGACGAAGAGCTTGCAAGCGGTCATTGCCTGATGACGGACCTGGACTTACTGGGATATCTGGCATGAGTAACTCCCTTTCGATTCACACCTATCCACTTATGTGTGGGCGAGGAACGTACGGAAGGAAGATGACTAATGCCAGTCGCCCAAAACCTGTCAAGTCACCCCGTAGCCTTATCTCTATGAGTCAGGTACCTGAGACGCTCCCCGCTTCGAATGATCCGTGCTGGTGTGGAAGCGGTCGCAAATACAAGCGTTGCTGCAAGGGCACAGAAGGCCGTATTCAGCCCGGCATCGTCAGCCCCATGCGCTACGTACCCGACACAATCGGCAAGCCTCCGTATGCAGCAACCGGTGTTCCACCGCGCAACGAAGAGTCGCGTGTGAAGTCACCAGAGATCATCGAGCGCATGCGTATTGCTGGTGCAGCAGCTGCAGAAATTCTTCGTCGTGCCGGCGAGATGGTGCGCCCTGGCATCACTACTGATGAAATCGACATCTTCGTGCATGACCTCACGCTTGAAATGGGTGGCTACCCCAGCCCATTGAATTATCACGGGTATCCAAAGAGCGTGTGCACAAGTGTGAATGAAGTGATCTGTCACGGTATTCCTGACAATCGCGTGTTGCTTGATGGCGACATCATCGACATTGACGTCACCATTTATCTCAATGGTGTTCATGGCGACACCAATGCATCATTTGCTGTCGGCACTATTTCTGAAGAAGACAAGAACCTCATCAAGGTGACTGAAGAGTGCATGTGGCTTGGCATTGAAGCTGTGAAGCCCGGTGTCGCTCTTAACGAAATTGGTCGAGCGATTGAAGTGCACGCAAAGAAGCACAAGTACGGCGTCGTGCGAGCATTCATTGGTCATGGCATTGGCGAGAACTTCCATACCGACATTCAGGTGTTGCACTACTACGACCCACGCAACACGATGATCTTGCGCGAAGGCATGACCTTCACGATTGAGCCGATGATTACCTCAAGTGGAGAAACACGCCACAAGATGTGGGATGACGATTGGACCGCAGTGACTGCCGACGGCAGCCGTACTGCCCAGTTTGAGCACACTTTGGTGGTCACCGCTGATGGATACGAGATTCTCACGGGTGGAAATGGCGCAGTATCGCCCTGCGCACCGTGGAAACGCTGACCTTTTGCTCGTAGCGTTCCACCGTGATTAATTCTCCCAACTCGTCTCGATACTTGGCGTTTGACCGAGATGAATGGGCTGACCTGCGTGCAGCTACTCCACTCACCATTCGTGAGCGTGACCTTGAAGAGCTTCGCGGTATCAACGAAAAGATTGACCTAGATGAAGTCGCTGCGATTTATCTGCCGCTGACACGTCTCATCAATCTGTATGTGAGTGCAACACAAAACCTGCACAAAGTCTCTGCAACGTTCCTTGGTGCAATGGCGCCAAAGGTTCCCTATGTCATTGGTATTGCAGGTTCTGTCGCAGTAGGCAAGAGCACGTTCGCTCGCATTTTGCAGGAACTTCTCACGCGTTGGCCAGATCACCCACGTGTTGATCTCATCACAACAGACGGCTTCCTCTTTCCTAACGCAGTTTTGGAAGATCGCGGCATCATGAATCGCAAGGGCTTTCCTGAAAGCTACGACACAAAAGCATTGCTCTCTTTCCTTCGTGATGTGAAGGGTGGATCTGCCGAAGTCACTGCGCCGGTATACAGCCACGTTGTGTACGACATTGTTGATGATGAACGCGTCACAATCAATCAACCCGACATTTTGATTCTTGAAGGATTGAACGTGTTACAGGTGGGTTCCGAATCAAACGAGTTCGTCTCTGACTACTTCGACTTCTCCATTTATATAGATGCCGAAGAAGCGGACATTGAACAGTGGTACATCGATCGCTTCCAGGCATTGCGTGAAACAGTGTTCCGTGACCCGGACAGTTTCTTCCAGCACTATGCACATCTCACAGATGCTGAAGCTATTGACATGGCTCGCACAATCTGGCGAGAGATCAACGGCAAGAACTTGGTGGAAAACATCGAACCCACAAAGTCACGTGCATCGTTGTTAGTGAAGAAGGGCGCGGATCACCGCGTCACAAAAGTAAACCTTCGTCGCCTTTAGGCTCCAAACTCTCCAACAGTTGTTGGCGGTATCTGCGCTGCTTCTGGCGCCTTCACTACGTCGGTCACGGCTTATGCTGCCACCGAACCTTCCTCGCTGAACCGGCACAAGTTCTCAACCACGGTGGTGCGGAATCTCGTCGGCGGGTCGTAGTTGTTCACGCGGTAGGTGGCGATTTCGTCAAACAAGTGGTCGAACGCATGACGAGTTTTCACCGAATGACCAAAAGGCGAACACAAGAACATCGCACGTAAGTACGCCTCCGCTTCGTAATGATCCATGCCCTCTGCGCGCTGGATGAACCAGCGGAACATCTGACCAAGATCATCCGCAGGACCCTCGTATAAGTCCCATACACCCATCACCTTTAAAGCGCGAATACCAGCGCAAGTCTCGCGGATGGTGGGCATGTCATCGTTGTAGCAGCGAGGGCAATCAATAGTGGCGTCGCCACCACAGATGCACATCCAAGAAGCAGCTCTACGTAATTGATCGCGCGAGATTTGACGTTCGACCTTTGCCATGTAGCGACCGTGGTTGCGGCGATGACGCGCGAAACGGTGATTACCCGTCAATACCGAGCGAGAAAGGTCAAGGACTTTCTCACGTTGAGGGCAGTAGCCCTCGGGGAAATGATTTTTCATTATGTCTCCTGGGAAAGAGACCGCTCTTTACGGTCAATTCCTGAGGGACATAAAAATTTCCTTTGTCATCACACTTACATTTATAGGGTTAGTAAGCGAACTTCCCAACACGCTATGCAAAATTGTCCTTAACGGTGCAAGGCGTTGAGGTAGTTGTACACGGTGATGCGTGAGACACCCATCGCATCTGCAACATCTTCCACTGCACGACGCAATGTGAATGCACCACGCTGATCCAACAACTTCACAGCTAACTGCTTGTCGTTGCGTGAGAGATCGGGCAAACGTGCACCGAGTTCTTTTTCCACTTGCTCAATCAAGCGGTCGAGTGCACCATGCAAACGAGGCAAACGAACAGCGGCGATGATTTCGCCATCCCATTCCAAAGCCATGTCACTGATGCGTGCGTCATCCACCGAAATCAGTTGTGCACCCACTGCATCAAGAATGGGCTTCACAGCTGTCAACAACGGGTGCTGAACAAATGCCACTAGCTAACGACCTGGGTATCGATCGTGACGTGAGTGGCGCCCAATGAATAGGCCGCATCGAGGAGGGCGGTTACGGCCGACCCCACTTGCGATGCGTCAGCGGTGAAGGACGAGCCAAAAACGCCGATCTCCACCGGGATGCCCAAGGCCTCAACTGCCGCCACGGCACGAGTGACCCGCTCGGGTGCCTCGCCCATTTCAAATGGCTCAATCGTGAATTCGACCTTGATCACGCCTAAAAGCCTAAGGGACTGATTTCAGGGCGCTACAGCCCGATTCGGGGCAAAATCAGCGCAATGCTGTCGGGAAGGAAGGAATTCTGGCCAATTCGCACCCGAAGGTCACCCGCCGAGACCCATTGCGTCGTAGTGATTTCCCCGTCCGAATACCTGAAGGGGCCATCACACACAGCCTCAAAGCAGGCCGCCACCAGCTTCACTTCATTGTCTCGATACGCGCCGGTGCCCAGCGGGCGTAGCTCCACCCCCGAGACCCCCAATTCTTCGGCCAGTTCCCGTTCGGCGGCTTGCTCCCACGACTCCCCCGGAGACACCACCCCGCCAACGGCAACATCCCACCAGCCAGGCCATACATCCTTTGTCATCGCTCGTTGATGAATAAGCAACTGTCCCGTTGAGGATCGCACCGCAATAAACACCGCTCGGTGCCACAAAGCCTCGGCGCGCATCTGGCGTCGCGTCAACAGTCGCAGCACGGTGCCCAACGAATCCACCTCTTCTACTAACTCATCGGGTGAGTTCTCCGGGTGCGCCGCCGTAGGTGTGACCATTGCCATCTGCCTACCATTAGGCATGGCCAAAAACACTCTCACCACCGACGATGCACGCGAGCAGCACGGCAACCCGGCAGGCCTGCTTGAGCAGGCCAATGACGTTTTCGACGACATGGTGGCGATGCGGCGCGACTTGCACGAATGGCCAGAAATCTCGAACCATCTTCCACGCACGCGTGATCGCGTGTTGCAGTCGCTCGAAGGATTACCACTCGACATCACACTGCATGAAACAACAAGTGGCATTGCAGCGATGCTCACTGGTGACAAGCCAGGCCCCACTGTTCTTCTTCGTGCCGACATGGATGCGCTGCCCATGCCCGAAGACACCGACGTTGCATTCAAGTCTCGTGTCGAGAATGTGATGCATGCATGTGGGCATGACACTCATACATCAATGCTCATGGGCGCTGCCAAAATTCTCAGCGCACGCAAGGCCGACATTGCAGGTCGCGTGCTCTTCATGTTCCAGCCCGGTGAAGAGGGTTACAACGGTGCTTCGGAAATGTTGAACGAAGGCCTTCTCGATGTTGGCACTGACTCACCTGTCACTGGTGCATTCGCAATTCACGCAGCATCAAACATCCCCGGTGGCTTCCTCGGATTGAAGGGGGGCACGATGATGGCATCGAGCGACAACTTCATGATCACTATCAAGGGCAAAGGTGGACACGGCAGTGCACCACACTTCACTCTTGACCCTGTTCCTGTTGCGTGTGAAATTGTCCAGGCGTTGCAGACACTGGTGACACGCCGCATTGATGTGTTCGACCCAGGCGTCATCACCGTGACACAGATTCACACAGGCACCACCAGCAACGTGATCCCTGAAACAGCAATGATTAACGGCACAATGCGCGCAGTCAGTGAGCGCACGCGTACGTTGATTCACGATGGCATTCGTCGCGTTGCAGAAGGCATTGTTGCCGCCCATGGCATGGATGCAGACATTGATTTGCAGTACGGATATGATGTCACCGTGAACGACCATGACTTCGCAGGTTTCGCAGCAGATGTTGCAACTGCAGTGTCGGGTGATCGCAACGTGCGAATCATGGACAATCCTGTAATGGGTGCTGAAGACTTCAGTTACGTTCTCAATCGCGTGCAAGGCTCCATGATGTTCCTTGGTCTCATGCCTGAAGGAATGGACATCATGAAGGCTGCACCCAACCACAGCAACCGTGCGATTTACGCAGAGGACTACATGCGACGTGGCACTGCGGTGTATTCGGCAATGGCATTGCGCCATTTAGGCGTTTCTCTCAGCTGATGTATCAGTTCACTCTCGACTGGATTGAGGAGAACTGGGATGACTCCTTAACACTGCGCCAGTGGTGGCAGATGATGAACGATGCACGCCTGTCGTTTCCGCGATGGCCGAGTGCATGGTTTGGTCGCGACTGTACCGAGGCGGAACAAAACGACATTGCACGCGCTTTCGCCAAGAGAGCAATCATCGGTGCACCCACAGGACTTGGCGTGCTCATGGGTGCACCCGTCACGATGACATTTGGGACCGAAGAACAAAAGCAACGCTGGCTTCCCTCCCTTGCAAATGGAACCGAGGGGTGGTGCCAGTTGTTCAGCGAACCTGGTGCCGGGTCCGACTTGGCAAGCGTGTCGTGTCGAGCAGAACGTGATGGCGATGAATGGGTTATCAATGGTCAGAAGGTCTGGACATCGGGAGCACTTCATTCAACTCGCGGCATGTTGGTCGCTCGCAATGATTTTGATCAGCCAAAGCACAAGGGCCTGACATATTTCATCATTGACCTTGAACAGCCAGGTGTCGAGATCAGGCCCATTAAGCAAATGAATGGTGCTGCGCATTTCAACGAAGTCTTTTTCAATGATGCACGTGTGAGTGATGCCGACCGTGTGTCCGACATCAACAATGGCTGGGCCATCACTGCAGCGACATTGGGATTCGAACGAAGTGGTTTATCGGAAGGTGCTGGTGGTGGAGTCCGTGTGCCTGCAGGAAAACAAGCTGGCTATCTCGACCGCGCCGTTGGAGAACTTCTTGAATATGTCAAAGCCAAGCGTTCTCATCCCGATGAATACGGTGGTCTTCTTTCCACCTTGCAGAAGATTGATCTTCCTCAAGGGCTGAACGCGATACAACGGCAAAAGATGATTGACCTGTCTATAAACGAGCGCATTGCCGAGATGACTCGTGAACGTATTGCCTCCACCATGAAGAAAGGTCAATCCCCTGGCGCTGAAGCTTCCACGATGAAACTGCACTGGACGAATGGCCTGCGCATTTCACGCGACCTTGGAATGGAGCTTCTGGGTGCCGATGGAATGCTCACGGGCGACGACTTGCCCGTTGAAGGCAAAGTGCAACATTTCTTTCTCTCCATGCCATCAGCATCCATCGCCGGTGGCAGCGACGAAGTGCAACGCAACATCATTGGTGAGAAAACTCTCGGCTTGCCGAAAGACGCTCAGACCGATCCCAAGACTCCTTTCAAAGACATTCCAAAGAACTGACATGACACTGATTACAAGCGGCGTGTGCAATCCACGCAATCTTTCCATCAACTCCAAAGGCAGTATCCACGATGATGCGACCGCAACTGAGTTGGGTTTCCGCGCCGGGACAGTTGCAGGCGACATCCACTTAGAACAGTTTGGGGGAATTCTGGTTTCTGCATTCGGTCAGCAGTGGTGCGAGACTGGTTCTCTCAGCATGTATTTCATGCATGCAACTGCAGATGCGGAACCTGTTGAGGCAACACTTGACATTGGCGAGTCACAGACTCCATTGCACAACGCTCAGATTGCTGCGCGCATGCACACACCCGAAGGAATCACGGTTGCAGAAGGAAGTGCAAGCGTGGGCAACACGTCGCAGCCAACAGCTTTGTATTCACGTGACCGACGCTCCGTTGATGCATCCACTCTCAAGATGTTGCGTCATGCGAATCCTGGCCGGCCATTGGAAACCATCACACGACGCGCACCTGGCAATGATCAGATTCTTCGTCACACGCGCGGAGTCATGACTTCACCACTTGATTGGTATGTCGGCGATTCGCCATGGGGCGGTCCCATCTGTTCTCCACTCACATCGTGTCGTGTACTCGTGGCAGGAATGACTGAAACCATCGAGAAGGAATGCGGCGAGTTCGTCGGTCTCTACGGTGCAATTGAAATCCGCCACCACAACGGCCCATTGATGCTGGACACTGAATACACCGTGACCGGTCGTGTCTTGGATGTATCGGACACACCCAAGACAGAAGTGCTGTGGTACACCACGGAAGCACGTATCGCTGGTGAGCCAGACAGTGCACCCATTGCGAGTCTCACAATGATGACGAGGCTGTTGAAGAACTCCTCGCCGCTCTATTCGGCGTAGTTCTTAGTCCGCAATCCAGTTGCCGTGGAATCCATTAGGGATTCGCACCGGAACATGAACGACTGCGATGGGGTCCTCTGTGATTGCTTGCGCACACGGGGGCCAGATTGCCCTCAAGAAATGGGTTTGAGCGCTCGTTCTCAATCGTGGACGTGAAGGAATAGTAATCAGGTTTTCAGCTACTGATTCCCCGCATGATTTAGATCTATGGACCCGTGAATTAGGTTCAAGGGATGGCAAACGGTCACGTCACACTCGGATACAACACTGGCTATTGGGGCAGCGGCCCTCCTCAAGGCGCCCTGGAAGCAATCAAGGAAGCCGACCGTCTCGGATACGACAGCGTCTGGACTGCAGAGGCATACGGAAGTGATTCACTCACACCACTTGCATGGTGGGGTGCACATACAGAAAACGTTCGCTTAGGAACATCCATTGTGCAAATGAGTGCACGTACGCCAGCAGCTACTGCCATGGCTGCGATGACAATGGATCATCTCAGCAACGGTCGATTCATTCTTGGTCTCGGTGCATCGGGGCCACAAGTAGTGGAGGGCTGGTACGGCCAGCCGTATCCGAAGCCACTGGCACGTACACGCGAGTACGTCGACATTGTTCGTCAGATCATTAAGCGTGAGGCGCCCATTGATTTCCAAGGCGAGTTCTACAACATGCCGTATCAAGGTGGCACCGGACTTGGTAAACCACTCAAGAGCACAATTCATCCGCGTCGCACAGAGATTCCGATTTACCTCGGTGCTGAAGGACCAAAGAACGTTGCGCTGTCAGCAGAGATATGCGATGGATGGCTTCCTCTCTTCTTTAGTCCAAAAGAAGATGCGTACTATCGCGAGTGTCTTGCAAAAGGTTTTGAAAAGAGCGGCGAAGCAAACAAAGCAGATCGATTTGAAGTTGCTGCTGTTCTCACCGTTGTTCCTGGTGACGACATCGAGAAATGCGCTGACATGGTGCGACCATTCTTGGCGCTCTACGCCGGCGGGATGGGTGCACGCGATGTCAACTTCCACTTCGAAGTGTTTGCACGTATGGGCTACGAAGATGTTGCACTCAAAGTGCAAGATCTCTACCTTGCAGGAAAGAAAGCGGAGGCTGCTGCAGCAATTCCACTTGCAATGGTGGAAGACGTTGCCCTCGTCGGCCCTCCTGCAAAGATCAAAGAAGAAGCTGCGAAGTGGCGTGATACCTGCATCACGTCATTCCTTGTCGGCGGTCCAGTCCACACTCTCGAACTCTACGCAGATCTCCTGCTCTAGGACTCGCTCAATTGTCTCGCGCCCATCGCCACACCTAAGGTGTTGTTGTGCCTGAGATTTCAGTTCAACGTTTAGACACAGATCTCCCTTTGCCACGCCAAGCCCACGAGGGCGACGCTGGTGTGGATTTGTATGCACGTGAAGATGTTGTCCTTGCACCGAGCGGCGGACGTGCCCTCATGCCCACCGGTATCGCCATTGCGATTCCCCTTGGTTTTGCGGGCTTTGTGTTGCCCCGAAGTGGACTCGCACTCAACAACGGCATCAGCGTGGTGAATGCCCCTGGCCTCATCGATTCGCATTACCGCGGAGAGTTGAAAGTGGTGTTGATCAACACCGATGCATCACGCCCGTATCACGTCCATCGCGGTGACCGCATTGCGCAGCTGGTGATTCAGCGCGTCGAAGAAGTCACCTGGACTGAAGTTGAATCACTGGACGAAAACAATCGTGGAGGTGGCTTCGGCCATTCAGGTCGTTAGCAACCTGCGGTTACTACTTCTTTGGTAACCGAATCGACAACACACCCGCAGCGGTGAGTTGTTCCACTTCTTCTGAAGATACACCTGCAAGTTGTTGCAACACTTCAGCATTGTCTTCACCACGGAACTTTGGAATTCCGCGAGTACTGACATCGGAACCTGAAAATACCCATGGTGCATTCGGAACACGGAAAGTGGAGCCGTATCTGTCATCGGCATCGATAATGGCATTGCGATCTTTCGCCCACTCCGTGTCAGCAAGTTCACTCATCGTGCGAACAACACCCATCGCAAGTCCTGCTTCTGCCATCACATCTTCAATCTCTTGCGCAGTTTCAATTGATCGCGCCCAGTCACGCAACTCATGTGTTAACGCGTCAAGATGCTGCAGTCGTGTTGCCACATCTGTGAATCGTGGGTCTTCCAACATGGCCGGCCGCTGCATCGCATTCACAAAGAGATCAAACGTTCCACGCTCTGCTGGATGTCCACTGACAACAACATACGTTCCGTCACCTGTTTGCAAGATGGGGTAATCACCAGGCTGAAAAGAACGAATCTGATCTGCAGGAACATCGTCTTCGAATAGTTCGTTCTGTACATGTTCGTTCACATACAACATTGTTTGTGCCATCGAGACGTCGATGTATTGACCAACATTCGTTCTCTCACGCTGATACAGGGCAGCTAACACTGCTGCAGCGGTCTCCATGCCGGTGTACACATCGGCATGACTATGCGGATCATTTGTGGCTTGGCCGCCGCGAGCACGTGCTTGCAAACCTGTCATGCCTGTCTCTGCATTCACCACAGTGGCATATGCACGACGATGACTCCACGGGCCCGTGTTCCCATACCCACTAATTGCCGCATAAATCAGCCGTGGATTGACTTCTGACAGCACCGAGTACCCAAGACCCAGTTTGTCCATCACGCCACCGCGATAGTTCTCGACAAGCACATCGCACTCGGCCACCAACTTCTTGATGAGTTCAACTGCCTCAGGCTTCTTCAAGTCCATGGAGATGTTCTTCTTGCCGATGTTCTGTTGTGCGAAGTATGTCGACATCGATCCCACGCGCGGAAATGCAAACCGAGTGAGGTCGCCTTCAGGTGGTTCTACTTTGATGACATCAGCACCTAGGTCTGACAACATCCGCGTACAATGGGGCCCCGATAAAACACGGGTGAAGTCCAAGACTCGAATGCCCTCAAGTGGGCGTGGTGCTGACGAAGAGGTCATTGACCAGTGAAGCGAGGAGTGCGCTTCTCCACGAAAGCCGCAGCAGCTTCGCGATGATCAGCGGTTGACATCGTACGAATCATCGCAGTTCCTTCTGCATCAAGAGCTGTTTGCAATTGCACATCACCTGCGCGGTTGATGTTTTCCTTCATATAACGAAGAGCAATCGGCGCGCGTGCTGCCAATTCCTGACACCACATGAGTGCACCTCTTGCAAAGTTGTCATCAGGTAACACTGCATTCAGTAGCCCCATTTCAAAGGCTTCTTCTGCAGAGAGACGTGGCGACATGAACATGAGTTCTTTCGCTTTTGCTTCTCCCACCAAGCGCGGCAAGAACCACGATGAACCGAAGTCGCCGCTTGCGCCAATGTTGGAAAATGCAGTGACAAGAACAGCGCGCTCTGCCGCAATACGAAGGTCAGCCGCAAGAGCAATCGACAAACCTGCACCCGCCGCTGCGCCAGGCAATGCTGCAACAACGGGCTGAGGCAATGTACGCAATGCTGCACTCACGGAGTTCTGTCGTTGACGAATGCCTTGCACTCGATCTTCGATACTGGAGCCAGCAACAACTGAACCGCCGCCAACATGTGAGGCATTCATCTGCTTCACATCGCCGCCAGCACAAAAGGCTCCGCCTTCACCCGTCACCATCACGACATGCACATTGGGGTTCGATGCGATCTGTGGCAACGCAGCTTCAAAACCTGCGTACACACCCTCCGACAACGCATTTCTCACCTCTGGACGGTTGAACGAGAGAATCGCAACATTGCCTTCAATGCGACCAATGAGATCGGGCTGTCCGGTGTTCAATTCAGCCATCATTTCCCCCTTGAAGAACTCCCTACAGCCTGCCATGCGGGCTTTAGTGCCTCTCATTCGTGCCCTCAACACTAGATTTGACCCAATGAGGGGGCAGCCATGTTGATCTGGATGGATCTAGAAATGACCGGCCTCGACGAGTCCCGCCACGTCATCGTGGAGATCGCCACCTTGGTCACCGATGATGACCTGAACATCATCGCCGAGGGCCCGAATCTCGTCATTCACCAGCCCGATGAGGTGATGGCTGAGATGGACGACTTCGTCACCAACATGCACACAGTCTCCGGCCTCTTAGAGAAGATCAAGACCTCAACAATTTCTGAAGCAGACGCGATGCAGCAGACACTTGACTTCATCAAAGAGCACAGCCCGGAGCCAAACAAGATTCCACTGTGTGGCAACTCCATTCGCACCGACCGCACGTTCCTCGCGAAGTACATGCCAGAGATTGAGAACTGGTTGCACTACCGCTGTGTTGATGTGTCCACCATCAAGGAACTCGTGAAGCGATGGAATCCTGGTCTTGAACATGCTCGTCCCAAGAGCGAAGGCACCACACATCGCGCAATGGACGACATTCGCGACAGTGTTGCCGAGTTGAAGTTCTATCGCGACAAAGTGTTTCGCACAGCAGAAGAGACAAAGAAGAAGTGAACGAACAGTCGCCTCGTCCCGTGAAGTCGGAGCAGTTGCAGGCGACTGATGAAATTGTTGAAGTTGCGCCCGGTGTTCTACGGACGCAACTTCCCGCCAACATCACGGGGCTTGGTCACGTCAACATGTATGTGTTGGAAGACGAACGCGGTGTCGCCGTTGTTGACCCAGGTCTACCAACCAAAGAGTCATGGCTCGCAGTGCAAGAGCGACTCTCACGTATTGGCGTGCCTCTTCGTCGCGTTCATTCAGTGATCGTCACGCACAGTCATCCCGATCATTACGGCGGTGCAGAACGTATTCGTTCGGAGTCTGGTGCTGACATCATCACGCATCGACTCTTCCGCACTTTCTACGACCCAACAGAACCACCTGATGTCGATGCTGAAGAACTCGCACTCATGATGCGCAGTCCTTTCGATACACCACCGTGGGGTGGACCTGCAATGGACGTTCCCTGGCAACGCCGCATGCGTTTGCGCATCGGACGTACCTTTCCAAAACTCATGCGCGTTCCTCAACCATCAATTCGACTTGCCGAAACAGACCGCATGAAGTTCGCCAAACGCGAATGGATGGCAGTCCACACACCGGGTCATACCCATGACCATTTGTGCCTTTTTGACCCAGAAACAGGGACTTTATTGAGTGGTGACCATGTTCTTCCGAGCATCACGCCTCACATCAGTGGTCTCACCGCGCATGGCGATCCACTCACGCTTTTCTTTGAATCGCTCGACAAGATCGGCCGCTTCGCACATGAAGTGTCCATCACACTTCCCGCACATGGAACTCCATTCCACAACGTGGGTGAACGCGTGCAACAAATCAAAGACCACCACCAAGAGCGTCTGCAGAAGCTTCGTGATGTCAGCAATGACCTCAGCAGACCTGCCAGTGTGATGGAGTTCTCCACTCATCTCTTCTCGCCACGCGCACAAGGTTCCATGGCCGACAGCGAGGCCTATGCGCACCTCGAACACTTACGGCTTCTTGGTGACTTTGATCGACACGACAACAATGGCGTGTTCGAATACGTGTTACACGACTAAGACAGAACTCCGCACCACATTGCTGAATGCATTGTGTCGTTCTCTGTGAGTTGGAGATCTAACTCGTTATCAACAATCACTGATTGACGAACAGGACTCTGACCCGGATCTACCTGCACTACATGTTCCACTACTGCGCGTAATGGTGCACGTAGCTCACGATGTTCTGCAAGATGCTCTTCCACGATCTCCCAATACGCAGCGTTGTTCATGTGACCGACCGCGTCGTAATCACTGAAACGAAGAGGCCATGGAGAACTCGTCGCACGTGCCGCATCAAACAATTTGTCGCGCAACAACAAACGCGCGCCAACAACTCGGCCACCTGAAGATTCCGTCAGCGTTTCAACAACATCATCCGGAACACGACTTGGTTGCATCGTGTCTTGATCAATGTGTACCCACAACGCTGCAGCATCAACAAGTACTCGTCCATCAAGAGCCAACAGTTGTGTGCGACGTTCTGCCCAATGCGAGCCAAGTCCACCGCACCACGTCACAAGATCAATCTCTTCCATGTATTTCGGAAACTCATGCACGTCAACAACTGTTCTGCGCACCACCCACCAGTGCGGGTCGCTCCACTCAGAGACGCGAGTGTCATCATTCGACACATCTTGCAGGTACCGAGCTAGAGCATCAAGACGTAATCGACCATTCGGGGTGGCGTCTCCGAGCCGAACTCGACGGCGGGCGGTGAACTCACGGCCCACCGAGGTTCGAGACACCATCTCAAAAGACAAAGCAGCGTCACGAAAGGCCATACCGCGACCCTATCGGGAGGGCTCAAACCCTTATGGGTATTGACTTTCATTAATTCAGTTGAAATGGCGCTCAGAAGGTGGTTTCATGGGCACCGATATGCGTACCTCGTTTACCACCGCGTTTATGGGCACCACGGCGACAGCCGTGGCGTTTGCCTATGCCGCGACAGTGGTCGATCACGCAGTCTCCATGTGGTCTACCCCGGTCGTACAGCACGCAAATAAGCGTCGCTCCCGGCAGCCCCGTGGGATTCTGAACTAGCTAGTTCAGTCCAATCACTCCACAGGCCGCCGGGTTTCCACCCCGAGCGGCCTTTTTGTTTTGTCCGCCCACAACCACAGATCTCCAAAAACACCCGAAAGGAAAAGAGAAAGAACATGTACACCAAGATCAATACAGACATGGGGGGCGTAGCCCTCATCGAACAGCCACTCGTGCTTTCTGCAAAGCGTTGCTCCGACGGCAACGGAACCTTGAGCTACCTCTTCTTCTCTGAAGAGTGGGTCGACATTCAGCGCGCCAAGGCAATCTGCTCAAAGTGCTCCAACCAATCGGAATGCCTCTCGGGCGCTCTCGAGCGCGAAGAGCCTTGGGGCGTCTGGGGCGGAGAAGAACTCGACATGGGAAGAATTGTCGGAGTGCGTCGGCCAAGAGGCCGCCCACCCGTCAAGGCAAGACCTGTCACAGCCGTTCAAGAGGTACCGATCCCACGGCATCTCGTAGCCTGAGTACATGCGGTGGAGTCGAAAAAAGGTCGTTGTGACGACTTCACTCATTGTGCTGTTTGCCAGTGTCATCGCAGGATGTTCAAGTAGTTCGTCCTCCGACGACACTGGCGCCAATCGAACCGACCCCGGGGTCAATCTGACCCCGGGACTCGGCACCAATGCAAATAGCAACGGCAAAAAGTTTCTCTTCGTTGAAATGCAAGATGTTGCGAGCGGAGCAGATGTCACCATTGTTCCCACCGGCACACCAATGGTGATCAACTTTTGGTTTTCGGCTTGTCCACCATGCATTCGAGAAATGCCCACTCTCTCCGAAGCTGCTGAAAAATATGGCGACAGAGTGCAGTTCGTTGGCGTGAATCCAAATGATTCTCGTGAAGTTGCTCAAGCTTTCCTAAAGAATCTTGATATCAAATTCGCCAGCTACATCGATGACGGTGATCAACTCTCAGCTGTTGAGGTTGCAACGTTTCCCACCACATTCTTCTTAGATGCAGAAGGCGTCATTGTGAAGATGCAATCGGGAGAACTCAAGAAAGAAGACATTGAATCAATTCTGAGAGATGACCTCGGAGTCGCCGGGTGATTGCACTAGAGGGTGACTTTGCCTACAGCTTCATTCTTGGAGTGTTGGCTGCTGTGAACCCTTGCGGTTTTGTCCTGCTCCCCACATACCTTTTGTATTACCTCGGTACGGAACTGAACCGTGAACAAGAATCTCCTGCCACGACAGTGCGGCGAGGACTCACCGTGGGCGTTGCAGTCTCTAGTGGTTTTGTTGGTCTTTTCATTGTTGTCGGGATCATCTCGAGAGCATTCACCACAGTCATACGTGACAACGCTCAATATGCGGCACTGGTGATTGGTATTGCACTTGTCGCAATGGGCATTGCGATGTTTCGCGGTTGGAAACTACCTATCTCACAACCCAATGTGGCAATGCAGAAGCAACGCACATGGCGCAACATGTTTCTCTTTGGAATTGTCTATGCAGTTGCCTCCATTGGCTGCACCATCGGTCTTCTTGTATCCGTCATTCTCGGATCAGTCGGTCGACATGGTTTCGTATCAGGTGTGATCAGCATTGCTCTCTACGGATTAGGCATGGGGCTCCTCGTCACATCACTCACCGTTGCTCTCGCCTTTGCACGATTCGGATTCGTGAGCAATCTCAAAAAGAGTTTCCCCATCTTTGACAAGGTCTCTGCGATTGCAGTGGTTCTTACAGGCCTCTATCTCACCTGGTACTGGTTCGGTGCCATCACAAACCGTGGCTCTGACGGAGTGATTGGTCGAGTGGAGAGACTGCAAACCGATGTTGCAGTTTTTCTCCAGAACACTGGTGCTTATGTGCTCGCAATTGTGTTCATCGCAATCATCGCAACTGCAGTCATCGTTAGCCGTCGATCTCCACAACGGGAGATGTAAGTGGAGTTATCAGATCTCCTCACGATGGATGGCGTGTCAGAACACTCCACGCTTCGTTCCACATTTGGTTTCATGGCCTTCCACGGTGGTGCCCTTGAAGAGATGACCGACATCGTTGCATCGCGAGCAGCTGAACGCGCGGGGGCTTCGTATTACGGCATTCAATTGCCCGACAATCTCGAATGGCATATTCCTTCGCACAAGGTCACCGCAGATCAGTCCCCTGCCCTCGGCGAGTTCTTGAGCCACGTGAACATCGTGATCACGGTGCATGGCTTCGGACGCGCAGGGTTTTTCACATCACTCTTGTTAGGTGGTCGCAATCGACGCCTTGCTGCGCACTTATCGACATCGTTGCAGCATCATCTTCCGGCGTATCGCATTGTTGATGAACTCGACGACATTCCGCAGAACCTGCGTGGTCTGCACCAAGACAATCCGGTGAACTCAGTTCAACATGCGGGGGTGCAGTTAGAGCTTCCACCTCGCGTGCGTGGTTCGAGCCCGTTGTGGTGGGATTGGGAAGGCCCAGGCCTCACACCTCACACAGAATCACTGATTGATGCACTGGTGGACTGCGCCACCACCTGGCCCGACCTTCAGGACTAACTATTCCGGAATAGGAATTATGGGAATGCTGTACGGCAATGGGTCAATCGCCTTCTCGACGTATTCCACATCCAGGCCAATCGCTGCAATCTGTTCACGCGAACGACGCCCACCTAAAGAGCGAAACAAGTCAAAGGTCGACACGCTTGATTCATTCACCTCTGCAATATCAATGCCGTCACGTGAATCAATAACTGTCTTGATAAAGCCAAGCCCCACCGTCACAGCAACACTGTCGCGTGCACCAGGCTGGCCTACTGCATGTCGTACGTCATGTTCATGTGACGTCACATCAAACACAAACTGGGACAACGTCGGCTGAGGAATGTTGGGGAGAATCTGCAGGAATTGCGGACCTTGTGCCTCCCACGCATCTGCAAGATCTTTCAGTGAATCACCGCGGTGACGTTCTACCTGGCGCTGCGTCCACTCTTCACCGGCGACGCCTTCCATGTCACCCAACATGATGGCTTCCGGCACACCCATCATGTGTGACACCGTTTCTTGCACTGTCCATTCCGGGCAATGCGGAACAATGATCTGCGCAGCATCTTCCGGCAGTCCGCGCAGCAATGCAATCATGCGTTCACGCAATTCAACGTACGCCTTGACAACTTCTTCTGCTGGTACGAGATACGACATATTTCTCCTTAAGGCGCAAGGCGCTCGACGCGCCAGACAACTCCGTGACGCGTGTAGCGAAAACGATCATGTAAACGGCTGGGGCGACCCTGCCAGAACTCTGCACTGTCAATCGACAACACGTAGCCACCCCAATGTGGTGGTCGTGGCACATCTATGCCGTCGAACTTTTCGGTGAACTCTTCGACTAAGTCATTGAGTTGATCACGATTGCCAATCACTTCAGATTGCGGTGACGCCCATGCGCCAATCTGTGATGAACGTGGCCGTGATGCGAAATATGCATCACTTGCTTCTTCTGTCGCTAACGAAATAGTCCCGCGAAGGCGAGCTGAACGATGCAACTGCAGCCATGCAAATGTCGCTGATGCTTCTGGATGCTCAGCAATCTGGGTGCCCTTCGTGCTCTGGCGATTCGTAAAGAACGTGATGCCATCGGTGTTGATGGTGCGAGCCAAAACAACACGGGCATCGGGAAAACCATCAGCAGCGATGGTGGACACCACCATCGCATTGGGCTCAGCAGCACCTGCTTCTTCAGCTTGGTGATACCAAAGATTCAGTTGGTCAATGGGGTTGGCCAATAGATCATCAATCTCAAGACCAGCGGTCTCATATTGAATGCGACGATCAGCAAGACCCATTGATTACGCCTTTGGCGTGATGTGAGTGGAACCGCGCATATATGGCAATAACACGTCGGGAATCTTCACACTGCCGTCAGCCTGACGGAAGTTCTCACAGATTGCTGCCCACACACGAGGAACTGCAAGAGCAGAACCATTGAGAGTGTTCGCCACTTCTGTGCCCTTCTGACCTGTGCGCTTGAAACGAATATCACCGCGACGTGCTTGATAATCAGAGAACCACGAGACACTGCTGACTTCAAGCCAGTTATCGCAACCAGGTGCATACACTTCAATGTCGAAACTGCGGTGATGACTTCCGCCCATGTCGCCTGTGCAAATTTCAATGATGCGGTACGGCAAACCAAGACCAGCAATCAAACGCTCGGCGCGATCACGTAATTCAATAAGCAACTCGGGTGATTGCTCAGGCGTCGCGAGAGCAAGAATTTCAACTTTGTCGAACTCATGTGCACGCAACATGCCGCGAGTATCACGGCCAGCAGAACCTGCTTCGCGGCGGTAACAACTGCTGTACGCCATGAACCGTGCAGGCAAATCCGCTTCATCAACAACTTCACCTGCATACAACGATGTCAACGGAACTTCGGCAGTCGGAATCGCCCACAAGTCATCGCGCTCAATGGCGTATGCATCGTCGGCAAACTTTGGCAATTGACCAGTTGCAGTCAATGTTGCTGTCGTCACCAATGAAGGCGGACGAATCTCTTCGAATGCATCTGCGTTCATGTCAAGCGCGTACTGACACAGTGCTCGCGACAACGTTGCACCAAGCCCACGCTGCATGGTGAACATCGCACCTGAAATCTTCGTCGCACGTTCGTTATCGAGAATGCCCAATTCACGTGCGGTGTCCCAGTGTGCAACACGCTGATGGTCTGCAAAAGTTGCAGGCATGTTGATAGGGCCCTTGATGATGGGGTTGTCCTCATCGCTCGAGCCATCAGGTGCATCCGGATGTGGCAGGTTCGGTATCCGCAGCATCACTTGATGCAATGTGTCTTGCAGACCTTCGGTCTCACCCTGCAGAACCCGCTCACGCTCGCCCAATGCACGGCTGCGCTCCATCAGTTCTTCGGCTTCGTCGTTCTTCTTGTCCCGACGCAGCATGCCCACTTGCTTGGACAGGTCATTGACCTCGGCACGGATGGCATCGCGCTCCACTGTGATCTCACGAACTCGGGAATCAAGGGCAACAGCCTCATCTATCTGGGCAAGCAGTTCGGGCTTGCCGCGACGAGCCAGGGCTTCTCTCACAACGTCAACGTTGGTGCGCAGTAGGCGAACATCAATCACAGAAATGAGGCTACCTGCCCGCCCTTTACGGGGTCGGGGTGAATACATCAGGCGTATTGTGGAGGGGTGTCCGTTGTCGTTGAAAATCTCACTGTCCGTTACGGCAGTCTCACGGCCGTTGACAATGTCTCCTTTGAAGCCCCCACAGGGGCAGTCACTGTGGTTCTCGGGCCCAATGGCGCAGGAAAGACCAGCACCATTGAGGTGTGTGAAGGCTTTCGTGAGCCGGCGCAGGGAACCATCAGAGTCCTTGGATTAGACCCGCGTACTCAACACCCACAACTCACCCACCTCATGGGGGTCATGCTGCAGGGCGGGGGCGTGTACCCCAGCGCTCGTGTCGGAGATGTGATCCGCCACTTCTGTGCCCTGTACGGCAAGAAGGTTGATGCCGCTGCCCTTATCGAACAAGTGGGGCTCACAAGCCGAGTGAAGAGCACCTGGCGACGCCTCTCTGGGGGCGAACAGCAACGCGTGTCGCTCGCCCTGGCCCTCGCTGGAGACCCCCAGGTTGTCTTCCTCGACGAGCCCACTTCGGGCGTCGACATTGATGGACGCGACACCATCCGCGACATCATCGCTGCTCTTTCGCAACGAGGAACCACTGTTGTCCTCGCCTCTCACGACATGGCAGAGGCCGAACGGGTTGCCAGTCATGCGGTCCTCTTTCAAGAAGGTCGCGTGATTGCCCAAGGTGCCATCGCCGATCTCACAGGGGTTCGCAAACGTTTCCGATTTACATCGGTTGCCACTATCGACACCACTGAGCTTGCAGGCGCAGCCGGCAGCCCCGCACACCACATGGGTGATGGTGTCTATGAGATTGCAGCAGAGTCATCACCACGTCTTGTCGGTCGCGTCACGCAGTGGCTTGCAGAACAAGGCCTCCCCCTCCTCAGTGTTGATATGGGTCAAGAGTCTTTGGAAGATGCATACCGACGGATGACAGGTGGTCGCCGATGAAGCGCATTATGTTGCAATTGCGCGCCGAACTGATGTTGCTCGCCCGAAATGGTGAACAACTCCTTCTCACGCTGATCATCCCCGTCATCCTGCTGGCGTTCTTTGGATCCGTTGATGTGTTGCCCAGTGGTGACACAGAACCATTGAACTTCCTTGTGCCCGGCGTTCTCGCTGTCGCCATCATGAGTACCTCAATGGTGAGCCTCGGAATCGCCACTGGCTTTGAGCGGTCATATCTCGTTCTCAAACGCCTCGGCGCCACGCCACTGTCGAAATCGCAATTGGTTATCGCGAAAATTCTCTCGGTGTTCGTTGTTGAACTTTTACAAGCAGCTGTTCTCTTGCCGATTGGTCTTCTCCTCGGATGGAATCCTGCGGGCAACATATGGCCACTCGCAATCGCAGCGGTCTTCCTCGGTACAGCATCATTTGCTGGAGTCGGGCTCATCCTCGCAGGTCGACTACGCGCTGAGATCAATCTGGCAGCTCAAAACGGTCTGTATTTGCTGCTTCTTTTGCTCGGTGGAATGATCATCCCACGCGATTCACTTCCCGGATTCCTCAGCTCTGCAGCATCAGTGTTGCCATCAACCGGACTGGCCGACCTCTTACGTTCCACTCTGAATGGCAGTGGTCCGCTCTTGCAACCATTCATCGTGCTTGCGGTGTGGGGCACATTGGCCCCTGCACTTGCCGCGAAACGTTTCCGCTGGAGTTAGTTCGTCGGCTCACTCGCTGGACGAGTGCGATCAAACGCTGCTTCCACTTCTGAATACATCAGTGGCGGTTCTGTACCGACGACTTCTGCATCAGGTATCTGATCAGCATGGTCATACGACTGTTCTTGAAAGAACGAACCCATAAAGCGTTTGAAGAAGATGTAGATGATGATTCCCCACATGAGGGATGATCCACCAAGCTTCATGATTCCACCAGCAGCTTGTTGGTCACTCAGAACGCTGATGCCACCGACGCGCACAATCGTGTCGTAGTGCTTGTACACAGCGCCTTCGGCAAAGGTCAGCCAACCTGCAGGAATCGTTGGAATTAAAGAGGTGCCGAAGAGATAAATCATCTTCGCACCATCAGACATTCGCCATTCGCGAATTGGTCCACACACCGGAGTCCAGAACATCAACGACGTAAAGACCACTAGAACGTGCAACGAGTAATGCAACGGGCCACCGTCGGCACTTCGATTCACAATCTGGGGAATATGCGTAATCATGAGTGTGCAGTTGTACACAACGACTCCGACCACCGGACGCGTAAGAACTCTGACCACCTTGTACGTGAGCCCCTTGCCAATGAGCAAACGGAAAAGCCATTCCGGTGTTGCCAACAAGGCCAACGGCGGAATGATGTACGTAAGAATCATGTGCTGCACCATGTGCATTGAGTACAGATACTCTTCCGCCAAGTCGTGCATGGGCCAGTCACTCGCCAACCACAACAACGCAATCATCACAATGAATGTGGTCTTTTGCCGGCGACTAATGACCTTGCCTTCAGGGGCGACCTTGGGCCCCAGAACGCGCACGGTGTACACAAAGGCAGCAATAAGCCCGATGATCAGTACCCAGACTTCTGGGTGGAACTGGTACCGCCAGGGGTCCGGGTTTGTTGTGGGTTCTATAGCGGCGAAGAACACCGTCGACCCAACTCTCTACTAGGAGATGAAGAACTTAAACGTTGCGAGTGCAGTGATGTACACAAACAACGCAAGGCCCAAGCCTGTGTAAAACAAGAATGTGAAAATCTTGCTATCAAACTTCAAGTGCATGAAGTACGACACGACCATCACAAACTTGACCACCATCATGATCATCAATGAAGGCATGAAGAGCGGCCCGAAGTCAACGTAATACGTAGAGACTTCAAGCGCAGTAATCGCCGCCAAGATGATCGCAATCTTGATGTACCCGGCATCTGTCATACCGTGTTCGTGTTCGTGCTGTTCAGTAGATGTACTCATGACGTCCCTCGCTATCAGGATGGAATCAGGTAAACGAGAGTGAAGATAATGATCCACACCACGTCAACGAAGTGCCAATAAAGACCTACAAGTTCAACAACCTCAGCCTTAGTGCCAGTGATCTTGTTCTTGCGAATAATGCCCACGGTGGAAAGCAACATGAGCACGCCAACCGACACGTGAATTCCGTGGAATCCAGTCAATGTGTAGAAGCTCGAGCCAAAGAGGCTGGTGGAGAATCCGAGACCTTCACGAATGAAAGCGGTGAATTCGTAGACCTGGCCGCCAACAAAGGTCGCACCCAACACTGCGGTGATGGTGAGCCACAAGTTTGTACGGCTGTCATCGCCACGCTGAGCTGACGATACGGCCAACACCATTGTGAGAGAAGACATCAACAAAACAAAACTGCTGATCGACGTGAAAGGAATGTCGAAGATTGCCATCGGATGTGGTCCGTCGGAGACACGACCTCGATACAACATGTAGGTGGAGATGAGGCCACCAAAGAGAAGGCATTCTGAGCCCAAGAACAGCCACATCGCCAACTTGTTGTTGGTGAGGCCGGTGGACGTTTCGTGACCGTGTTCTGACGCGTGGTCAGCTGTGTGTGTTGCTGTCTCAGCCAAGGGGAGCAATCTCCTTCGTGTTGCCATCATTGTCTGATGGCTCAAAATCAATCTCTTCAGCAACGGATGGCTCGAGGACCCAACCGTATGCAGAGAACAATGTGATGGCGAAACCAATGACCATCATTGGAATGCCGTACACGACTCCTAAGCCGAGAAGACCAACGCCAATCGAGAGAAGAATTGGCCAGTACGACGGCGATGGCAAGTGGATGTGTGCATCCGCTGCATCTGCCTCTGCACGTACCAAATCTTCGCCTTCGGCAACCTTCTTCATTGTGTGTGTTGCTGTGTCTTCCTCGTACTTACGGTGGAAGAACTCATCCAAGTGATGAACAACAGGAATGCGATCGAAGTTGTGAGCCTTTGGCGGGCTGGTGGTCAACCACTCAAGGGTACGAGCGTCCCATGGGTCAAGCGGCGCTTGCTGCTTGCTGCGAGCTGTAATCACCACGTTGATGAGGAAGAACAGAATGCCCACCGCGAGGATGAATGAACCAATCGAAGCAATAAGGTTCCAGAATCCGAGGTTGAAGAAACCTTCACCTGCACGAGCTTCTGTCCACACGTACATACGACGTGGCTGGCCCTGAAGACCAAGAATGTGCATGGGGCCGAATGTCATGTTCATACCAATGACCATGAACCAGAAGTTCCAAGCACCAAGTTTTTCGTTCAACATCTTGCCGAACACTTTTGGCCACCAGTAGTAGAAACCGGAGAACAGACCGAAGACCATTCCGCCGAACAACACGTAATGGAAGTGAGCAACGATGTAGTACGTATCTGTTTGCTGTGTGTCAGATGGTGCAACAGAGTGAGTAACACCTGACAAGCCACCGATGGTGAACAGCACCACGAGGCCAATCGCAAAGTTCATTGCGGTGGTGTACCAAATCTTGCCGCCCCACATTGTGAGCAACCAGTTGAAGATTTTCACGCCGGTTGGAATCGCAATCGCCATTGTTGCGACGGAGAACACCGCCACTGATACAGGCCCGAGACCTGAGGCGAACATGTGGTGAGCCCACACGCCGAATCCGACGAGTCCGATCGAAGCCCCGGAGAACACTACGAATGGGTATCCAAAGAGAGGCTTACGAGCAAACGTTGGGAGTACTTCAGAGATGATGCCGAAGGCCGGCAGAATCAACACGTACACCTCTGGGTGTCCGAAGATCCAGAACAAGTGCTGCCACAACAGCGGGTCAGCGCCTTGGGAAACATCGAAGAACGTTGCTCCATACGATCGTTGCAGCATCAGAAGAACGAGTGCCACGGTGATCACAGGAAGTGAGAAGACCAAGAGGAACTGCACCACGAGGATCATCCACGTGAACACTGGCATCTTCATAAGGCTCATACCTGGAGCGCGCATGTTGAGAACTGTGACAATCAGGTTGATGGAGCCAAGCAAAGACGCCACACCAGCAATCTGCAAACCGATAACCCAAAAGTCGACACCATGTGATGGCGAGAAGATCGGACCGGAGTTTGGTGCATACATGAACCAACCACCATCAGCAGCTCCGCCAAGGAACCACGAAGCGTTGAGTACAAGACCACCGATGATGAGAAGCCACAATGACAATGCGTTGATTCGTGGGAACGCAACGTCGCGCGCACCAATCTGCAATGGCAAGAAGTAGTTCGCAAACGCACCAGCCATTGGCATGGCGAACAAGAACACCATGGTGGTGGCGTGCATGGTGAACATTTGGTTGTACTTGTCAGCACTAAGAATCTGGCCGTCTGGCATCGCAAGCTGCAAACGAATGAGCAGTGCTTCCACGCCACCAATGATGAAGAACACCATGGCGACAACGCCGTACATGATGCCGATCTTCTTATGGTCAACGGTGAAGAGCCACTCGCGCCAGCCCTTTGTAGCAACCGGGCGCTTCACAGCACCAAGAGTCTGTTGTGGAGTCACCACTACTGGAGTAGTGCCTGTTCCGGGTCGTTCGATGATCGCCATGTCGTTCTCCGATTACTTCAGCGTCAATAGGTAGGCAACGAGCTTGTCAATGTCGTCCTCGGTGAGGCCGAGATTCGGCATACCGCGGTACAAACCATTGGTTTTTTCAAGTTTTGCTGGGTCGGCATACATCGGCTTCATTGCCGGTGCATTGCGCAACCACGCACGCAAGTTCTTCTCATTTAGGCAATCCTCAGAGACACCGGCGAGATACTTCGCGCCAAATTCTTCTGACTTTGCATCCCACACATCTGCACGGCACTTCTGATTCACCAGGTCGAACATGGCGCCAGCAAATGTGTTGCGAGTCATGAGTGTCGTCAAGTTCGGTGCAGCACCGGAATAAACGTTCTCGTCAGGAGCAGAGATGATTGCTTTGCCATTGGCATCTTTAATGCCGTTGACTTGGTGACAGCGTGAGCACTGGTTAATGAAGGTTGTTTCGCCTTCCTTTGCCAATGTTCCTTCTGCAGGGGGCGTATACGCCTTCTGCTGGTTAGCCACCCACTTTGCGAAGTCTTCCTTCGACAATGCAATGGCTTCCATGCGCATGTTTGCGTGGGAGAGACCACAGAACTCGGTGCACTGGCCGGCATAAATGCCTGGCTGATCAGCTTGCATACGAAGCAAGTGAATACGACCAGGAACTGCGTCCTTCTTACCGTTCAGTGCTGGAATCCAGAATGAGTGAATAACGTCGCGGCTTGTCTCGCGCAACAAAACATTGGTGTCTTCAGGAATGACCAACTGACCCGACGTGATAATCGGCTGCGTAATGCCCTGATCTGCTTGAGCGGGATAGTCATATTCCCACCACCACTGCTGACCAGTGACATTGATAATCATTTCGGTGTCTTGCGTTTCTGCAAGATCCATGATTGTGCGGAAAGTGAAAACACCGACAACGGTCAAGATCAAAGCAGGAACAATCGTGAGAACGATTTCGACGATGGGCTTGCCGTGCGACTGAGCAGGAATCGCCTGACCCTTGTCGCGGAACTTCACGAAGATGTACCCAGCGAGTGCCGAGACAAGAACACCGACGATGCCGGCGATGGGGAACACCAGTTTGTCGAGTGAGTAAATCATCTGGGCGTTATCGCCCTTTGGCTTCCAGGTGTCTTGCGGTGCGTTCTGAGCACAACCTGCCAACACGACAGCGCCAGCGACGCCTGCGACGGTGGTCGAAATTCGACGTGTCAAACTTTTCACGGGGCTCACGGTATCCATTGCCTTCTCCGTTGTCTTGGGCTTATTGGTGTGGCTCACGGCACCACCACCTTGATCTCGCCTGTCGCACCTGGCACCGTCAACGTGTACGGAGCCTCAGGGTTCGAAGGCTTGGGAATAGTGACAGTCAAAGCTTGCTCTTCGTTCTTGCCGGTCAGCTGAGTACAGGTTCCGACCTTTTCCATCACGTCAGTGGTTCCCACCTTGGCTTCACCCAAGTTGGCAACCAAGCGATATTCCTCTGAATCAAGATTGCGGAACAAAATCGTTGTGGAGTTCGAGCGTGGAATTGTGATGGCCTGAACGTCACGCTTCAGTCCGACTTCTTGAGCACGAATCTTGCCGTCTTCAACGAAAATTGTTGCAACGACTCCGGAACGCAACGACACGGAGCCATTGGCTTCGTGGTCGTAATGCTCGCCGGCTTCTTTGCCGCACTCACGATGGGAAATTGAGTACGGATCTTCCTTCGCATACTTCACAAGTTCTTTGCGCTCACCGTTCAGCGCGCTCGCGATGCCGGCAACAGCAAGGACGAGAACGCCCACAACCGAGATGATTGCTGTGGACTTGCCACGTAATGCTGGCTTTGCTGCGAGAAGAATTCCCGTAACGAAAATCAGCGCAGACACAATAATGAAGATGATTGATGCTTCGTCCTTAGAGACAGTGAGCATGATGCGTGAGAACAAGAACGCAACAACACCGAGCACCACAGCAGCAATGCCTGGGTAATCAAGTGCGCCAATTGCGCGATGACGAACAAATGAGTTGAACTCGGTATCAGCAGATGCCTTTTCAGCCCAGTCGTCAATGACCCATTCCACGGCGCCACCGACAAGGACAGCAAGACCGAGAACAAAAACAATCTCGTTTGTTGCAATTCCCAAAAGTGTCAACGCACCACCAAGTGCAAAAACGATTGGCCAAAAAGAAGGAGCCGTTGTTTCCGTGTTTGCCTCTACTGCTTCAGCAACAGAGTCTGTGTCGCCGTCAGAAGTGAAGATCGAGAAACCAGCGATGAGTGCAGCGCTAATAAACAAACCAAATAACGCATATGCACCAAGGTCTGAAGGATTAACGAGGAAGCAGTACAAGACTGCGGACACAAGACCAAGGCCTGTGAGGCCGAGGAAATATTTTGAGCCTGGAGTAATCATCTCGACCTACTTCTGCACGTACACGAAGAACCACACTGCGGTGAATGCCGCAGTGAGGAAGTACCAATACAACGCATTTGCTGAAATGACCTGCAGGTCATCATCGCGTCCGCCGACGGAACGGAAGAAAGCAACTGCAGTGAACGCCATGCCGCTCACAATCAACGCCAACATGGTGCCGGTGATTGCGTAGAACATGGCACCAAATGCGCCTTCTGCCACAACAACTTCCATCTGGGCGTAGATGGCAACTTGGGCATTCACAATTGCGATACCAATGCCAAACAAAATCACAAGCGCAAGAGAGCGGTGCTGACCATCGCGGCGCTTTGCGGCATACACAGCCCACTGAGCCATCAATGCTGCAAATGGGAATGTTGCAAACATTGTGTTAGCAGCTACTTCAGGAACGATGATGTCCTTCGACATCCAGTCCTTGATGATCTTCAAACCATCAGCAGATTCACGAGTCGGTGCACCCGCGCGGAACTTCATCCACATTGCGAGCATGCCGGCGATCAACATTCCTGCTGCAGCAGCGACTAACGCTGTGCCGACAAGAACCTGACGACGTGATGTCTGTGAGGGTGCGGAAGGCAATGCCAATGTCATGCCGGTACCTCCTGAGAAGGCTTCGCGTCGAGAAGTGGTTCGCTTGAAGAAACCGTTGCGAGTGAAGCGAAGTTGTTTGCTGGTGCTGGTGAAGGAATCGACCACTCAAGTGTGTGTGCATCCCATGGGTCGTCTTTTGCTCCGGCACCTGCGCGCACTGCTGCGACAAGAAGACCAACGTACGCGAGGACGACAAGTGCAATCAGTGCAGAGCCTGCTGCGGCAAGAACGTTCCACAGTGCAACGGGACCGTCGTAATCAAAACCAGTGACAATGTTTGCTGGCTGATCAGCAAAGCCGGCGATGTACAGCGGAAGCGATGAAAGAACAGTTCCGATCAAGCCAAGACCAGCAAGGCCAAGAACTTTTTTGTCGTCAAGAACAACGCCCCACAACTTTGGTGCCCAGTGCGTCAATGCACCAAGTGCAACCAACACGCCGCCGTATGCGAGATACAGCGTGACGCCTTCAGCGAATGACGTTCCCTGCAAATCTGCGTCCTTGATGTTCGCGAGGAATGAACCAGTAGCGCCAGCAAGAATCATGAGCACTCCAAGAATGGAGAACGCAAAAGCTGCATTCACTGTTGGCTTGCCTTCCTTGAAGGAAAGCATTGCGACTGCAAGAGCAACGAGCATTCCGAGAAGCGGCAGACCGTTTGTCAGAAGGAACAGCACAGTGCTGGACAACTTGTCGCCGTTTGTGCCGGAGAGATCAAGAACATGATTGGTCTGTGTGACCGCGCCGATGGTTGCAGTGGAAATCAATGCAATGCCGCCGAGCAAGACGGGGCGCAATGGCTGGCGAACACGTGCTGCCACAGGAGCAACTTCCGCAAGAACTCCGAGCGCCATGATGACGAACACGAAGGTGTGTGGGGCTGAGTAGATCCAACCAAGCCATGTCTCCATGCCCTTGCCGCCACCGAATGCGTTCTGTGCGTAGGTGTGGTCTACATAGAGATAGATGATGTTGCTCATTGCGACCGGCACAGTGAGCAATGTTGCGATTGATGCGATGAGGGCAGACCACGAGAACGCAGGAATCATGTCGAGTGACATGCCTAGAGCGCGTGATGTGAGAATTGTGGTTGCAACAGAAATGCTTGCTGACAAAAGGCCCACAAGAAGAAGTCCAACACCCATCAGGAAGAGGTCGCCCATGTCGGCGTTACCACCATTAGGGCCGCCGTTAGCAATGAGTGAAATTAGGACGAGACCGGATCCGAAGAACCATGCCCAGAATCCGTATTGCGCCAAGCGCGGGAACGCGATTGCTTTTGAACCGACCTGCATGGGAACCACTGCAATTGCAATGCCAATAAAGAGAGGTGCCAGTAATCCGAGAACAAGGACGTGACGGAACAACCATGAAAGCTGAAGCGCAGCATCTCCATCAAAGATCTGCATGCTGGATGGGCTCATTCTCTCCAAGCCAAAGATGATGCCGATGACGGCAACCTCTATTGCGTGAACAAGAGACCAACCGATGAACAGTCTTCCGATCTTTTTATGATCGCTACTGGTCATCCATTGGCCAACTGAGGCGACAACGGACGAGCCAGAGCTCTTGGTCGATGCGCCGACATGAGTGTCGTTGGTGGTCATTTTCGGATGGTCTCCTGGTGACACCCCATGGCCCTTGCGAACTTCCGGGGTGATTTCGCCTAGATGTAACGCTCTAACACTAACCACCGCCCCCACTCGGTGGGTAAATCCTTGGAAGGCTTTTAGTTAGTGCAATTGCGCATCATTAACGAACAAAGACATCGACGGTCAGGGCGACGAAGAGGACCGTGATGTACGAAATCGAGAACGAAAACAGCTTCATCGATGCCGCTGGACTATCGGATCGACCTAGTGCGATTGTGCCCCACAAGAAGCCCAGGCCAAGCACTGCGGCCGAGATGCCGTAAACCCAGCCCATGTCTCCCACCGGGATAATCACCAAGCTGGAAATAGTTAGTGCGATTGTGTACAGAACCATGGATCGGATGACCTTCTCATGGCTTTCCACCACGGGAAGCATGGGAACTCCGGCCGCCGTGTAGTCCTCGCGGTGCTTAATGGCCAATGCCCAGAAGTGTGGAGGGGTCCACAAGAAGATGAGCAAGAACAGAAGCCAAGGGGTCCAGGACAACGAATTGGTGACCGCAGCCCAGCCGACCAATACGGGAACAGCCCCAGCGGCGCCGCCGATAACGATGTTCTGCTTACTCGTGCGCTTCAGCCACAAGGAATAGACGAACACGTAGAAGAACGTGGCCGACAATGCCAAACATGCCGACAAGAAGTTGGCACCAGCCCACAAGACCGCAAAAGCGAGAATTTCAAGCGAAATAGCAAAAACAAGGGCGTTTCTTGGGGCGATCAGGCCAGTCACCAAAGGACGAGTCTTCGTGCGCTCCATCAAGGCATCAATGTCCCTATCGATGTACATGTTGATTGCATTCGCGCCGCCGGCAGCCAACGAGCCGCCAATCAACGTAATCAGAATGAGACTGAATGCGGGCCAACCGCCTTCTGCCACCACCATCGTTGGAACCGTGGTGATAAGCAACAACTCAATGATTCGGGGCTTTGTGAGAGCAATGTAGCCACCAACAACGGATCGAGGAGCACGACCAGAATTGTGTCCGCGGCTAGTCAGGCGCGAGGGGACGACGGGACGAACATTGAGGGGCACAGTCATTCATCGTATGGCTGGTAAGCAAAGACGACCAATCGGCAGCACAATGTTTCAGTGCCATTCACCACAGACCCCGTCATCAGACCATGGGATACCCATGCTTCTGACACCCAGGTGGCTGAACCCGATGTTCACGAGACGACAGAAACTGATCTTCCGTGGATTGTTCTGGTCTGGAATGACCCCATCAACCTGATGTCGTACGTCTCTTTCGTTTTCCAGAAACTTTTCGGTTATTCAAAGGAAAAGGCTGACCTGTTGATGCTGGATGTTCATGAGAAAGGCCGCGCGGTCGTCTCTAGTGGCACACGCGAGCACGCTGAAATTGATGTCTTTCGTCTGCATGAGCACGGTTTGTGGGCAACCATGCAGAAGGACTCACAGAAGGATTCATGAGAAAGCGCAAGAAAACCGGGCCTGTTGAGGCACTAGGCGATGGTGTCTTTCGCATCAACCTGACCGACTCCGAACGCGAAACGATGCTCGCTTTTGTGGATCAGTTGGAAGAAGTTCTGACCGCCGAGCACACAGACCCTCGCCTGCGCCGTCTCTTTCCCACCGCATATCACGAGAACCCCGACCTTGATGCTGAATATCAGGGCTACATGCGCGACGAACTCAGCGCATCGCGAGCCTCATCGATCGCGACCGTGCGAGAGGTCCTCGGTACTCAGGAGCCCATTTCTGAGGCCCAGCTGTATGCGTTCATGATGGTGCTCAACAGCCTGAGATTGGTGCTGGGCACGCTCTTGGGAGTTTCTGAGGACGAAGACACTGACGATATTGAAGACGACGACCCCACTTTTGGTCAGGCTCAGCTGTATGGATATTTGGGCTGGTTACTGGAATGGACAGTTGACACGTTGTCTAACGGCTGAAAGTCCCTAGATTCAAGGGGCGCATTAGCGCACTCCTGCCGATAGTGTTTTATTGCTCTCAACCGGAGTCGTTCTAGCCCCCATCGTCTAGTGGCCTAGGACACCACCCTTTCAAGGTGGCGGCACGGGTTCGAATCCCGTTGGGGGTGCAAAGTGACCAAGTGGTTTCCACTAGGTCCCGTGGTGAAGTTGGAGTTCACGCCGGCCTGTCAAGCCGGAGGTCGCGGGTTCGAGTCCCGTCGGGACCGCCATCAATGGCGGATCGTCATTGTCTTGTTGATCAGCCGGAGCAATCCGGCGGTCTGCACGGTCGAGTAGCTCAGTTGGCAGAGCACACGCCTGAAAAGCGTGGGGTCACCGGATCGACGCCGGTCTCGACCACCATCTACGACGACCTTCGGGTCGTCGTTTTTGTTTACTTGGAGTCGCTGAGACGAACCAGTGTTTCTTGCGCCACCGTCGCAACATGTGTTCCATCTTCAGCGAACACGTACCCGAAGGCCAGACCGCGGCTGTTGCGATACGAATGACAGTTCATTTCGTACAAATGCCACTTGCTCGAATCAATATCGCGATGAAACCAAATCGTGTGATCAAGGCTTGCTGAGAAGAACGCGTTCTCTACGTTCCACTTCTTGCGCAATTCCGGAACGCCACGAATGACGGCACCCGTTGGCAAGTCGTCGGACAAATACGCCAATGCACACCGGTGCATGAGTTGATCGTCGCCAAAGTCTTCCTTTGTGCGATACCAACTCATCAGTCGTCCCGAACCATCACGAGCATCTTTCGAAATGAAGTCGAAAGGAATTTCACGCTGCTCAATGTGTGGCGACCACGTATCTGTCGGTGCGAGATCATCAGGACGAGGAATATCCGATGGCATTGACACCACTGTCACTTCTGCCGATGGTTCTGGCAGTTGATAGCTGGCTTCCAAGTTCAAGATGGCGCCATTTGATTGACGTGCGACAACTCGACGTGTGGAGAAACTACGGCCATTGCGAATTCGATCAACTTCGTAACGCACTGTTTCGGTGTTGTCACCACGTCGAATGAAGTACGCACGAACAGAGTGAGGAAGAAAACCTTCTTCAACAGTGTGTGATGCAGCACGTAACGATTGCGCAACGATGTGTCCGCCATACAAGCCGCCCCAGGGATACGCGAATCCTTCGCCCACCATGACATCCGTGCCATGGTCCGTGAGTTCAAACAGTTGTGCAATACCCATTATTCAGAAATTCGAATGATGGAGAGAACCTCTTCGGTGATGTGGCTCTCGATCTCAAAATCACCGGCTTCATCAGCAATAAAGCTGATAACTCCCTTTTCACCTTTTGGTAAATCTCCGGTTGTGAGGTCATACCCATGAAGATGCACTTCATCGTCTGCATTGGGGTTCACGATGGTTAGTTCAACATTGGAACCTTTTGTAAACGAAACGATGTTCTTGGCGCCAGAGTTCTCACCGACGGTCAACGTGAAAGTCTCCGTGTTCGACTCATCAGATGAATTTGTAGCGACGGTTGTTGGCGCTACTGACGTTGAGTCAGTTGTGGTTGCATCACCACAGGATGACAACGCGAATACTGCGAGAGCAGCAAAAGCAATCTTCTTCATCTGTCCATTCTTTCAGAACTGTTCAAACGCAAAGAAAGTCACTGCTGTGACTATGAACCGAAATCGAAGCCCAAATCTTCTGCTGTGAGAAGTGGGACAAATGTAAGTCCCGCTTCTTTCGCCATGGCTCCGCATGTGCCGCCTCTGTCCACAATCACTGTGATGAGAACCGGGTCAGCACCGAATGCTCGAACAACTTCGACGGCCTCGAGTGGACTGGTTCCACGAGTCACGGTGTCTTCGGTGATGACAACTTTGTCGCCCACCTGTAATGCCCCAGCAATGCGGCCAGTGACACCATGGTCTTTTGCTTCTTTGCGCACACTGAAGCTTCGGAGATTTCTTCCCTGTGTTGCAGCTATGGCCGCAATGCCGTACGCCACCGGATCAGCACCCATTGTCAGCCCACCAATGGCAGTGACGTCACTAGGAATTACATCTAGAGCGGCCTGCGCGACCAACAACATTCCGTCGGGGCGACACATTGTTTGTTTTGTGTCGAGAAACCACGTGCTCTTGCGCCCGGATTTCAAGGTGAAGTCACCAGTTTTCACGGAGTACTGAAATACGTGATCGCGCAATTTCGCCAGTGTGGGAGACAGTTCACGAAGGCCAGTCGGTGTGTGCGGATACAAGTTCGTCATTGCATGCGACACTAGTAGCGACATCAAACTATTTGAGGCTTGCAACCAATAAATACATTAAAGTTGCGCAATAAAACTTACGACTAGGAATCTTCATTAGTAAGTAGTTACTGTGGAGAAGAGAGTTGATATGGCTACCAAAAAGAGTTCCCCCAAAACATCCACAATGAGCGCTTCTCACAAGAACGCTCTTGCTAATGGGCGCACCGAGGGACGTGTCATTCGCGAGTATCTCGAGATTGTGGAAGCCATCAAACCAAAGCGCGGACGTCGTCGCACTCCCGAGTCAATTACGAAGCGCCTGGCCGTTATTGCAACCGAACTGAAGACGGCCGACCCTGTCACCAAAGTGCGCCTCATTCAAGAGCGCCTCAACTTGCGGACAGAACTCGCCGGCATGAAGACAAAGACTGAAGTCGGTACCGCAGAAGCTCGTTTCATCAAAGTGGCGCGTTCATTCAGCGTGCGTAACGAGATCACCTACGACGCATGGCGTGAGTTTGGCGTGACGCCAGCAGTGCTCAAGCGCGCTGGTATCGAGCGCGATTAACTACTGAGCCGCATTCAGGGCGTCAACTGCCCTGCCTGCATGTTGCAAGACACGATCAAGGTCAAACGCAGCATCAATGAGTGATGCATCAAGTGTGACTGCTTTGTCGGCAACCAAAACATCGCGCAATGGCGTCGACGTTTCAATAGCTGTTCGTGCTGCACTCTGAACAATGCGATACGCATCATCACGAGTCATTCCTGATTCCACCAGTGCGAGAAGAATCGATTGCGAGAACACCACGCCGTGTAAAGAATTCAGATTCTTGACCATCTGATCGGTATCAACTTCAAGATTTCCCAGCAAGCGCGACATTCGCTTCACCATGTACAGCGCAAGCGATGCGGAATCAGGAAGCACGATTCGTTCTGCGGATGAGTGTGAGATGTCACGTTCATGCCATAGCGGCACATCTTGCAATCCCACTTGTGCATTGGCACGCAACACACGTGACAAGCCTGTAATTGTTTCAGCACTAATCGGGTTGCGCTTGTGTGGCATCGCACTAGAACCCTTTTGTCCGGCACTAAAGCCTTCACGTACTTCATTAACTTCTGTGCGCTGAAGATGCCGAAGTTCTACTGCGATTGTTTCCAACGTTGTACCGATACTTGCGCAGGCATACAGGAATTCAGCATGGCGATCGCGCGAGACCACTTGTGTTGCAGGCACTGGCACAAGCCCAAGTCGCTGTGCAACAGCTGCTTCTACTGCGGGTGAAATATTGGAATACGTTCCGACTGCACCCGACAGCTTGCAAACCGAAATATTGGTTGCGGCATGACGCAAGCGATCACGATCGCGCAACAACTGCAATCCGAATAACGCAATCTTGGCACCGAATGTCGTTGGCTCTGCATGAATGCCGTGCGTACGACCGATCATTGCTGATCCACGATGATCCGTTGCCATCTTTGTCACCACACCCACAAGGTCGGTGAGTGCTGCATCAATCAATTGACATGCATCACGCAGTGCCCAGCACAATCCGGTGTCCACAACATCGGTACTGGTGAGTCCGTAGTGAATCCATGATCCGGCGGGCGAACCAATCGCTGCCTGCACCACATCAACAAACGCAGCAACATCATGATTCGTGATTGCTTCACGCGCTTCTACTTCTGCAACAAATGCATCTGTGATCGCCGGCGCATTGGAACGACATGCTTTCGCCGCATCTGCTGGCACGACACCTGCTTCAGCCATTGCTTCAGCGACGCACAACTCAATCTCGAGCCACCGCGACATCTTCCCCACTTCGGAGAACAGTGCATCGGTTTCAGGAGTTGAGTAACGCTGAATCATGAACGAACCACCATCGCATCTCGGGAAGGACCAGTGCCCACCATCGTGACAGGAATTCCCGTCTCACGTTCCACAATGGCAACTAGGCGTTGCGCGCTCTCGGGTAATGCATCAAAAGAAGTAATTCCTTCTGTGCTGCTCTTCCAACCCGGCAGTGTTTCCCACACTGGTTCCACTTGAGCGAGGCGCTCCACAGTGTCCGGATAGTTCTTCACAATTTCGCCATTGATTTTGTAACCAACACACACCTTGACTTCATCAAAGGTGTCAAGAACATCCAACTTGGTGAGGGCAATTTCAGTTAAGGAATTCAGGCGCATTGCGTGACGAAGCATCACTGTGTCGAGCCATCCTGTGCGACGGCGACGACCGGTGACAGTGCCGTACTCTCGGCCGATGTCAACGAGTGCTTCGCCGAGTGCATCAGTGAGCTCGCTAGGGAAAGGTCCCATTCCCACACGTGTTGTGTACGCCTTTGCAATTCCGACAACACGATCAATGTGGCGTGGTCCGAGACCAGAACCCACTGCAGCGCCACCACTCGTGGGGTTCGAAGAAGTGACGTACGGGTATGTTCCGTGATCAACGTCAAGGAATGTTGCTTGTGCACCTTCCAACAGAATGTGTTCACCTTTTTCACGTGCATCGTGCAATAGGTTCACGGTGTCAGCAACATACGGAACAAGTCGTGCTGCATAGGCCACAAACTCTGCAACAACTTGTTCGACATCAAAAGTGTCGCCACCGATGTCGCTCACTTCACGACGAGCAGCAGTTGCTCGCTCACGCACTTTTGTTTCAAACGTTGCGGCGTTGAGAACTTCGCCCACGCGAATACCTGAACGCTTGACCTTGTCAACGTACGCAGGTCCGATGCCCTTCAACGTTGTTCCAATCTTTCCGTCACCACGAGCAGCTTCGAGAGCAGCGTCGATGGCTTGATGCCACGGGAAGATGAGGTGCGCCAGGCTCGACACTTTCAAACGTGCAGTGGAGATTCCACGAGATTCAAGCGAATCAATTTCTTTGAAGAGTGTGGGGAGGTCAACAACAACTCCGTTGCCAATCACTGGCGTGACGGTGTCATAGAAGACGCCACTGGGCGTCAACTGCAAAGCGTATTTTTGGTCGCCAATAACAACTGTGTGACCCGCATTGTGTCCGCCTTGATAGCGAGCAACGATGCTGTGCGATGCGGCGAGGAGGTCAATGACCTTGGCCTTGCCTTCATCGCCCCACTGGGTACCTACAACAACGGTGACAGCCATGAACGCTCCCCTTTCGGAACGTGTATTGACACTACTTGTTCTTGCTAATACAAGCCCCGTGAATAGTGCCTCACGGGTAGGTTTCTAGGTGTGAGTGCAGTCCTTAGGCGCCAGCAGTGGTCTTCCATGACCCCCCAGCAACGCGATGACCTCTGTCGTCGTGGCCTTGATGACATCTTTGAGCCCACCTTGCGAGCTTCCATCAATCTCCTTATTGATGATGTGCGGGTTCGTGGCGACGAAGCAGTCTGCGATGCTTTGGCCAAATTCGACGGAATTCGCCTTACCCCCGACCAATTGCGTGTCACTGAGGAAGAAATTGCTTCGGCACAGATCGACCCCGCAGTCGAAAACGCCATCATCGACGCCATTTCCCACCTTCGAGCCTTTAATGATCAGGTTCTCGAGCGCAATAGCGACTGGCAAATGGAGATTGAGAACGGTCTGATTGCTGGCGAGAAGATCACTCCCATTTCCAGTGTTGGCCTTTTTGTGCCCAGCGGGAAAGCCAGTTATCCATCAGTGGCATACCAATTGGGCGTTCCCGCAGTAGTTGCAGGAGTACCGAACATCACCTTGATTGTCCCGCCAGTCCCTGGTGGTCAGGGCGAAGTCGACCCCGCCGTGTTGGTCGTGTGTCGACTCCTCGGCATCACGAACGTTTTTCGCGTGAATGGCCCCGCCGGCATTGCCGCTTTGGGGTTTGGCACCGCCACCATTCCAAAGGTTCGAAAGGTGATGGGTCCGGGTAGCCCTGCTGTCACCATCGCCCAAGTTGAAATGCAGCGCCATGGCTTGGCCACAATGATGTTGCTCGGTCCCACCGAGAGCCTTGTCATCGCTGATCACACAGCGCACATCGGCAAGTTGGCAGCAGACCTGTTGATTGAGGCCGAGCACGGCACTGATTCGAGTGTTGTTCTGGTGTGCACGTCGGAAGATGTCATCGAAGCCGTCGATGCAGAACTTGCACTTCAGCTTGATGATCTGCCGCAAGTGCGTGCGACTGCAGCTCGATCTTCATTGGGACCAAACGGCGGAGCGATTCTGGTGAAGAACCTCACCGAGGCTGCTGAAGTGTCCAACATGTATGCACCAGAACATCTGCAGATTGCAGTTGATCCTCAACATGAAGAGCAGTTGCTCGACCTCTTGATTAATGCCGGCGAAATTCTCATTGGGCAGAACACACCATTCAGTGCAGGCAACTTTGTGATCGGTGCTCCTGCATCACTACCCACAAGCGGGTTCGCTCACGTGTCGTCGGGCATCACTGTTGATGCATTCCTTAAGCGCACAGCAATTGCAAAAGCAAACGAATCTGCATTGCGTCGCATGGCGCAAACAATCGTGTCGATGTCAGACCACGAAGGTTTCTCCGCGCACGGCAATGCAATTCGCCGTCGCTTCAGTTAACTACTGCGTCACCGTTGTCACAGTTAACTCGTCATTGACGACATCAACGCGAATGATTCCGTCTTCGGCGACACCGCCTTCAAGAATGATGATTGCCGCTTTGTCCGCAATCTCTCGTTGAATCAATCGCTTCAGTGGTCGTGCACCAAAGGATGAATCAAATCCCTTTGCGCCCAACATCAAGCGCGCAGCCGGAGTGACTTGCAACAGAATGCGTCGCTCTGCCATCCGCGCAACGAGATGCTCCAACTGAATCTCCACAATGTGGGCGAGGTCTTCTTCGGTCAGTGAACGGAAGCGCACAATCTCATCGATGCGATTCACAAACTCTGGACGGAAGTATTCGATGGGTTCACCCGGAAGATTGCTCGTCATGATCAACACAACATTGGTGAAGTCAACAGTGCGGCCTTGTCCGTCGGTCAAGCGCCCGTCGTCGAGTACCTGCAGCAACACATTGAATACATCAGGGTGAGCCTTCTCTACTTCGTCAAGCAAAACAACGCTGTACGGACGACGACGAACAAGTTCTGTCAACTGCCCACCTTCGTCGTATCCCACGTATCCCGGAGGTGCACCAATGAGGCGACTCACGGAGTACTTCTCCATGTACTCCGCCATGTCGATACGCACCATGGCTTTTTCGTCGTCAAACAAATACTCAGCGAGCGCACGAGCAAGCTCTGTTTTACCCACACCTGTTGGCCCGAGGAACATAAACGAACCAATGGGTCGATTCGGATCTGACAAGCCAGCGCGACTGCGTCGAATTGCATTTGCCACAGCGGTGACTGCCGCATCTTGACCAATCACTCGCTTATGAAGAAGCGCTTCCAAGTGAACAAGTTTCTGCATCTCTCCCTCAAGGAGACGACTCACAGGAACACCTGTCCATTTCGACACCACTTCTGCAATGTCTTCTGCGTCCACTTCTTCTTTCAACATGCGATTGTCTTTTTGCAGCACGTCTAAGTGTTGAGTTGCTTCATCAATACGACGCTCCAATTCAGGAATACGTCCGTATCGAATCTCTGCAGCTATTTCAAGATCAGTCTCACGTTCAACATGCGTGCGGAGGTTCTCAAGTTCTTCTTTCAAAGTACGAATCGCTGAAATCGCTTCGCGTTCTGCTTCCCAGTGAGTCTTCATGACATCAACTTGTGCTTGCAGTTCGTCAAGTTCATCCTGCAGAGAACCCAACCGCTCAATCGACGCGCTGTCAGTTTCTTTCTCAAGCGCAACTTTCTCAATTTCTAATTGCAGAATGCGTCGTTGCACAATGTCAATCTCGGTGGGCAATGAGTCAATCTCGATACGCAGCTTGCTTGCTGCCTCATCCATAAGGTCGATTGCTTTGTCTGGCAAGAAACGATTTGTTAAGTATCGATTCGACAAGACCGCTGCACTCACAAGAGCTGAGTCCTGAATACGCACACCATGGTGCACTTCGTATCGCTCTTTCAAGCCACGAAGAATTGCAATCGTGTCAGGCACTGTGGGTTCACCGACATACACCTGTTGAAAGCGACGCTCTAGCGCAGGGTCTTTCTCTACGTACTTGCGGAACTCATCAAGTGTGGTGGCGCCCACCATGCGCAGTTCGCCACGGGCCAACATGGGCTTAATCATGTTGCCTGCATCAATGGCGCCTTCAGAACCGCCACCGGCACCCACCAACGTATGCATCTCATCAACGAACGTGATCACTTCGCCATTGGAGTCAGTGATCTCTTTCAGCACTGCCTTCAAGCGTTCTTCAAATTCACCGCGGTACTTTGCGCCCGCCAACATCGAAGCAATATCAAGCGAGACAAGTCGCTTGTTCTTCAAACCCTCGGGCACGTCGCCATCAGCGATACGTCGCGCAAGGCCTTCAACAATTGCTGTCTTGCCGACTCCGGGTTCACCAATAAGCACCGGGTTGTTCTTCGTACGGCGAGACAACACTTGAATCACACGGCGAATTTCTTCGTCGCGACCAATAACGGGGTCGATCTTGCCGGCCCGTGCACGAGCGGTGAGGTCTTGTCCGTACTTCTCGAGAGCAGCGAATTGTGATTCCGGATCTGGTGTCGTCACGCGATGCGAACCGCGAACATCTCGCAATGCTTGCAGCATTTCTTCACTGCCAATACCCACACGTTGATTCATCGCGAGGACAAGGTGTTCGACCGACAGATAGTCGTCGCGTAAATCTTTACGAACAGCATCGGCGTTCTCCAGCACGTTGCTGAGTTCGCGATTCATTCGCGGTTCTGCGCCACCTTCTGCACGCGGAAGGCGTCCGAGATTTTCATCTGCTTTCGCGCGCAACATGCCTGGTGCAACACCAAGTTTCTGTAGCAATGGCGGAACAATTGTTTCGGGCTGATTGAGGATTGCGGAGAGAACATGGTCAACTGTGACTTCAGGGTTGCCGTTACTGCGTGCCATATCGCCAGCAGCAGCGACAGCCTCTTGCGTCTTCGTTGTCCACTTTTTCGGATCGATTGCCATGTTGGTGGCCTCCTATGTGGTTATCGGTTGGGATCAAAAATGCTGGGGCGATCGTTGTAGAGCGTGATGGCACGACGAAGTGGCACCAATGCTCCCGAAGATCGCTGTTCAAGTGCGTTCACTGCATCGATAAGTCCCTGGCGCAGTTCTGCCACTTCTGTTCGAAGTCGAATGACTTCTTCTTCTAAAGACATCACGTGTCGGATGCCTTCAAGATTCATGCCGGTGGAAGCAAGTTCGGCAATGCGCCGCAAGCGCATGATGTCGAAATCGCTGTAGCGACGATTACCACCGGTTGTTCGTGCGGGTGTCAACAATCCACGACGCTCGTAGATGCGCAATGTTTGTGGATGCATGCCGGCGAGTTCCGCTGCCACCGAGATGACATACACCGCTTGATGTTGCGGAGGCATTACGAGTTCCCCTGTTGACGAGGTGGACGCAAGACGTCATGCAGCGCTTCAACAGCAGCTTGCTCTTCTTTATTGAGGTCAGTAGGTACAGACACTTCAACGGTGACGATGAGGTCGCCTTCAGTTTTTGAATTGGCGATTCCTTTGCCCTTGACGCGATGGCGTGAACCGGACTGAGTGCCTGGCTTCAAACGAAGCGTGACTTCACCTTCGCTCAATGTGGGGACCGAAATGGTTGCTCCGAGCGCTGCCTCTGTAAATGAGATGGGAACCCGCACAAGCAAGGTCAATCCTTCACGCGTAAAGACAGCATGGGGAGCGACTCGACACTCAACAAACAAATCTCCTGCTGGGCCACCATTACGACCAGGTGTTCCACGGCCCTTCAAACGAATCCGTTGACCGTTATCGACTCCGGCTGGAATACGTACATTGACTTCACGTGGGCGACGTTCAATGCCATTGCCACGACATGTGCTGCACGGGTATTCAATGATGTTGCCCTTGCCGCCACATGAACGACATGGCGAAGACATTGCGAATGGACCTTGGTTGTTTGCAACAGATCCGCGACCACCACATGCACTGCACATCTTTGGTGATGTACCAGGACGTGCACCTGAGCCAGTGCACGATGAACACACCGCATCAGCCGTCAGATGCAACGACGTGGTGAGACCATGTGCTGCTTCTTCGAAAGAAAGACTCAGTGTGGACTCAATGTCCGCACCGCGTTGTGGTCCGACACCACTGCCACCGCCTCGACGACCACGGCCACCGAACATCTGACCGAGGATGTCGCCGAAATCAGCGCCGCCCGTATCGAAGCCCATGCCGCCGCCGGGAAAACCAGCTGATGGTCCCATGCGACGCACTTCGTCGTACTCTGCGCGCTTTGCGGCGTCACCGACAACGTCGTACGCAGCAGAGATGTCTTTGAACTTCTCTTCTGCCTGCTTGTTGCCTGGGTTGGTGTCAGGGTGAAACTGTCGCGCTAAGCGACGGTACGCCTTCGTGATGTCTTTGTCGGTGGCCTCTTTCGAGACGCCAAGGACTGCGTAGTAGTCCTTTTCAAACCAATCACGTTGGGCAGCCAAGGCTTATCCCTTTACCTTCACCATGGCCGCACGCAAGACGCGGCCCTTCCACTCGTACCCAGTGCGCAACACTTCGCTCACGATTGGTTCACCGCCGTCGCCGGGTTCTGTCATCACTGCTTCTGCAAGTTCTGGATTGAACGGCTGATCCAACAAATCCATTGCCACAAGACCTTGAGACTTCAAGGCACCCATGAGCGATGACCAGATGGGTTCCACTCCTTCAGCACCGTGTGCGAAAGCTGCTTCGCAAGCGTCAAGCACTGGCAAAAGTGATTCAGCAAGTCGACCAGTCGCGCGCGCAATCTCATCAGACTGCGTTTGCGTCATGCGCTTCTTGTAGTTCTCGAAGTCTGCTTGTAAACGCAACGCAATGTCTTTGAACTCATTGCGCTCCGCAAGCAGAGCCTCGATGTCGTGCTCAACAGCGACTTCCTCGACAATGTCGGTCGCACCCTCTTCGGGCTGTTCGACAGTTTCGTCCGTCATGGCTTATTGCTCGTCAACAATTTCAGCATCGACGATGTCATCATCGGATGGAGCCGATGCGCCAGATGCTGAAGTTCCCGCTGCACCGCTGTCACGCGCTGCTGCTTCGTACAACTTCTGGCTGAATGCTTGGCTTGCGCCCATCAACGTTTCCGTTGCTGACTTGATCTGTTCAAGATCATTTCCGGCAATCGCTGCCTTCAAAGCTGACAACGGACCTTCAACAGCATCCTTCTCCTCAGCGGAGACGTTCTCGCCTTGCTCACGCAATGTTTTCTCTGTTTGGTACACAAGTGCATCAGCGTTGTTGCGAATCTCTGCTTCGTCACGACGACGACGATCGTCTTCGGCGTGTGCTTCGGCATCGCGAATCATCTCTTCGATCTTGTCCTTGCTCAACGAAGAAGCGTTCTGCACTTGCATCTTGTTTTCTTTGTTGGTGGCACGGTCTTTCGCGGACACCACAACAATGCCGTTGGCATCAATGTCGAAGGTGACTTCAATCTGAGGTACACCGCGTGGTGCTGCTGGCAAGTCGGACAACGTGAATGTTCCGAGCTCGGAGTTGTACGCAGCCATTTCACGCTCGCCTTGCAAGACCTTGATCTCTACTGATGGCTGATTGTCATCTGCAGTGGTGAACACTTCGGTGCGACGAGTAGGAATAGTGGTGTTGCGCTCAATCAACTTGGTCATCACGCCACCCTTGGTTTCAATACCAAGTGACAATGGAGTCACGTCGAGAAGAAGAACGTCCTTCACTTCACCCTTGAGAACACCGGCCTGCACTGCTGCGCCTTCGGCAACAACTTCGTCCGGGTTCACTGTCTTGTTTGGCTCTTTGCCAGTGAGGCTGAACACAAGATCTTGCACTGCTGGCATACGTGTCGAACCACCAACAAGAATCACGTGATTCACTTGGTCTTTCTTCATGCCTGCATCGGACAATGCCTTCTCGAAGGAAACGCGGCAACGCTCGACAAGATCTGCAGTCATTTCCTGGAACTTTGAGCGTGACAACTGCTCGTCAAGGTGCAGCGGGCCTTCGGCTGTTGCAGTGATGAACGGCAAGTTGATTTGTGTCTGCTGTGTTTGGCTGAGTTCGATCTTTGCCTTTTCAGCTGCTTCCTTCAAACGCTGCATTGCCATGCGGTCTTGCGCAAGGTCAACACCATGTGCACCCTTGAACTGCTGCACCAACCAATCGATGATGCGTTGGTCCCAGTCGTCGCCACCAAGGTGAGTGTCACCGTGGGTGCTCTTCACTTCGAAAACGCCATCGCCAATTTCAAGAACGGAAACGTCGAATGTTCCGCCGCCAAGGTCGAACACCAAAATTGTTTCGTCCTGTGATGACTTGTCGAGGCCATATGCAAGTGCTGCTGCAGTGGGCTCGTTGATGATGCGCAACACATTGAGGCCGGCGATTGCGCCAGCTTCTTTTGTTGCGGTGCGCTCTGCGTCATTGAAATATGCAGGAACAGTGATGACGGCGTCGGTCACTGTTGTGCCCAAGTAGGCCTCTGCGTCACGCTTCAACTTCATAAGGATGCGAGCGCTGATTTCCTGCGGTGAATACTTCTTGCCATCGATGTCTTCTGACATCCAGGACTTGCCCATCTCGCGCTTGATGCTGCGGAAGGTGCGATCAGGGTTAGTGATTGCCTGACGCTTGGCAACTTCGCCAACCAAGACTTCGCCAGTCTTTGAGAAAGCGACAATTGATGGTGTGGTGCGAGCACCTTCTGCGTTGGGAATGACAACTCGTTCGCCTGCTTCAAGAACAGATACGACGGAGTTGGTTGTTCCGAGGTCGATACCGACTGCTTTTGCCATGGTGGACTCCTTCAAGAGAAGAGGTTGGGGGTTAGCAGTCAGGATAAGGGAGTGCTAACCCCTGTTGCAACCAACGTGACAAGAAACTTGATACAAGTACACTCAACTTTGAGGAAGGCCGTTTGGCGTTTAGTCTGACGGGATGGCTTCCCCCGAATCCAACACCGCTTCCTCTCCATTGGTTCTCGCAATCCTTGATGGCGTGGGGCTCGAAGGCCCTACCGCTGACAATGCCGTCACCTCCGCGGCTGCACCATTTCTTCTCGGCGCCATCGGGGGCACGGTTGATGGCCAGCCAGTCGTTTCGCTCCCCATTCATGCCCATGGCGTAGCAGTGGGCCTCCCCACCGATGCCGACATGGGTAATTCAGAGGTAGGCCACAACATCATGGGTGCCGGTCGCATCTTCGACCAGGGCGCCAAACAAGTCGAAGAAGCCTTCCGTAATGGCGATATCTGGGGCGAAACCTGGCAAATGGTCATGGCTCGCCAGCAGAACCAGATCCATTTCGTCGGTCTCTTGTCCGACGGCAATGTGCACTCCCATATTCGCCATCTCAAGGCTTTGGTCACCGCTGCCGCCACCGCAGGTGCCCAAAAAATCGTGATTCACCCCTTATTTGATGGTCGTGATGTCATCGACGGCACGGCAGAGGCATATCTCGCCGATCTCGAGACATTCCTGGCTGAGACTGCCTCCACCCATCGCTGTACCGCGCTCGTGGGCTCGGGCGGCGGTCGCATGATCGTGACGATGGACCGCTACGAGGCTGATTGGACCATTGTTGAAAATGGCTGGAAGGCCCATGCGCAAGGAACAGCCCGTCCATTCCCTTCTGCCGCAGCTGCCTTGGCCACACTTCGTGGCGAAGACGCAGGCGTGAGCGACCAGTACTTGCCCCCCTTCACCGTTGTCGACGAGGCAGGTGTTCCTGTCGGAGCCATGCATAACAACGATGCCGTTGTCATCTTCAACTTCCGTGGCGACCGCGTGGTGGAGATCTATCGCGCACTCACCGAAGAGCCCTTCACTGCATTTGCTCGAGGACCACTGCCCGAGAATCTTCTCGTTGTTGGCATGACGTTGTATGACGGCGACATGGGTATCCCTGCACATTTCCTCGTTCCACCAACACGCGTGACCGGCACTGTGTCGGAGTTGCTCGCGACTGCTGGCATTGCGCAATACGCCGTGGCAGAAACGCAAAAGTTTGGACACGTCACGTACTTCTGGAATGGCAACCGTTCAGAGAAATTCAATGCGCAACTTGAAACATGGGAAGAGATTCCTTCGGACAATGTCTCGTTTGACAAGCTGCCAAAAATGAAAGCAAAAGAAACAGGTGACGCTGTTGTTTCTGCAATCGAAAGCGGCAAATACCCCTTTATTCGTTGCAATTTTGCAGGTGGCGACATGGTGGGACACACCGGTGATATCCCTGCTTCCATCATCGCAGTCGAGGCAATTGACGAAGCTCTTATTCGCGTCAACGCTGCAGTCAAGGCTGCACGCGGAACACTTCTCATCACTGCTGATCATGGCAACTGTGAAGTACTCATCGAGCGCGACAAGAACGGTGCGCCACTTTTTGATGCGCACGGTGTTGCTGTACCGAAGAAGTCACACACATTGTCACCAGTGCCATTCATTGCGATTGATTACTCAACTCGCACCATCACTTCGGGTGGTGTTTCTGATGCAGGTATCTCGAACATCGCTGCCACGATTCTGGCGTTGCTCGGTCAACCCATCCCTGTGGACTACCGCCCCACTCTTCTCTCCGTCTCATAACGAATGTCCCGAAACTCGGGACACCGACGATTTGAGCGAGAACGAGGCACAGTGCCGATGTCACATGTGACGAGTCCAACAGAATCAGACTGGCTCCAGTGAAAATGTGGTGCTCTCATCGTGATTACACTTATGCACATGGCAAGTACCAAGTCCACCGTTGATCTCCTTCGCAACATCGCACTCTTTTCTGAATGCTCTTCTAAGGAACTCTCTCTTGTTGTCAAGAGCAGCTCCGAGCGCGTGCTCAAGGCAGGCACGGTCATCATGGACCAAGGCCAGACAGGTCGCGAGGCCTATGTCATTCTCGAAGGCTCTGCCACGGTGAAGCGCAATGGCAAGAAGGTCGCCACCGTGAAGTCCGGTGCGGTCATTGGCGAATTGTCGCTCCTCGACCATGGTCCACGTACTGCCGCCGTCATCGCCGACACCGATGTTCGTTTGCTTGTGATTTCCGAGCGCGCCCTCAAGGGAGCAATTGACAACATCCCGGCGATCTCTCGCAAGCTTCTCAAGGCCCTCGCCACTCGCGTTCGCGAGCTGGACCGCGCCCACTTTGGCTGATTGTCAGCCTGATTTTTTTGGGGTCTGAGACCCCATTATCCACAACTGGGGTCGGCTCTGAGACCCTTATGCCACTAGCGTTGTCTCCGTTATGAGCACGAACGCAGCACCCGCCACCGAGAAGGCACCAAAGCGCCTCCGTCCGTACCAAATATCAATCGCCCTTGGCGTCGGTATCGGTACGTTCACCTTGGCATCGGGCATCATCCCCCAGATCACCCATTGGCACAATGACTCGCCGACCAGCCGAAAGGTTTTCGAGGGAATCCCCGGTCCGATTCAGATGGCGTTCTACACCATCATCCCCGCAATCTTGATTTGGGGATCATTCCGTTTCGCTGATCGCATTCGCAACTGGGAACGCGGAGCACCAGATCGTCGCAAGACAACACCGAAGAACGCAAAGCGTCGTCTTGCCGACTATCGCGCAGGTGTCTACATGCGCACTCTCCTTCGTGATGGTGCCGCAGGAATGATGCACTCGATGATCTACTTCGGTTTCCTCATTCTCTTGGGCGTCACCACCACTCTTGAAATTGATCACCAGTTGCCAGAGTCGCTGAAGTTCCTTCATGGTTCGGTGTATCAGGCATACGCAGCCGTGGGTGATGGCGCTGGCCTCATGTTCACCGGTGGTGTGATCTGGGCAATCATCCGTCGCTACGTACAGCAGCCATACCGCATTCGCATCAAGACCAAGGCAGAGCACGGCATCATCCTTGGCGTGATGTTGCTCATCGGTCTTTCCGGCTTTGCAGCAGAAATGTTCCGTATCGCTATTCGTCCAGTAGGCGGCATCGGCTCAAACTTTGAAGCCTGGTCATTCGTGGGCTTCCCATTGTCAAAGCTTGTTGATGGATACTCCGTTGAAGTTCTTCAAAACTGGCATCAGGCAATGTGGATTCTTCACGCACTCTCATTCATTGCGTTCCTCGCACTGTTGCCCATCACGATGTTGCGTCACATCTTCACATCGCCGCTCAACATGTACCTCAAGGACCGCGATCGTCCAAAGGGCGCAATGCGCGCGATGCCAAACCTCACCGAAACATCTCTTGAGACTTTCGGTGCTGCAGTCGTTGAAGACTTCACATGGAAGCAATTGCTCGACACCGACGCATGCACCATGTGTGGTCGTTGCACCAGCGTGTGTCCTGCACACGCAACAGGTAAGCCACTCGACCCACGCGAAATCGTGTTGAAGACTGGTGAAGTCATGGCAGCAACAGCTGCACATGCACCAGGCGGAACAGTGTCGCCACCGTTGTCTGTTGATTCTGAAATCAAGATTGGAGCCAACTCACTCTTCGAGCGCATCAGCGCAGAAGAAGTGTGGTCATGCACCACCTGTAAGGCATGTGACGAAATCTGTCCGGTCAACATTGAAATTCTCGACAAGATTCTCGACATGCGTCGTTACTTGTCACTCATGGAGAGCAACTTCCCTGCAGAGTTGGGCAACGCCTACCGCGCAATGGAAAACCAGGGCAACCCATGGGGCATGAACCAAGACGACCGTGCTGATTGGGCAAAGGATCTCAACGTTGAAGTTGTTGATCCAGGTGCCGCTTTCAACCACGAGTACCTCTACTGGGTTGGTTGCGCCGGTTCATTCGATGACAAGAACAAGAAGGTGACACAAGCAATGGCCAAGCTCCTTGAGCGCGCCAATGTTGACGTTGCAATTCTCGGACCAAGCGAAATGTGCACAGGTGACTCTGCACGTCGTTCCGGTAACGAGTACTTGTTCCAGATGCTTGCTTTGCCAAACATCGAAATGATGAACGGCATGGGCGTGAAGAAGATCATCACGCAGTGCCCACACTGTTTCAACACACTCAAGAACGAGTACCCGCAGTTGGGCGGCAACTATGAAGTTGTTCACCACAGCGAATTCCTCGAATACCTCATTGAGTCAGGCAAGTTGGATATGCGTAGCGCTTCTCTTGAAGACCGCATCGTGTATCACGACTCTTGCTACCTCGGTCGTCACAACGACGTGTACATGGCACCTCGCAA